>JAJXXL010000464.1 GCA_021781115.1 Planctomycetota bacterium
TCCGATCTACCCATCGAACCCTATTTTCGCCATTTTCGCCGAAACGCGACATGCAAGGCTATTTGCAACGTCATTGCGGCCTGTTGACCATAAATGCAAAGTGAGTCGAACTTACGGCTCGCGATCAGATGCCATTTCTGTCCTTGTAACAAGTTGGAGTGCTGATGTCAATAATTTATGGGTGTCTTTTTAATTGTCGTGAATCGGGTTTGATTTACCGGGGGACGTTGGTACACTGAAATGGGTCGAAATGCCGATTTTCATGTATAGAGCGCATGGCAGATCGGCCTGAGGGCGGGCGCCGGCAAAGGAGTTTGTGGGTCCGAGGAGGTACGGTCATGCAGTTGAGCCCGACGTCAAACTTTATTCCCGAAGCGGCATCGTCGAATTTCATCCCGGAGCCAGACGACGACTTTGACGATCGTACCGAACTTGCCGGGCAGAATTTCGAACCGGAATCGGCCCCCGCCGAATCCGATGCCGCAACGGAAGAAGACTTGGCATTGCCGTTTTGGCAACCGTTGCTCGCGAGCGTGCGGCTAACAGAAATGCCTGGCTGGGGTGCGAGCGTGGGAGTGCACCTGCTGGTATTGCTGGCGTTGTGGGGCGTGCGGATCTCGACCGCTCGCGACGAAGACCCGGCCGTCATCAGCACCCTGGAAAATCAAGAGCGGCCGCATGAGTTTGAAACGGCCATCACCGATCAGGTGGCTACCAGCGCCGAAGTGACGACGATGAGTTCCATTGCAGGGGCCACAGCGGCCACCGAAGCCGGCACTTCACGCGTTCAGGCGCAAATGGAACAACAAATTGACGAAGAGCTCCGCGGCCCCGACATTTCCGTTTCTGACGAAATGCCCGCCCCGAGCGATCGCGAAATTGTGTCCGCTGTGCAAATTCGCGGTACCGGCACCGAAAACATCGGCAGTGCCGAAGGCGCGATCGATCGGCTGTCGATGGAAATTGCAGGTTCGTTGCGACAAAAAAAGACCATGGTTGTCTGGCTGTTCGACGCGTCGCTGTCGCTGAACAAACGGCGAAACATGATTGCCGACCGGTTCGAAAACGTGTACCGGCAATTGGGCGCGCTCGACGTAAACGCCGACAAATACCTGAAGACCGCCGTGGCGACGTATGGCAAATCGTTCTCGGTTCTCACCGAAGAACCGGTCGATGACGTGCGTACGATCATTCCGAAAATCCGCACGATTCCGGCCGATGAATCGGGCAAGGAGTTCGTGTTTGCCGCGGTCGGGGCCGTCGTCAAGAAATTCCAGAAGTACAGCGCCGGTCGCAATACGATGATCATCATCGTCACCGATGAGCGCGGCGACGACCCGAACATTATGGAAGACGTGATTCACTCCTGCCGACGGTTCGGATTGAAGTGCTACGTCGTGGGCAATGCTGCACTGTTTGGCCGCGAGCACGGCTACGTTACTTGGGAATACCCCGACAAAACGACCGAAGAACTGCCGGTCGATCAGGGGCCGGAAACAATCATGCCCGAGGGCCTGGCCCTGGGTTTTTGGGGCGGTCGCGGCCCCGATCTGACGCGCATGTCATCGGGTTACGGTCCCTACGCTTTGACGAGGCTCTGCAAAGAGACCGGCGGATTGTACTTTATCGCCGAAGAAGGAAATGGCCCGCGGTTCAATCCTGCGGTAATGCGCAACTACGAGCCCGACTATCGCCCGATTCGCGACTACGAAGCCGCGCTGAAAAAGAACAAGGCCAAGGCGGCCCTCGTTACCGCCGCCACGAAAACCAAGTTGGAAAATGTGCCCTTGCCGCTGCTGGAATTCCGGGCTGACAACGACAACATTTTGCGGCAAGGCGTCACTGAGGCGCAGAAGCCAGCGGCCGATCTCGATTATCGTCTGGTCGAAATGTACAACATCCTGGTTTCGGGTGAAAAAGACCGCCCCAAAATCACCGAGCCGCGGTGGCGTGCCAGTTACGACCTGGCCATGGGCCGGGTTTTGGCAATGCGGGTGCGGGTTTTTGGTTACAACAAACTGCTCGCTGAAATGAAATCGTCGCCCAAGACGTTTGAGAAGAAAGAAAGCAACCAATGGCGGCTCGTGCCCTCTAAGGCCATCAATTCCGGAGCCGACGTCGCCAAAATGGCCAAGAGCGCGTCAATGTACCTCAAGCGGGTCATGGACGAAAACCCTGAAACTCCGTGGGCCATGCTGGCTGAACGCGAACTGTCTCAACCGATGGGTTGGGACTGGCAAGAAGCCTCGACGGGCGACTCCATGAAAGGCTTGGGGAAAGCTGCCGCCGAAAAGAAACGCATTCTCCTTGCCGAGGAAGAGAAAAAGCGAAAGGAGGCCGCCAAGAAGAATATGGGGCCTCCCCGCGTGCGACCGAACCTGTAATCGGAACGCCACGCAGGATTCGCCCGGGCCTTCGAACGGCGCGACATCCCGGCTTGAGCTGCCAAAAGCCATGTGTTTCCTCAAGGCCGCTTTCGCGGTTTCCGGCGTGCAGACGTCAGTCGCGGCAAGCGGTTTGGTTTTTCAGCGACCGTCGTGCAATGTCAACGCACTTTGAGTAAACCGCAGCATGTTCGTCAAGCGCGGAATTCCTGGTTGGCTGATATCCCTCGGGCTGCACATCGTCGTCCTGACGTCGCTGACGTGGGTCACAATGCATGTGCAGGTCGATGACCTCCGAGTTGCCATCGAAACCGCGTTTTCCGAAGACCGCACCGCCGAAGAGTTCACCAAAGAACTGAACGTCGAATCCCAGGTCGCCGAATCACTGAACGTCGTTTCCGGCGGGGCGGCGACGACGACAAATCCGATTCCCGGCGGTACCGGCGGCGGGGGCGACGGTTCGGGTTTTGGGGCGGCTGTTTCGCAGCGAGCGATCGACAGTTCGCAGCAATTTCAGCAGCCGATCGTCGTATACAATGGCGGCGGCATGGGCTTGCCTGGCGTCGAACAACTGGGTGCAGAATTAGGCGAAGGGCAAGTCATGGGCGAAGTGGGCGCCGCAGTCGAGGGGTACGGCCCCGCGCTGGGCCGAGTCACGCAGGAAGTGCTGCGGATGATGCGCGAAAGCCGGTTGCTCGTCGTGTGGCTGTTCGACGAGTCGGAAAGCATGAAAGACGATCAGGCAGAAATCCGCGAGCAATTCCACAAGGTCTATGAAGAGTTGGGCATCGCCCAAGAGCGCGACGCCAACCTCAAGGCCGGCAAGGAAATCCTGCTGACTTCGGTCTACAGCTTCGGCAAAGAGCTCACGATGATCACCCCCAAACCCACGGCCAGCATCCCTGAAATTCGTGCGGCGATCAGCCGGATCCGCATCGATGAAAGCGGTAAGGAAAACATGTGTGCCGCATTGTCAGAGGTGATCGACAAGTACAGTCCGGTCGCCAAACGGGGGCATCGCAAGCTGGCGATCATTGTGGTCACCGACGAATCAGGCGACGACGGCGAGTTGATCGACGACGTGGTGTACAAGGCCAAGAAAGCCCGCTCGCCGATTTACATCCTGGGGCGCGAGGCGGTCTTCGGCTTTCCGATCGCCCGCATCCGCTGGAAAGATCCCAAGTACGGCCTCGATCATTGGCTGCAGATCAACCGCGGGCCGGAAACGGCCTTCGCCGAGGCGATGCAGTTCGACGGCCTGCACGCCCGGTGGGACGCGCATTCGAGCGGATTCGGGCCGTATGAACAGGCCCGGCTGGCCAAGGAAACCGGCGGCATTTTTTTTGTGTTACCGCACGAGGAAGAAAACCTGATCGGCCAAGAGGCCATCGATAAACGGAAGTTCGCGTTTCTCGACATGAAAGAATACGTGCCGGAACTCATCGGCCGGCGGGAATACGAAGATGCCCGCAGTCGCAGCAAGTTCCGCTCGACCATCTGGGAAGTTATCGTGCTGATGAACCCGTTCAAGGATGCCGAACTTCAGATTCAAGAACATCATTACACAGTCGTTCCTGAAGAGTTTCTTAAAAACGGTCAGGTGCAGTTTACGCGTGCGTTGCGCGCGATGGGCATGCTTAACCAGGCGGCCCAGGCGCTCGAAAAGATTCGTCCACTGCGCGACAAGGAAGATTCGCAGCGGTGGCGAGCCGATTACGATCT
This sequence comes from Planctomycetota bacterium, assembly GCA_021781115.1. Classification (GTDB taxonomy): domain Bacteria; phylum Planctomycetota; class Planctomycetia; order Planctomycetales; family Planctomycetaceae; genus JAJXXL01. The sequence continues at coordinate 4,107 of JAJXXL010000464.1, forward strand.
GATTCTGGCACAAAGCCTGGCCTATCGGGTGCGACTGTTTCAGTTTCTGCTGGTGATGGATCGGCACCTGAATCAGTACCCGCCACTGAAAAACCCGAAGTCCAACGAATGGAATCTGATCCGCACGCAGGAAATGCTCAAGCCCGACGCACGGCAAGTCAAGCTGACAAAAATAAACATGGAGGAACTGCAAAAACAGGAAAAAAAGGCTAGAGACCTGTTTGCGTTTGTGATCAAGACGCACCCCCGCACTCCTTGGTCGAACCGCGCCGAATACGAACTTCAGCAGGGATTTGGCATGCGATTCGTCGAAGGTTTTCGCGACCCGCGCTACAAGGATTTTTCGAAGTTCAAATTTCCGACCTTATAGCCTAGCAAGGCAGCGCCGGCACTGCGGCAAGTATGGGCAAATGGCGTCCTGCGCGGCGGCCGATCAATCGCGGGTGAGTTTGTCGGCAGCGCCCGCCGCGACAATGGGTTGCGCCGTGCGATCAATCGCTTTGTCGTGCGCCCCCGCATGGCACGTGATTGTCGGGCGGCGTCGAATTGTTTCGGCGCAAATCAGTCGTTAAAATCGCCGCACAAGACCGGCCCCCTTTGCCAACGGTCGACCGTTGGGCTGAGCCTGATCGTCAATCGCCGCGTTGACTGGACGCGCGGTGGCGGTTTGAACTTTACTCTATTGACCGCCGCGCCTATGAGTTTTGACGCCGAATTTGCGAACGACAGCGAGTTTCAAAAACTGGTGGCGCGGCGAACCGACGTCGATCTGACGGCCGCAGCCTTGGAACTGGCGCGCGATGCCTACCCGCGACTCGAGTTTGGGCCGGTGTTTGGATGGATCGAAGACCGCGCCACCGAATTGGCTGGCGTATTAGCCGGTGCGCGGACTGACGCCGGAGCGATTGCCGAAATCGGACGGTGCCTGGCGGGCCGGCACGGCGTGACCGGGAGGCGTGAATCTTACGAACAAGCCGACGGCAGTTTTCTGAACCGCGTAATTGAACTCAAATCGGGCATTCCGATCAGCCTGAGCGTGTTGTACATTGCGGTGGCAGAACGCGCGGGCTGGGCATTGCATGGCGTGGCGGCCCCGGCGCATTTCCTGACGCGCTACGAAGGCGTCGATGGGCCGTTTTTCGTCGACGCGTTTGCCGGCGGCGAAATTCTGTCGGTCTCCGCGTGCCTGACCCGTATTCAGACCGCAACCAGTATGACAGCCGAACAGGCGCTCGAAGCGCTCGAACCGGTCGGGCCGCGGGCTATCATTTTGCGAATGTTGAACAACCTGAAGTCGCTGTATGCACGGCAGTTGAACTGGTCCGCCGCATGGACTGTTCAACGTCGGCTCAGCGCCCTGTTGCCGTCGTCGTACAACGAACGCCGCGATCTGGCGCTCATTACTCTCAAAAACAACCGGCCGGGCGAAGCTCTCGACCTGCTCGCTGCATGCCGCAGAAATTGCCCCACTGATGAAGAAGAACTGCTTGACCAGCAAATGGACGAAGCCCGCCGCAACCTGGCACAGTGGAATTGACCCCTGCGTGAGACAGGGGCAGTCAAGCGTCGCAGGTGGCGGGAAACCAGTTTCAGCAAATCCTGGGGCGTTCGCATTTGACGGCGCCCGGCACAGAAAGTCGAGGCCCGCGTGTCTGTTGCACTCAGTGAGTTCGCCCGGAATCTGAACGTCGAAACTGCGTTTACGGTGCTGGCGGTCGCCCGGGCGCTGAAAGCCCGCGGCAAGGACGTGGTGGAACTCGAAATCGGCGACAGCCCGTTCGAGAGCACGGCGGCGGCGAAAGCCGCGGGCGAGCGCGCGATCCAGCAGAACCAGTCGCATTACTGTCCCTCGCCCGGGCTGCCGGTGTTTCGCGAAGGCGCGGCCCGTTTCGTGCGTGAGGAATTCGCAATTCCCGCCCAGGCGGAAAACATTGTCGTCGGCGCCGGCGCAAAGATTTTTCAGCAGTATTTCTGCGAGGCGTTTTTGAACCCCGGCGACGGCGCGCTGGTGTTCAGCCCGCATTTTCCTACGTTTTTGCCAAACATCGAACGCCGCCAGGCGCGGGCCGTGCTCGCGCCCCTTCGCCAGGAGCAGGCGTTTCGCCCCGATGTGTCGTACATCGAGAATTTCTTGGCGAACGACCCTGCCCCGAAGGCTATCTTTCTCAATTCGCCGCACAACCCCACGGGTGGGGTGGCCACCGTCGAAGACCTGCAAAAAATCGCCGACATCGTGCGCGGCAAGAACGTGGCGGTATTCAGCGATGAGCCGTATTGTCACATGGTCTGGCGGGGCCGGCACCGTTCGCTGCTCGAACAACCGGGCATGATGGACCAGTGCGTGGCCGCGTACACGTTCAGCAAGTCTTACAGCATGAGTGGCTGGCGGCTGGGGTTTGCCGTGGCTGCGGCGCCGGTTGCCGACGCAATCGGCAAGATGATTAACACGAGCCTGTCATGCGTCCCGCCGATCGTGCAATTGGCGGGTTTGGCCGCACTCGAACGCGACGGGGGTGAACGCGATCGCGTCATGCAGCTCTTCCGCGAAAAGGTGGTGTTGCTGACCCGCGGGCTCAACACCATCGAAGGCGTGCACGCACTCGACCCGACAGCCACATTTTACGTATTTCCCAATGTGGCGGCGATTTGCAACCGCCTGGGCATTACGAGCCACGGCTTGGCGCTGTACCTCCTCGAAGGGGCCGACGACAACTTTGGCGTGGCGTGTCTGGGCGGCGAATGCTTCGGTGCGGCCGGCGCGGGTTTTCTGCGGTTCAGTTGCGCCGAGCCGAACGACCGGCTGCAACAGGCACTCGATTTTCTGCCGCTGGCGTTCTCACGACACGATCGGGTCGCCGCTTATCTTGAACGAAACCCGGCTTTCAGGCTGTCGCATACCGATTGAGCCAAGTCGCCGAATCAGGCC
>JAJXXL010000370.1 GCA_021781115.1 Planctomycetota bacterium
GATCTTTTTGCGCCGAAGACTTCGCTCGCTTCTGTGCGATCGCCGATTCGCCATGATTCACCAGACCTCATTAATAACCAGTCGTGGTCGATGGGTGTCGGCATTCGTCGTGTTCGGCGCTGCGCTCGCAAGTTCGTCACGGGTTGAGGCAAGTTGCGGCGATTACGTGGCATTGGGCGGCCACCACGCCAGCGGGCATGGGCCGATGCGGGTTGAACGCCACGGTACCGGCGGTTCGGGCGCGCCCGCCTGTCAGGGCGTAATGTGCGACAGGCGAGTTCCGCCGTTGGCGCCCGCACCGAAAGCGGTCGTCGTTGCTGAGCAGTGGGCGATGCTGGCGAATTTCTCAGCGGGCAGTCCACCGTTCCTGAGGCGCTGGCGTGCCGACATTCGCGTTGCGCCCAGTGCAGGATTCAATTGGGGCATTCTTCGGCCGCCGCGGTTTTAGCCACGGCAATTTCGGCAGACCCCGTGCGCACAGTGACTGGCACTCCACGTTTCAGGCTGTGCGACGCGATGCGATACGCACTGACAGCGTGGCTGCGGCACGCGGGGCCCTGCGCCGATCAGGTTAGTGTTTCACGCCGCGCTGCGCCGCGATCCACCACCGCCGTTTCTCGGCTTCTCCGCCCGAAATTGCCGGTCGACGGTGCATTCGGCGGCCTGCCGCTCATCATGGCGAGCGTCGCGACGGTGTCGCGACCTCTATGACGTCGTTATGGACTTGCCCACGCGGTCGTTTGGCCCGCGCCCGGATTCTTTATTCAATTTATTTTTTCAATGCATTTCCCAACCCAGGATCAGGAGTGTGTTTCATGTCTGCCCGGTTTCAGCCGCGTCGCCACGGCTTTACGCTGATCGAATTGCTGGTCGTCATTGCCATTATTGCCGTCCTGGTGGCGCTGCTGCTGCCGGCGGTGCAACAGGCCCGCGAGGCGGCCCGCCGTGCGCAGTGCAAAAACAGTCTGCATCAGATTGGCCTGGCGCTGCACAATTACCATGACGTGGCCAATACGCTGCCGCCCGGCTGGATCGGCAGCCCGAACGGCCCCACGCGGTGGGGTTGGGGAACCATGATTCTGCCGCAATTGGATCAGGCCCCGCTGTACGCGTCACTGGCCGCGGCACCCGGAATGGACGTCAATTCAAACATGGCGACCGGCTTCAGCGCGGTGCTGACAACCCTGCCGCAACCGGGCCTGTTGCAAACGCCGATTTCCGTGTATCGCTGCCCGTCGGATGTGGGCGGCGATCTGGTCGTGACCCCGCTTGCGAACGGCTACATGGTCATGATGCCGCCGATGGCGACAACCACTTCGTTTGCGCGCTCGAATTACGCGGGCGTGCTGGGTGCGAATTTCAACTGGAACACCAATTGGATGATGGCTCCCACAACCCCGCTCGTCGGGGGGGCGTTTTCCTGGAGCAGTCGCCGCAGGTTCAGCGACTTTGCCGACGGGCTCAGCAACACCTTTCTGGTGGGTGAGCGCAAGAGCCCGACGTTCGTCAACGGGCTGTACAGCGGCGGCGATACCATTTGGGCTGGCGTCGGATGTGACAGCATGCCCCAAGGCATAGCGCTGGCCCTCGGCGACTGCAATGCGGGCGACACGCTGAACCTCAAGACACCAATGGCCCCCAACGGCAACATGTCGCCCACGCCGTTTTCCGGGTTCAGCAGTCTGCACAGCGGCGGCGCCCAGTTTCTGATGGGCGACGGAGCCGTGCGGTTCATCAGCGAAAACATCGCCACCGGCCCGGCCAACGTGCAAGGCAGCACGTACCAGAACCTGGCGTCAATCAACGACGGTCAGCCGCTGGGCAGCTATTGAAATCGCCCGCGAACTGCAAACACGCCCGGCGGTGGCCGGCATCGCACCGGCCGCCGCCAGGCGCACCGTAAACTGCCCTGCGGACAACTTCGACGGCAGGGTGGCCTGCGTTCGCCATACAGGGCAGTGCCGCGAACAAACTTTTCCGCGTGGTCATCAACGGCCCGTTCCGGGCCGCCAGAAATATCGTGGCGTCGGCGTCTCGCCGACGAAATTGCATTTTTCGCGTCGTGCCCCGGCAGCCCGTGCCATCGCCCCGGTTGTCGTCGTGCGCCGCCACGTCCGTACACTGAAACTCCAAACCGTCGCCCGGCCCTCGGGGAGATCCGTCGCCAACTCCTGCGCCTCTTGCATTCACGCTCTTACGGAAAACGGAACACCGAACACTGAAAACTCCTGCGTCTTAACTCCTGCGGAACGGAAAAGCCTTTTCGCCGGACTCTCCCCATGCCCCACCTCGATTGGCTTGCTTCTGTCCGTCACGGCTTGCGTTGGGTCAACTCCCGTCGATTGCCCCCCCCGCAAACGCCGCAAGGTGAAGCGGAACCCGGTGCGAATCGAGCAGCTTGAAACCCGGTCGCTGCTCAGCGGCCCCGATGCGGTCAACGATTCCTACTCGGCCCTGCACGGCCAGACGATTACCGAAACTGCCTCGACCGGCGTTCTGGCCAATGACGTCGATTACAACAATCTCACGATGTCGGCCGTCCTCGAAACGAACCCGGCGCAAGGAATGGTCACGCTCAATTCCGACGGTTCATTCACCGACGTGCCCGCCACGAACTTCGTGGGCAGCGACTCGTTCACCTACGAGGCGACCGACGCCGACGGCGCCAGCAGCCCCGCCACCGTCACACTCACGTACACCAACATTGCGCCCGTCGCCAACAACGACGCCTACAACGTCACCCTCGACACGCTGAACACGGCGGCCCAAAGCCAGCCCGGCGTTCTGGCCAACGACTACGATTACGACGGCGACACGCTGAGCGCCGTGCTTGTCGCCGCCCCCAGTCACGGTACGCTGCAAGACCTGGGTGGCAGGCAGGACTTCGGCAGCGGCGGGTCGTTCATTTACACGCCCGCCCCCAATTTTACCGGGACCGACACGTTCACCTACGCAGCCAGCGACGGCGTGAGCCTGAGCGCCCCGGCGACTGTTACGCTCACCGTGTCGAAGTCGTTCGGCCCGCAGACGAACCCCAATGATACGCCGCTGGGCAATGTGACCACGAACGCCTACGACCCGGCGGGCCGGTTGACGACCGTCACGCTGCCCAGCCCCAGCGGCACGGGGCCATCGCAACTCGTGACCACCAACTATTACGACAACCTGGGCAACCTGATCGAAACGTCGAACGGCCTGAGCGAAATCACCACGAACTTCTACAACAGCCTGAACCAGTTGACCTCCACGACCGACCCCGAAGGGCGACGACGCACTTCACCTACGACAGCCTGGGCCACAAGACGAGCCTGACCGACCCCCTTGGAAATGTCACGACATACACCTACGACGTGAACGACCAGTTGATTGAAAAGCAGGTCGATGACACCGGGAATGGAATATTTGACCGGGCGCAGCGGTTCGTATACGATGACGATGAGGTGGTGCTCGTGTTTGACGCGAGCGGTTCTTTGACAGATCGCTATTTGTGGGCGCCTCAGATCGACCAGTTGCTGGCCGACGAAAACGCGGTCGGCAACGTGCTGTGGCCACTGGTCGATAACCAGAACACGGTGCGGGATCTGGTCGATTCGACGGGGGCGGTCGTCGATCACCTGGTGTACGACGCGAACGGCAACATCGTCAGCCAGACGAGTCCGGCGAATCAGCCGCTGTTCGCGTTCACGGGCCAAATGTGGGATGCCGACGCGGGGTTGCAATACAACCGGGCGCGGTGGTACGACCCCGAAACCGGGCGGTTCGTGAGCCAGAATCCGAAATCGTTCGCGGCGGGCGCCCGAACCTGTACCGGTACGTCACCAACGACCCGCTGAACGCGGTCGACCCCACCGGGTGGCAACAGTTGCAGAATCAGGCCCAGCCGATTCTGAAACGCACAACGGAGGTGTCGGGGAATATCGTACAGGGCAAATTCACAGTTGAGAATCCGGGAGAAGGGCCGTACGTCATTATTCAACTCGTCACATTCCTTGGACCAGGCGGTAAAAAAGAACAATATTACGAGATCATTGGGTTCATTCCAGCCGGTGCGACGCAAATTGTGTATCCTGGAACCGTTGATATCATTAAGGGAATTCACCGCGGCACCGACGGGAAGATTTCGTTTCCCAGCGGCGCGACAACGACCCCTAAAACGGCGCCAGATGATTATTTCTTCAATTCCGGAACCGGCACGCAAACGGGAGACGCCCGCCTATTTGAGCTCAATGGCTGGCTTCTCGATAGGTTTCATTCTGGAAACTGGAAAGCGCGCAATCCTGTCGTGCGAAATAACGTGAGTCCCGGAATGTTAGCGGCGCTGCCTGTCGTCGATGGGAACGGCCCGTCAAATGTGTTTGGCAAATACTTTAGTGGCAAATCGGACGTCGGACAACCGGTCGCCGGAAACGTGTTGACTGTGAGTTTTTCTGGCGGCGTTCCAACGGTCACCGGGAACAAATCGCCTTCCTACTCGTCCGGAAAGGTTGACTCACCGTGACTTATAGCACTCGGGCACGTTTCCGCGAATTAATTGCGCAGGCGACACGCATCACGAAATGGTTTCCTTGCAACGGTCTGTGGGCTGCAGGCGTCATTGTCTTACTGATCATTGCTGTCGCGGGCCCTTCGGCATTGACGCAATGGCAGCGAAATCAGGCTTACCGCGAATTGGCGCAGATTGAGGCCAACATCGAAGGCAGCGAAATTCCGTCGCCGTGGTATGTTCAGGCATGCGCAAATTTCATTTCAGGCGTTTTGAAGCACCTCAATCCGGATTTTTCCGACTGGATCGAATCGTTCAAGACGAAAAGAATTCCCGAGAGTATCAGCGCGCCCAGGCGGCGCTGGAACGACTTTTCGCTTGTCCGCGGGAAGAATGTTTTGCGTCATCTCGGTGCGCTCAATACAGTCCGCCGGTTATGGGTCGATTTTCGTGATGCCGACGATCAGGTGCTTCAACAATGCAAGATGTTACCGCACTTGGAAGTAGTTGGTTTCGACGAGGCTGAAATCACCGACGACGGATTCTCTGGGTTGTCCAATTGTCGGGAATTGAATTGGATTGAGGTCAGGCGCACGCCAATATCCGGTGCCGGCTTTCGCCATCTCGTCAATTGCACGAAGCTTTCGAAACTCGAACTCAAAAGATGCCCCGTGACTGACATCGGCTTGCTGGCGCTACCAAATTTTCCGGCCCTGGCATACGTTGATCTTACAGGAACTCAAATCAGGGGCAGCGGCTTGGCGCGACTGGTCGAAGCAGCCCCTACCCTTTCGGAAGTGATAATTGATGAATCGTTCGCGACGAACGACGCGTTGCGCGCATTGGGGCATGCATCGTGCCTCAAAGAAATCTCCGCCGCTCGGACACGAATTACCGACGCAGGATTCGTCTTGCTGAAAGACGCCAAAGCACTCGAATCGCTGTCGCTCGACGGAACGTGCATGACGGGGTGCGGCATTTCAGAATTACGCCGGTGCTTGAGCTTGACCTTTTTGGGGCTGGCCGCGACGCCAATTTCCGATGCCGGCGCAAATCAATTGGCGGCATTACCTGCGCTCACAGACCTTAATCTGTCGTATTCGAAAGTTACAAGCGCGGGAATCGCTACGCTCCGCCTGTGCCCGCGACTGAAACGCCTCAAGTTATGCGGAACGGCCATTACCGACACTGATTTGGCCGAGTTGGCGCAATTCCGGCATTTAAAAGAGCTGGACGTTAGCGAAACAAGTATCACCGACGCGGGTTTGCGGCTCCTGGCGTGCAGCAAGTCACTTAGGCGTGTCGTATGTAATGACACTTTCATAACGGAGGCCGGAGCCACTGCTTTATCCGCATGTGGGATTGAGGCGCAGAGGACGGCTTCGATTGATCAATGTCCGGATTGCCCGGGCGGCGGCAGATGGCGCGCGTGGTACTTTACTCATTTGTAGTCAAAAATCCGTTAAGGTTGGTGCTGGAAATGTTGCGCTGGTTCCGTGTCCGTGCCTCCGAATTCTGTGGAAAGTCCAAGACGGTTCACGGCTTCAAGAATTTGGCTGGCGTCGGAGGCTGATCATTTGAGACGACTCCGTTTTTTTCAATTCGGAAGCATTGTGATTGCGCTTTTTGTGGCAGGGCTTCGAATTGCATCACTCGCCGGCGAGAAAAGCGTTAAGGCCCCGCCGCGAAGGCAGGACGCAAGGAATGAGGCACCCTGGGGTGAGAACAAGCTATCAACACGCAGAAACACCATTGGCATGGAACTCGCATTGGTCCCGGCCGGCAAGTTTCTCATGGGAACGTTGCGAACCGATGATGAGGACGACGAGTACGAACGGGCCGTCGACGTCACTCTGACGCGCGCGTTCTACCTCGGCAGAACCGAAGTCACACAGGCGCAGTGGCGTGTGGTGATGGAGACGACGCCTTGGAAAGCAAAACCCCTGATTCTCGAGGGCGACGACTACCCCGCTACGCACGTCAGTTGGGATGACGCCCAGGAGTTCTGCCGCAAACTGAGCGCCAAAGACAAGCAGAAGTACCGCCTGCCGACCGAAGCCGAGTGGGAATACGCGTGCCGGGCCGGAACGCTGACGCAATTCGTGTCAGGTAAGGACGCGACGTCGCTGGACGAGTATGCGTGGTTCAGCGCGAACGCCTTGGAAGCGAACGAGCGCTACCCGCACCGCGTTGCCCAAAAGAAGCCAAACGCCTTCGGGCTGTATGACATGCACGGCAATGTCTGGGAATGGTGCGAAGACGTGTATCACTGGGAACTGCCGGGCGGTGCCGACCCGTTGGTGACAGTCGGTGGCACGCCCCGCGTCGATCGCGGCGGCGGCTGGGCCAGCGACGCAAACTATTGCCGCTCGGCAGCCCGGTTCTGTAATGTGCCGTGGCGGGGCGACAAGGTGCTGGGCTTTCGCGTTGCGCTGACGGTCGACGCGACTCCAACCGCGGTGAAACAATCGAAAGCGAAACCGAAACTTAAAGCGAAACCGCCACCACCTGCCCGGGCGAAATGAGATCATCGTGAAAGGCACGTCCA
>JAJXXL010000425.1 GCA_021781115.1 Planctomycetota bacterium
GGTGAGCTGGAACCTCGCCACGGGCGAACGGCTGCCGTCCACCGTTCCTGGGCATGAATCATCGGCCCAGTGCGCGGCGGTCGCCAGGGATGGCGCAACCGTGGCAACTTCCAGCGCCGATGGAACGACGATCCTATGGAACCTCGCAACCGGCCTCCCGCGGCAGGAACTGCCCCGACAGGTTGGCGAAGTCCGATGCGTCGAATTCAGCGCCGACATCCGCTCGCTCGCGACCTTCGGTCATTGGGCCGGTTTGCAGCATTGGGATGCCGATACGGGAGCCCATTTGCACAAGTACGAAGGCGTCCCCGGTGGTAATTTCCTGGGGTCGAGCGCCGATGGCCGACGGCTCATGGCGGCGAACGCCGGGGGTGCCACTCTCTGGGACGTGGCCGCCAAACGCCAGATTTATTCGGTGAACGTGAATGAACTTCGGGCCGCGGCAATCAGCCCCGATGGCAAGACGCTTGCCCTCGGCGTTCGAAAGGCAAAGCCGACATCTCCCAATGGAGTGATCGACGAAATCCAGATTTGGGACGTTGCAACGAATCAACTCAAGGAGTCGCACAGCACGAGTGATCCTCTGACCAGCGCCGAGTTCAGCCCGAATGGAAAGCAGGTGCTGTTCAATACCAATTCCGCGCAGATCCTCGACCTCGATCGTCATCGTGTGCGAATTGGGGGTGACGTGTGGGCGTCGTTCGCCACGTATGATCCCCAGGGCCAGCGGTTTGCTGCCCTGAACGGAAATACGATCACTATCGCCGACGCCGAAAGCGGCTATCCCGAGCGGACGATTCGGTTCCCGCCGGGGCATTTCGCCAACCACGTCACGTTCACCCCCGACGGCCGGCACCTGATCAGCGCCAACGGCAACGGCACGGCCTATGTGCTAAGACTTAAACCCTGGCCCCTACCTGCGCAGCCGGCCGCCCAGCCGATCCGGCAATAACCTCCCCCGATTAGGTCCTGGCGGCAAGGTGTGCTGCATTGGTTGGCTCAACAGGGGCAACTCGTGTTTTTCGCGCGAACTCCCTATAATTTTGCGATCATGCACGACCTGCCGAACAATTTTGGCGCGCTCCGCGCGAGAAAACGTAAAGAACGTAATGATGCCATGAAAGAGGCGGTGCTCCTGGTGCATGATGCTGAACTTGGCGATCCCCACGCGGGATACGCCGTATACGGCCATTATCCCAGGAGCACCGCCTCTTTCATGGCATCATTTTATACTGGTGCGGACGGCTCATTGGGGCAAGCTGTGCGATGCGTCAGCCACGAGCTTCGAAGCGGCGGCGGAGCGCCTGACCGGTATGGCTGGCGGCGACCTGGGCAATCTGCCGGGGCGTGCCGGTGGCGACGACGGCACCGCCAGCCGCGCCGCCGTCAGGGCCCAGGTCGATCACCCAATCTGTTGCGGCGATCAGCTCGAGATTGTGTTCGACGACCAGCACGGTGTGGCCCGCGGCAATCAGTTGCCGTAGCAGCGTCAACAGCCGCTCGACATCGGCCGCGTGCAGGCCGGTTGTCGGTTCGTCGAGCACGAACAATGTGCGGCCGGTGCCGGGGCGGCCCAGTTCGCCCGCCAGTTTGACGCGCTGCGCCTCGCCGCCTGAAAGCGTTTGAGCCGACTGGCCCAGCAGCAGGTATTCCAGCCCCACATCCAGGAATGCCTGCAAACGGGCTCGCAAGTCCAGAAAGTTTTCAAAGAACGCAGCGGCTTCGTCGAACCGCATGTTCAACATGTCAGCCACTGACTTCCCGCGGAACCGAACCTGCAATGTCGGGCGGTTGAAGCGCTGGCCCCGGCAGGTTGAACAGACGACGTGCATGTCGGGCAGCAGCCGCATGGCGAGCCGGCGGGTTCCGCAGCCGTGACACGATTCGCAGCGCCCCCCGGCTGAGTTGAAACTGAACCGCGCCGCTCGATACCCGCGTAACCGGGCTGCTTTCGTACGCGCGAACAGCCGCCGGATTTCATCCCAAATGCCCGAGGTCGTCGCGGGGTTCGATCGGCCATTGCGGCCAATCGGCGATTGATCGACTTCGACCAGCCGTTCGAGCGGCTCATCACCGGTTAAAACCGCGGTCAGGGGCCCGTCGCCCCTCGGCAGCACCGCCGCGCTCGACTCGCGGGCGGGGGCCGCACGGGCGGCAATTGCCGCCCGCACCCGCGGAACGAGTGTTTCCATGACCAGCGAAGACTTGCCCGACCCGCTGACCCCGGTGACGCAAGTCAGTGCGCCCAGTGGAATGCGCACCGAAAGATTCTTCAGGTTTCGGGCAGAGACACGGGCCAGCGTTAACCAACGGGAGGTTCCGTCGCCAATGAGTTCGTTGGCTGCATCAACCGGCCGGACGACGCGGTTGAGATAGCGGCCCGTCACCGAATTCGGGTTGGCTCGTACCTCGGCGACGGTGCCCCAGGCCACGATGTCGCCACCGCCGCAGCCCGCCCCCGGCCCCAATTCGACCAGGAAATCGGCAGCCTGAATCACGTCGAGGTCGTGTTCGACGACGATAACGCTGTTGCCCTGATCGCGCAACTCGCGGATTGCGGCGAGCATTCGATTTGTATCGCGGGGGTGCAGACCGATCGTCGGTTCATCGAGAATGTAGCACACCCCCACGAGCGCCGCACCCAGGCAGCCAGCCAACCGCGCCCGCTGGAATTCTCCTCCCGACAGGGTGTTGGTCGGCCGATTTAACGTCAGGTATTCCAACCCGACCTTCTCCAGGAATTCCAGGCGGCGGGCAATTTCCGGGAGCAACCGCGCGGCAACCTGGCGGGAGGCGGCCGTCGAGGGATCTGCGTCGTCGGGCGCGAATTCGCGTTGCCAACGCTGCAGTTCTTTGAGGCTGCCGGTCACGGTCAGCGCGGTGAATTGCTGGATCGCCGTTCCACAAATCGTAACCGTGCGGGCGAAAGGGCCCAGCCGGTCGCCCCGGCAATCGGGGCAGGGATCGTTGCCCGGTGCGGTGTCGCCCGGCCGATTCAGCGAACCCAGACCCCCGCAGGTCGGGCAGGCGCCGGCGGGGCTGTTGAAGCTGAAAGTTCGCGGCTCGACGTCGGGATAACTCAAACCGCATGCGGCGCACACGAAGCGACTACTGAACCGCAAATCGCGCCATTCACCGGCCTCTTCCTGGCTGACGACGCACACCGCGTTGCCCTGTTTCAGCGCGAGTTCGACCGATTCATGCAGTCGCGGTCGAATACCCTCTTTGACCGCCAAGCGGTCGATGACCACCTCAATGTCGTGTGGCTGCTGCGGGTTCAGGTCGGGTGGCGCGGCCGCATCGGCGATGACGCCGTCAATGCGAGCCCGCACAAAGCCGTCGCGGCAGATCTTGTCGAACAGCGCGGCGTGGCTGCCAACCTGCCCGCGGGCCAGCGGCGCCAGGATCATGATGCGCTGGCCGGGCGGCAATGCCAGCGTCTGTTCAACAATGGCCCGCGGTGAATGCTGCACGATCGGCAGCCCGCACGCCACGCAATGCGGCGTGCCCGCGCGGGCATACAGCACGCGCAGAAAGTCATGAATTTCAGTCGTCGTCGCCAGCGTGCTGCGCGGGTGTGCCGCCGCGATGCGCTGCTGAATGCTCAGCGTTGGCGGCAGCCCTTCGAGCGCATCCAGATCGGGGCGCTCGAGCGAGTTCAGCCAGACACGAGCCGGGCCTGACAAACTTTCGAAATAGCGCCGGCGGCCTTCGGCAAACAGCGTGTCGAATGCCAGTGAACTCTTGCCGCTGCCACTGACCCCGGTCAGCACAACCAATCTGTCTCGCGGCAGATCGAGGTTGACATTCTTCAGGTTGTGCACCCGCGCCCCGCGCAGTGCGATGGTATTCGGTGGGCGGCCTACCAGGGTTTCACCGCTCATAACGCACCCTGCCGCCCGGCGCTGCTCATGACTCGAGCTCGACGCCAACGAGCGTTGCGGGCGGGCGCGGCAGATTGGCGAGCACGACTTTGACCGCTTCCCACAGCATCAGCGTGCCCAACGCCGCCAGGATCGAAGCGACCCAGGGCACCGGGTTGCCGACCGGCCCGTCGACGGAGAAATTGAACGCCGCCAGTGACCCCACCAGCGGCGCCAGAATACGCACCAGCGCCCACATGCTCATGGCGTACATCCACAGGCAGGGCAACCCGGTGACGAACAGCACCCATGTTGCGCGGTAGGTGCGGGCCAGCCACACGGTCACACCGAGCAGTGTGAGCGCGGCCAGAAGCTGGTTGCTGGCGCCGAAGAGGTTCCAGAAGATCAGCCAGGCCGGCCGCCCCCTGGCGTCGGTTGGCTGCCACAGCAGAAACAGCAGCGGCACGCCCGCCGTGACGCCGGTGGCGGCCCATTGCCCCATCCTTCCCTGGACGCCCGTCAGTTCCTGCAGAATATAACGCCCCAGGCGGGTGCACACGTCGAGCGTGTCATACACAAACGTCGTAAATGCCATCAGGCCAAACGACACGCCAAATACCGCGGGAACGCCGAGAATGGTCATGAAACTGCCAATGCCCTGGGCGTACAGGAAATTCGGCTTGGGTTGGCCGCCTGCGACGAGTGGCGAATTCGCCGGCAGAATCATCAGGCAACTCAGCGAGACCACGGCGACCATCGCTTCGAGGAGCATTGCGCCATACCCGATCGATCGTGCGTCGGTTTCGCACCGCAACTGCTTCGAGGTCGTTCCGGAAGCGATGATGGAATGAAACCCAGAACAAGCGCCGCAGGCGATCGTGATGAACAACAGTGGAAACATCGGCGCGTCTTCGCCGAACGTCCAGCCGGTAAACGCCGGGTATGCAATAGGCTGGCCCCCGAACAGAATTCCGAGCATTCCCGCTGCCAGAGCGATGTACAGAAAATAGCCGCCCAGATGCCCGCGCGGTTGCAACAGCAGCCACATCGGCACGACCGATGCCACCAGGCAATACAGCAGCAGGGCGACGTTCCAGCACTTCTGCGCCGCAGCCCGGCTCTTGGCGATCTGTGCGGCGGGCCCCGTGATGAGTGCCGCGATCTGTGCTGACTGGTCGGCGGTCAGCTTGAGGCTGTCGGCGAACCGTGGTTCTTTGACGCGCAACAGGTCGAGGTCGTCAGGGGCCGCAGTCTCGAATAGGGCGCGTTGATCCTGGTCGAGCAGCCCCACGACCTGCGTGCGGGCAGTGTGCAGCGCGGCGATCGCCTGGGGTTGCCCGAAGAAATCTTCGACGGTCAACGGAATGAACTGCCCCACCCAGATCGAAACGCCCACGAGCGGCAGAAAAATGATGGTAGCCCGACCGACCCCCAGCCGCGTATACCGCAGCAGGAGCCCCATGATGATCGGCAGGGCCAGGTACAGCAGCGATGATGTGGCGGTTCCGCCGCCGGGCACCTTCTGGTTGTTTTCAAGCGTTTGCACGCCGACGAATGAACTCGCCGTGACGTCGGTAAACGCCACGATGATGTACACGAGCGCCAGCCAGACAAAACTCAGGAACAGCACATACGAACGGTGTGTCATGTGGTCGCGCACGACCTCGGCGATCGACCGCGCCTTGTGCCTGATCGAGGCGACCAGGGCCGTCATGTCGTGGACTCCGCCGATGAAAATGGAACCGGCGAGAATCCAGATCAGCGCGGGCAGCCACCCGAACATGGCGCCTGCCAGAATCGGCCCGACGATCGGCCCGGCCGCAGCAATGGCTGAGAAGTGCTGGCTGAGCAGAAACTTTGAGTCGATCGGCGCGTAGTCGACGTCGTCGCGCAGCTCGACCGCGGGCGTGGGCACGTCATCTCGGAGCTGCAACAGCCGCGATAGAATCGGGCCGTACATGAAATACGCCACGAGCAGGCAGCCGGCCGAAGCCATTAAAATCGCGGGCAGACCCATCGACAGCCCTTTGAAACGAAATCGAATATGCCGGCCGCCCGCCGGTCGATCACCTGACTGACCTCCGGGCCGCTGTGCCGGTCAATTTTGCAAACACGAGCCACAAGCGGTGCGACCGCCGGGCACGATTGCAGATTACTGAAAAGACCGACGCCACGGAAGCCGAGTTCGCATACAAAAACGGCACAGCCGCGATTCTTCGGGCGCGGGGCCGCCGCGCGGCCATGATTCTCGACGGTCGTGTTTCGAGCCGGTCCTGCCGGCGCCCCGCGTTTGAGCGTGTTGGCCCGCATGTCGTCAAGCCCCCCGAGTCGCGCCGCACGGCGGCGCCCGGTTTGGCTGCGGGAAAGGGCGCGGGTTGGTATACTGGGCTTTCAGGCTGTTTCGATGACTTTCTCCTGCCTCCCTGCCGACACGTCATGACGACCGCGATTGAAACCCCCAAAACGATTGGCCCCGAGCATTTCTGCAACCGCGAGTTAAGCTGGCTCGAATTCAACGCCCGCGTTCTCGAAGAGGCCGAAGACGAAACCAACCCCTTGCTCGAGCGCATCAAGTTCCTCAGCATTTTCAGCAGCAACCTCGACGAGTTCATGATGGTTCGCATGTCGGGGGTGCGCTCGCAGTTGCGCGGCCTGGCCGAACCCGAAGACCGCCTGCCGGAGCAGCTCACGGTACAGGAAATCTACCAGCAGGCGCACGCCCGTACGCGTGAACTCGTCGCGCGGCAGTACGCCTGCCTGAACGGGCAGGTGCTGCCGCAACTGGCCAAAGCCGGCATTCGCCTGCTCTCGCCGCGAAAGTTGCCGCCCGAACAAAAAACATACATGGACGGCTACTTCCGTCAAACCGTGTTTCCCGTGCTGACGCCGATGGCGATCGACCCCAGCCACCCCACGCCCCATCTCCGCAGCCGCGGGTTGTACATCGCCGCGATCATTGAGCAGCGGGCGACGCGGGTCGGCGGCCCGAAACGGCTGCTGGCGGCGGTGCAATTGCCGGCCGTGCTGCCGCGGCTGATACGCCTGCCGGGCGATGCCGATGACTTTGTCCTGCTCGAACAGGTCGTGGCATCGCGGCTCGACCAATTGTTCGGTGGTTCGGAAATCGTGTGTTCGACGACGATGCGCATTACGCGCGACGCCGAT
>JAJXXL010000101.1 GCA_021781115.1 Planctomycetota bacterium
TTTCGAATGGCGTCACTGTCACCGCTCGGCCCGCCGGCAGCCTCGTGTTCGACCCTGGCGTGGTTCTCAAAAACTCCGAATCGGTCATTCTGGCCGATGTGGGCGGCACGCAGGTCATTGCCGAAGGCACCTCGCAAAACCCGGTCGTGTTCACCTCGCTGAACAACAACGTGTACGGCGGAGGCGGCACATTTTTGACCACGAACAACCCCGCCGCCGCGCCCGCCGCCGGCGACTGGGGCGGGTTCTTCTTTAACGCCGGCTCCTCGGGCAGCCTTGACCGGGCGGTGGTCGAATACGGCGGCGGCGCGGCGCCGATCGCCGGCGGCCTCGATAACTTCAACGCCATTGAAATCCAGCAGGCCACGGTGCGCATTGCCGACAGCATTCTGCAAAACAACGCGGGCGGCACGAACACCAACGGCGGCAGCGACGGACTGTTGTCAAACAGCAGCCCGTCGGGCAATGGCGCCGTGATTTATGTCCGCGGGGCGCAGCCGGTCATTGTCAACAACGTGATTCAGAACAACACGGCCGATGCGATCAGCGTCGACGCCAATTCGCTCAACAACCTGGTCGTGCCCGACTGGGGCCGCAGCACGGCCCTGCCCGGCCAAACAACCGACATCAATACGCCGTTCAGCTACCCCCAGTTTGCCAGCAACTACGGCCCGCTGGTGCGGTTGAACAAGCTGGGCAACAACACGATCAACGGCATGGAAGTGCGGGGCGAGCTGCTCACGACGCAGGGCATCTGGGACGACACCGACATCGTGTACGTGCTCGAAAGCAATATCACGATCGCCAACCTGCACTTCTACGGCGGGCTGCGCATCGAAAGCAGCCCGACGCAAAGCCTGGTCGTCAAGCTGTTGGGGGCCACCGCCGGGTTTACCGTCACCGGCACGCCCGAAGACATCACCAGCCGCATCGGCGGGTCGCTGCAAATCATCGGCACGCCGGGCCACCCGGTCATCCTGACATCGCTGAACGACAGCACGGTCGGCGCGGGCCTCGACCCCAACGGCAACCCGCAAAGCGCCACGAACAACAACGCCGCCAGCACCGGCAGCCCCGGCGACTGGGACAGCGTCGCGTTCGACCAGTACAGCAACGACCGCAACGTGATGGTCATCAACGATGCGTCGGCCTATGGCCCCGCCGTCGTCGAGAATTCGACAACGGCCCAGTTTCTGGGCAACCTCGCGCCGAATCTGAACTCGGGCAGCAATGACCAGCCGCTGGGGTTCGAAGTGCACGGTTTCCTGGCCAACCCGACCGACGTGCACGAATACAGTTTCAGCGCCTCGGCGGGCACGCAGGTGTACGTCAGCCTGACGAACACCAGCTTTGCGCTCGACAGCGTGTTGCAACTGGTCGACGCCAGCGGCACCGTGCTCGCCTCGAACGACACGTTCAACGACCCCAGCACGCTCACCGGCATTGCCCAGCCGCTGATTCAGAATGCCGCCTTGGGCGGGGCCTATTTCAGCCTCAACCCGCATGACGCCGGCATGAGCCTGGTCCTGCCGGGTACGACCGGCGCGACCGGCACGTATTATCTTCGCGTGCTCAGCAACGGCGGCCAGACGAGCGGGGTGTACACGCTGCAAATCCGGTTGCAGCAGGTGTACGAAGAACCGGGTTCGACGATCCGGTACGCCACGATCAACGACGCCACGAACGGCATTGTGCTGTCGGGGCTGCCGTCGTCGTCGCCGCTCGTGGGCACATCGACCACGACGACCAGCAACGGCACGACGGGCAACAACAGCTTTGCCACCGCCCAGAACCTGGGCAACCTGCTCGACAGTTCGCAGAACAACGTCACGGTGTCGGGCAACCTGGCGTCGCAAACCCAGGTCGACTGGTACAAGTTTGAACTGAATTTCAACCTGATCGAGGCGATCGGCGGCGTCAACGGGGGCGGCAAGACATTTCCGATTGACATGAACGTGTTTTACGCTGCCGGCCTGGCTCGGCCCGACACCACGATTTCAGTGTTCGACAATCTGGGCAACCTGATCCTGATCAGCCGGAATTCCAACGTGACCGACCAGCAGCCGCTGCCCGATCAAACAGCCAACAGCCAACTGTTTCAGGACCTGAGCCGCACGAGCGCCAGCACCCAGGATCCGTTCCTCGGCAGTGTGCAGTTTCCGGCGGGCGCGTCGATGGGGGGCGGGGGTGTCGAAACCGGCCCCGGCGGGGGCCCCGTGCAGCCGCCCCCGGCCCAGTTCACCTATTACGTGGCGATTTCCTCGGCCGCAATGCTTCCCGCGGTGCTCAATTCGACGTTTACCGGCTCGGCCTCCGAAGCCAACGTGCGGCTCGAACCGATCGACTCGGTCCAACGGATTCTGGAAGACCATATCGGCCCCAACCCCTACGCCACCGCAACGGCCGCGGCTACGAGCGGCTTTACGACGGGCAACCCCACCACGCCGGCCTATCAGAACCAGGTGTACGCGATGACACCGACCGCGTTCGGCGACGTCACCAACGCGGTCAATCTGGCGACGCACGTCACGCCGCTGCAATTGGGCGACGTGGCGCTGTACACCTCGACGCATGGAAATCTGAACATCGTTGACCCGTTTAACGGGACATATGAGACCAACGTGGGGAGCATGAATGGCGCGACCGCGAACATCGCCATGCGCAGCGATGGTGTTCTGACCGCGTATGTCTCGTCACAAAACGCGGCCGCGGGTTTCGCGGGCACGCTCGTCACGATCGACCCCCAAACCGGCGCTCAAACGACGATCGGCACCGACGCGATTCCGGACATTACGGTACCTTTTCCGACCACGCTGCCACCGAACGCCAGCGGCTATGACTCGACCGGCACCGTCAACGCCCTCGCCTGGGGCGGCAGCCCGATTCCGGCCCGCCTGAGCAGCTACAGCCTGTTTTACTCGGTGCGCAGCGGCGGTGAATACGTGCCCACAAATTCGCCGTCGCGCCTGTATCAAGCCGACCCGACGAATGGCAGCGCCTTCGAAAACAATGCCATTTCCGGGTACCGCGGCGACATTTACGACCCGAGCAGCCCCGGCCTGTTTGCCAGCACCGTCACGACCGGCATGGCGTTTCTGAATGGTCAGTTGTACGGCGTCGGCAACGACGGCAAGTTCTTCACGATCAATTCCGGCAACGGCAACGCGAAGGTCATTAAGGATTTCGGCGCGACCTTTGATTTCACGGGGTTGGCGCTCGGTCCGCAAAACGTGACGAACGGCGCCTATGCGAACGACCTGTTCGCCACGACGACGACCGGCGAAATCATCGCGCTCAACGCCAGCGGTACGATGCAGGCGATTTTCAGCGCGCCGGGCGGTGGCAACCAACAACAGAAAATCACGGAAACGGCAGGCACGCCCAGCGGCTCGTTTACATTGAGCTTCAACAACGGCGCCACGACCCAAACCACGGTGCCCATTCCCTACAACGCCCAGGCGACGGTGACGCAGCAGGGAATCCAGCAGATCACCGAAGGCCCGACGGCCGCGAGCGGCACGTTCCAGTTGCAATTCAACAGCACGAACAGCCAGGGGCTTACTGATTCGCAAACAACGGCCCCGATCGCATGGAACGCGCCCGCCAGCGTGGGCATCGACGAGGTGCAGCAACTGCGGATCGCCGGAAGCCCGTCAGGCGGCACGTTCACGCTCACCTACAACGACGGGCTCGGCAATCCTGGAAGTATTCAAACGACCAAGCCGATCGCCTTCAACGCCCCGGCCGTTACCAGCATCAGCGAGTTGCAAACATTGAACGGCACCGCCGTCGGCGGCACGTTCTCGCTGACATTTATCAACCCGAATACGTTGGCGACGGCGACCACCGGGCCGCTGCAATACAACGCCAGCGTGGCTGCGGTGCAGGCGGCATTAAATGGCCTGCCCAATGTCGCCGGTTCGGGAGGCACGATCTCCGTCACGGGCAGCGCTTTCGGACTCGGGCCGTTTGGCTCGCCGCTTTCACTCGCGTTCGCCGGATCGTTCGGCGGTCAACCGGTCGCGCCCATCGTAGTCAACAATCTTGGTCTGGTAGGCGGAACCGTCACGCTGTCCGAAACCGTTCGGGGAGTTACCAGCGTTCAAGACGCGCTCGATGCGCTGAGCAACGTGGCCGTCGGCGACATCACTGTCACGCCAAACACCGGGACTCTGCCGGGAAGCAGTCTGACCCTGACGTTCGGGCTGAATATGGGCGCCGAATACGGGCGGCCCATTCCGTTGATGACGTATTCAAACTCACTGACGGGCGGGGCCAGCCCGACGATTTTCCTCACTGAAGTCACGAAGGGGGTCGAGAGCATTCAACAGGCGCTCGATGCCTTGAGCAACGTTGCCGTCGGCGACCTCACGGTGACAGGCGGGCCGTTTCCCGTCGCGCCGGCCGTCGTGGCGTTCGGGGGTCGGTATCTGGGGCTGCTTGGCAACTCGCTCAGCGTCGTGAACGACACCGTGCTCGACAGCCTCAGCGTTCTGGTTCCCGTCACCGTCACGACGACGCAAGTTCCGATTATCAGTATTCAAGACGCCCTTGACTTCCTGTCGACGGTGAACCCTGGCGACCTGCGCGTGACCGCTGGGCCGCTGCCCGGCTCGCTCATCGGCGGCCTGCCGACGGACCAGATCAACGTCGAGTTCGACGGCCAATATGCCGGCCAGACACTGCCGGGGCTGACGGCGAATTCCCTCGGCCTGCCGAACCCCGATGTCGTCACGGTCACGAACAACGGCACGAGTGCGTTGGGGACGTTCACGAACGACGGCGGCGCATCAACCGGCGGACTGGCGTTTTCGCCCCTCGACATCAACTTGTGGCACCCGACCGACCTGCAGCCGCCCGTTCTGGCGGGCACGAATGCCGTGAACGGAATCCAGTCGGGCTTCAACAACGGCCAGATCGCCCAGGCGGGCGGCACCAGCTTCGGCTTTAACCTCGAACAATGGACCGGAACGCCCGGCGCCAACACGTACTTGCCGTTCAATGGCGATGCGGGCCAGTACGGCGCGGTTTCGTCCACCTGGCAGCACGATTTAACGGCGGGAACGAACCCGGTGATGCCGAGCGGCTCCACCGCGAATTACAACCTGCCCGGCGGAGCCTACGGCAGCCTGACCACAAACGCCTTCAGCCTGCAAAACTACGCCGCGGCTGACCTGCCCACGCTGTATTTCGACTATTACCTCAATGACCGAAACATCAGCAGCGGGCTCAAAAACGTCAATGACACCGCCCGAGTCTACATTTCCGCCGACGGCGGCAGCACCTGGTCGCTCGTCGCCACGAACAACACGTTGTTGTCAGGGCCGACAGCAGGGGCGGCAAGCGCCGAATTGCCGAGTTACATCACCACGTTTGCCAACGACAACGGCGCCCCGGCGCTGGCGACGAACCTGACGGGCGGGCTGGCCGGCCAGTCCGTCCAGCCGCTCTGGAATTCCACGACCACCCCGGTCTGGCGGCAGGCGCGAATCGACCTCAGCCCGTATGCGGGCGACCCGACGCTCGAGCTGCGTTTCGATTTCAGCACGCTCGGCACGCTCGTGAGCGCGAACGGCGCCGTCGGCTACACGACGAACACCATGCCGGGCGCCACGCAGGATCCGAACGGCGCCACGTTCGGCCACTTTACGGACAAAAGCCGCTCGGTCGGCAACGCCCAGGCGGCCGCGATGCAGGCCAATAACGCGGTGCAGGGGTTCTTCATTGACGACATCATTGTCGGCCTCGCGGGCCGAGGGGAAATGGTCACGAACGTCGCCAACGGGCTTACGAACGGCAATACCACCTTCCAGGCCCTGCCGACCAACCCCGAACCGCAAGCCCCGATACTGGCGCTGACCGGCGCGTACAACCTGCAAATCCGCCGGGGCACGCAGTACGCCAGCCTGACCGCCGACGACAAGGGGTTCATCCAGATCACCCAGCAGTACATGGTGAACCAGCAGTTCGGCGCCAGCGACGGCTTTGAAACGGGCGATTTGAGCGCGCTCTATACGACCGACGCCGCGAACCTGGCCTACGCCGTGGGCAGCGTGATCGGCAGCGGTGGCTACAACAGCTTGTACGACACCTACGGCAGCGCCCCCTGGAACGTCACGGGGCTCGATCCGCTGGCCGGCCATTACAGCCTTTCGTCGGGCGCGATTGGCAACGGCCAGAGCTCGACGGTGCAATTGACTCTCGCCACGAACTCAGGCGATATCAGCTTCCTGCAGGAATTGATCGCCGGCGCGGGCGATTCGCTGTCGTTCTATATCGACGGCAACCTGATGGAAAGCATTACCGGCACGACGGCCGGCGCCAACACGCCCGAACTTGTTTCGTTCAACGTCAACTCGACCTATGCCGACGGCACGAGCCCCTCGGTCATTCTGCACACGTTCAAATGGGTCTTCACGCGGGGCGCGGGCGCCGCGGTCGGCCGTGAAGCGGCCCTGATCGACGACCTCGCCTTCCCCGAGGGCGACGGCAGCTACCCCTACGGCATCGGCGACGCGACCTATTACCAGCAGCAGGGGGTGATCAACATCCTCAGCAACACGATCAGCAATTTCTCACAGAACGGCGTACAATCGACGGGCGCTCGCAACCCGATCAACAACGACCCGTACCCCGGCGCCCCGCTGAACCTGCCCACGCTCGACAACACCAACCAGGTGCCGGGCGTCGAAATCGCCAACAACGTGATTTACGGCATCGGTTCGGGCGCGGGAATTGACTTCGAAGGCGTCACCAACCCCGCCGGCCAGCCGCTCGGCGCGGTGCCCTACGGCCGCATCGTCAACAACACGATTTACGGCGGCGCCACGCCGGCAGGCACGGGCATTAACGTGGCCAACAACGCCGCCCCGGTGCTGCTCAACAACATCATCGCCAATACCGCCACCGCCATTGCGATCGACGCCAGCTCGCAGGCCGCCGGCACGACGTTTTTCCAGAACGATTTCTCGAACAATACGCTGCTGGGCGTCAACATTCCCGCGGCCCCGGCCAACCTGGGCAACGTG
>JAJXXL010000293.1 GCA_021781115.1 Planctomycetota bacterium
AAATCCGGCAGCCACGCTGACAAACCGCACAGCCGCGACAATGCCCTGGCTGATAAACGTGAACACGAAGGCCTGCACGACACGTTCGAACTTGTCGGGCTTTTTGTGCGGCGTTAATCCATAAAAGATCCATGCAGAAACGAACCCAGGCAGCAGCGCCACCAGACCGGCGGCGGCCGATTCAACGATTTTTTCATCCATTGCCGCCAGCGCCCCGGTTGATGATTCGCGCAGAATTCGAATGGAAGCCTGACTCGCATTCTAACCCGGACTTCTGCCGCAGCAAGTCGTTTAATCGCTGACAAACCCGTTCCATAAACTTTTTTCGCAACGTACGCAATGTTGCTCCGTTCGGACAAGTCGCCAAGCACGGTCGATGAATTGCTGACGTGCACAGTATTTGAGCGCTCTGGCGGCCTGCCAGTCAACTCGCCCTTCCCCCCTATGCCGGCCGCGTTCCGGTGAATCTGAAACATCATGAACGACGACAAATTGCGACGCCAGATTGCATTCGAAGCGGCGCGCCTGCTGTTTTTGCGGCACGAGTCTGAGTACCTGCGCGCCACTCAAAAGGCGGCGCGGCGGGCTTGTCGCGGGCGGTTGCGAAATTCAGACCTGCCCACCGCTACCGAAATTCGCGATCAGATCCAGCAATTCTCCCGGCTGTGCGAAGGCGACAACCTGCCCGAAGAGGTCGGCCAGATGCGCATGGACGCCTGGCGGGGCAATGATGCTGAAACCGCCGGCGGCAACGCGGGGCCCGACCGCTTCGACGTCTATCGGGCGCGGTTGTTGCCGCTCGAGCACGTGCAGCAGAATCGCCTGGAACATCCCGAAGGCGATGCGCTGTACCACAGCCTGCAGGTGTTCGACCTGGCCCGCAACGCGGCGGCCCACGATGAGGAGTTTCTATTGGCGGCACTCCTGCACGACGTCGGTTACGCCCTTGACCGCCACGCCCCCGTCGTGGCCGGCCGCGCGGCGCTTGCCGGGTTTATCACCGAACGCACCGACTGGTTCATTGCCAATCTGGGCGACGCGCACGCGTTGCATGCCGGCACGTTGGGCGTTCGCGCCCGGCGACGATTGGCGGCCACGCCCGATTTCGACGACTTGGTTGTCCTTGGCCGATGCGACCGGGCCGGGCGCGTTCGCGGCGCCCAGCCGCCCGACCTCGACGACGCCCTGCACGATTTACGCGAACTTTCCCGGCTTTGCGGTGGCTGAGGGAACGGCCGCCAGTCTGGGGCAACATGCCCCGGGGCTCCCGGAAAAACCGTCGTGGGGCGTGAATGGAGTTTGAAACGGGCACGACAGAATCGGCGAACCTGCCGAGAGTTTCCTCTGACCAGGCAAATGGTTACCATGGTTTCCTGCCGACCGTTTTTTCCCTGACTTTGCATTCCTGAACGGCGAATGCGTATTTCCGGGCCCTGCGCCACGATGAGCGACCTGCAGCAGAATTCCCCCCTGGTTGGGGTCGTCATGGGCAGCAAGTCTGACTGGGAAACAATGCGCCACGCCGATGCCACGCTGGCCCAATTTGGCGTCGCCCATGAATGCCAGATCGTGTCGGCACATCGCACGCCCCAGTGGATGTGCGAATACGCGGCCAGCGCTGAGCGGCGCGGCCTCGAAGTCATCATTGCCGGGGCCGGCGGCGCGGCGCATCTGCCGGGCATGATCGCCGCACAGACCCTGTTGCCCGTGTTTGGCGTGCCGGTGCAAAGCCCGGCGCTTGCGGGCCTCGATTCACTGTTGTCGATCGTTCAGATGCCCGGCGGCGTGCCCGTCGGAACGCTCGCCATTGGCAAACCCGGCGCGATCAACGCGGCGCTGCTCGCGGTACGGGTGCTGGCGGCCGCGCGGCCCCACCTGCGCGAACAGCTCCGCGCGTTTCATGCCGAGCAGGCGCAACTCGTGCGCGGGGAGACGCTATCGTGACGGCAATTCTGCCGGGGGCGGTCATTGGCGTGCTGGGCAGCGGGCAACTCGGGCGGATGTTCGCCATTGCCGCGCGGCGCATGGGGTATCGGGTGCACACCTTTTCGCCAGACAACGACACCCCGACGGGGCAGGTCGCCGATCGCGAAGTTCAAGGTGCCTACGAAGACCTCGACTCCGTTCGCGAGTTTGCGCGGCAAACGGCGGTTGTCACCTTCGAGTTTGAAAACGTTCCGGCGGCGACGGCGGCCGCAGCGGCCATCGAAACGTTCGTGCGCCCCGAAGGCGCCGTGCTGCATACCACGCAGCATCGTTTGCGGGAGAAAACGTTTTTGAGCCGCGCGGGCTTTCCCGTTGCGCCCTTTGTCGCCGTCCGATCAGAAGCCGAACTCGCGGCGGCACTGGCAACGTTGGGGACGCCGGCCGTGCTCAAAACCGCCGGGTGGGGTTACGACGGCAAAGGGCAGATCCGAATTGACGCGCCCGAGGGCGCGGCTGCCGCGTGGAAAAAACTGGCCGCCGCCGAAGCGGTGCTCGAAGCGTTCATCGACTACGAATGCGAGGTCTCGGTCATTGCCGCCCGCGGGTTGACCGGGCAATTCGCGCATTACGACGTCATTCAAAACGAACATTCCCGCCATATTCTCGATGTTTCCCTGGCGCCGGCCATGATCCCTGAGGCGTTGGCCCGCGAGGCGGTTGAAATTGCCCGGGGCGTGCTCGAACAACTGGATGTTGTCGGTGTGTTGTGCGTCGAGTTCTTTCTGACCCGACAGGGGCGGCTGCTGATCAATGAGCTCGCGCCCCGCCCGCACAATTCAGGTCATTTATCGTTCGATGCCTGCATCACCAGCCAGTTCGAACAGCAGTTGCGCGCAATTTGCGGTCTGCCGCTGGGTTCGACCGAACTCCTGCGCCCGGCAGCCATGGCGAACCTGCTGGGCGACCTCTGGCAACACGGCGAGCCGCGTTGGGAGGCGGCGTGTCGCTTTCCTGACGTCAAGCTGCATTTATATGGAAAAATGGGCGCCCGCCCCGGACGAAAAATGGGCCACCTGACAGCGCTGGCGGCCAGCGGCGAACAGGCGGCGGCACGCGTTCGCGACGCCCGCCGTTCACTGACAGAAAGGTCCTGATGCCGCCCCCTGCAACTGCCGCGCACGGCCTGCCGGCCGCCGCGCCTGAGCCCGTCTGGTTTGCCAATCTTGACGCAACCGACCGCGAGGAGCTGTTCAGTTCGCGCGGGGCGGCGTTGCTGCCCGGCCCCGAGGTGCTGATTGTGGGCGGGGGGGTGGTCGGGTTGGCGATCGCCTATTTTCTGGCAGACCAGGGGGCGCGGGTGCAATTGATCGAAGCGGCGACGCTGGCCAGTGGCGCCAGTGGCGCGAATTTCGGGGGGATCTGGCCGAACGATCAAGCGCCCGCATACGCCGAATCGTTTCAGGCGCTGGCATTTCTTTCGCGCGATTTGTGGGGCCGGTTGTCGCTGCGACCCGATTTCGATTTCCACTGGCGCGTCAACGGGTTGTTGAACGTCAACACGGCACGATTCGCCCCGTCGGCCGCCGACTTCGCAGCGCGTGCGCAAGAACGAGGGTGCGCCGTGCAGGCGGTCGACGCCCTGCAAATCGCGCGCCTTGAGCCCCATCTCCAGCCGGGGTTCCATGCGGGGCTGCATTATCCCTCAGAGGCGAGCCTGCACCCCGTGAAGGCCGTGTTGTCGCTGATGCGTGCCGCGCGACGCAAGGGGGCTCGCATCGCGGCGGGCGTGTGTGCCCACGGGTTGCAACTGGCGGCGGGGCGTGTGACCGCCGTCGAAACCAGCGCCGGCGTCATCGAAGCCGACACGATCGTGTGCTGCACGGGGTGGAACGCCGATTGGCTGGCGAAAGCGATTTCTCTAAAACTGCCGGTTCGCCCCGTCAGTGGGCAAATGATCGCCACCGATCCCGTGCGCCCGCTGCTCAAATCGTCGGTGCTGGGCCAGTACCTGGTCATTCAACTGCCAACCGGTGAGATCGTGACGGGTGGCAACACGGCTGAAAACTCAGGGCTCGTTCCCGATCGGGAACTGACGGCAGATTTTGCCGCCGCGGCGTACGACCTGCTGCCGGAATTGGCCGGCACGCCCTTTACGCGGGCGTGGTGCGGGATCCGTCCGGCAACGCCCGACGGTTTGCCCATTCTGGATCGTGCCCGCGGTGCGGCCAACCTGTGGCTGGCGTGCGGGCACTTCAAGAATGGCATGCTGCTGGCGCCGGCGACCGGCAAACTGATGAGCGATTGGATCGTGCGCGGGGCCCCGTCGCTCGACCTGGCGCCCTTTCGCGCCGATCGATTCGGCCACTCGGTTTAATACCCGTACGGGTTCGCGTAGTAGTTGTAGGCGCCCATTCCGTAGGTGTAGCCCGGCATGCCGAACCCGTTCGTCGCGCCGTTGTAGCCATAGCCGAAATTCGCGTAACCGTAGCTCGGCCCGAAATAACTGAAGCTATAGGGGGCATGGGCGTAATAGGGCGAAATCCCGTTATACCACGTTGCGGTATACGGCGCGAAACTGTAGGCCGAGCTCGACATCGGGCCGGCCCCCAGGTTCCAGAACGGCCGGTACATGTCGTTCTGCACGGTGGGCCCCAGCATGCCGTAGGGCGCATAACCATAACCTGAATACCCGCCGAAGCCGTTCGTATAAGGCCCCATGCCAAAGGGATAGCGGCGTGTCAGGTAGGGGCTGAACGGGTATCGCCCGTGGTAGGCGTTAAACGCATAGTACCGCGGGTGGTAACGGTAGTAGTAACTGTTGCCGAACGGGTAGCGATAGGCGCCATAGCCCGCGGGCGTTGCCGAAACGTCGCGCCCCACGAGCGACACCGGCGGGCCGTTGCCCGAATCGGTGTAAATCGCCCGCGCATACCGGTTTGCCGGTCGCTTGGGCACTTCGGCCCGGGCACTGCGCGGGCCTGTTGCCATGAGCGCGCCTGCGACAATTGCCAACAGCGCGGTTTTCCGACCGATTCGTGCCGAGATCATGATAACGCCAGGCGAGGAATGGAATTCTGCCTCATTCCATCTTAGGCGCGCAGCGCAGCCGGCGTCAATTTGTAAATCGACGTTTCACGCCGGAATTCGGGCATTCATGGCAGCAGACGCCGGGGGGCCGGCAGCGGTCGTGCGCGTCAGGGCGTGTCCGTTCGAAGCACGATCGTTTCGGCTTCCGATCGTCCTTCGACGCCGTAGCAAACAATCAGGGAATAGCTCTTGAACGGGCCGACCCACGTGAATTTCTCGGCCCGGCTCTCTTTCGTCGCGGGGTCGACCGGGCATTCCGCCCAGTTCGAAAACCCCTGCAGCATCCGGCGCACGTCGGCCTCGGTGACCGACTGTTCGCTTTCGTCGGCCGCCCGCATGGCGGCGGTCAGTGGCTCGACGGTTTGCGAATAACCGTACCGCGCCACGCCCTGCCAGGCGACCAGCAGCAGCAAGGCCGCGATCCCACCGCGAACAATCACCAGTTCGGCAACGTTGCGGGGCTTTTTGTGGGGAGCCGACGCGGGCGGAACGTCAGACGAGGGGGTTGCGCGAGGGGGGGCTTCTTCAGTCATGGTGTTCACTCCGGGCGAAAAAACGTGGAACAAAGAAACAGGTCAACCGCTCTCTCGGCCTTGAACAAGGACGAAGAGAGGATTCTGACATCGGCAGCCATGCCGACCTGACGATTCTTGAGGATTCGCGGTGTCGCGCGACGGGCGAACTCCATCGGCCCGGTTTCAACTGGTCCCGTCAGGCCGTCAGGAGCCGCCCGGCTTGAGCGCCCCCGACTGCAAATCCTTGACAACTTCGGCCAGCACCGCCGGGTCGGCAGATTGCATGACGTGCGCCACCCGCTGGGGAGGGATTTTCAGCCGCTCCAGGGCTTCGCCGACAGACTTCCACAGCCGGTCCCGTTTTTTTCCCTCGGCCAGATATAACTCGGTGGTGAGCTCTGCCAACCGCTGCTCGTCGTGCTGATCGCGGTTGTCGTAAAACCGCTGAATCACTTTTTTCTGGTAATTGCTGTAGTCGGCCATTTTAACCTCATGTCGGCGGTCGTTCCTGGCGGTGTCGCGGGAAATACGCGACCGCTCAAATCCTGGTTCCCAGCATACAGCCCCCGCGCTGGCGATTCCAACCCGCGCCCGACAATTTATGAGACATCAAAAACCCGCCTTGTGGGGCGGCGGGATTCGGCGTTGACTCGGTGGGGGAGTTTGGCTAACTTTCGCGAACTGCAATGGCGGGGAAGGGCGGTTTCGTCGCGGTCGGCCTGGATCGAAACGGGTGCGATCGGCCCGGTGCGCGCCTCAGGAGTTTTCCCATCTTGCCGAGATTTAGCCCACGGAAGGGTCGCGCACGATGAAACGAACAGGAACCCGGTCTGAAGCTGTCTCCGCGACTCCGGTGGTCCCGGCGTGCGTTCCACTGGCTGCCGCACCGACCGATCACGAACTCACGGTCGTCATTCCCGCGTTCAATGAAGAGCTTCGACTACCGATGACGCTGGACGGCGTCGCTGATTATCTCAACGACTGGGGCGTCGATTATCGGGTGCTGGTCGTCGATGACGGCAGCCGCGACAAGACGGCCACACTGGCCCGGCGGTATGGGCGGCGGTTTGATACGATTCAGTTGGCACAGCAAAGCGGCAAGGGGGCGGCGGTCAGAACCGGCATGTTGGCGGCGACCGGCGGTGTTGTGGCCTTTACCGACGCCGATCTGCCCTATGATTTGAACTCTCTGAAAGACGGCTACACGGCCATCCTGGCGAAACAGTGCGATGTGGTGTTCGGCGCCCGCGACCTGGCCGAATCGGCGTGTGTCGCCCAGCGCCGCTGGCTGCGAACCCTGGCCACCGGCGTGTTTCGTGAAATTGTGCGTCAACTCGTGTCCCGCGAGATTACCGACACGCAATGCGGGCTGAAAGTGTTTCGCCGCGCGGCGGCCATCGACATTTTCTCGAGAACAACGCTCGACGGGTTCGCATTTGACGCCGAAGTCGTGTACCTCACGCGGCGGCTGAAATTACCCTGGCGCCGAATTCCTG
>JAJXXL010000493.1 GCA_021781115.1 Planctomycetota bacterium
GAACAACTCGACGCCGCCGTACCGCGAATCAGCGCGCTCAAGCCGACTGTGTTTATCGTCACCGGCGATCACAGCACGCCGAGCAAGCTTCGCGGGCATAGCTGGCACCCGGTGCCCGTGCTGCTCGCGGCCGATACGTGCCGGCCCGATGCCTGTACCGCGTTTGGCGAAGCGCACTGTCTGCAAGGTGGGTTGGGCCAGTTCGCGGCAAAGCACCTCATGTCGCTGGCGATGGCGCATGCGGGGCGGTTCGAAAAGTTCGGCGCCTGAACCGCATCAAACTGAGTGTGCCGTTCCAACCCGCGGCCCCCGAGCAAACCATGCTGCCCTGGATTGCTGAACAGGCTGTTTCCGCCGAGCGGGCGCAGGCCTGCATCGACGAGCAGTTCGACGACCTGGCGCCCTGCCAGGCTGAACCACTGGGCGCCGGTTGGGACAACACGGCGTTTCTCGTCAACGGTGAGTGGGTGTTTCGTTTTCCGCGGCGAAAGCTCGCCGCTGAGCTTTTGCAGTATGAATTGCGGGTTTTGCCGGGTTTGGCGCGACGGTTGCCGTTGCCCATTCCTGAACCGCGGTGGGTGGGCCTGCCCACCCCGCGGTTCTCGTGGCATTTCGCCGGCTACGCGCATCTCGCCGGGCGTACCGCCTGTGCCGCCCACCTCGACGAAAACGCGCGGGTTGCCGCCGCCGAACCATTGGGCCAATTTCTCGCCGCCCTGCACGCCGTGGGCCCCGCCGCTGCCGGCCGGCTCGGCGCGCCGCTCGATCTTCTGGGGCGGCTCGACCCGGCGCGACGTGTGCCTCAGACGCACGAACGGCTCGTGCAGATCGAAGCGTGGGGGCTGATTCCGTCAATGAAACCGTATCAGCTATTGCTCGACGCTGCTGCGTTCACCCGGCCGGCGCAGTCCGGGGCGCTTGTTCACGGCGACTTGTATGTCCGGCACTTGCTGGTCGATGAGCGTCAGGTGCCGTGCGGAGTCATTGATTGGGGCGATGTGCACCTGGGCGACCCGGCGGTCGACCTGATGATCGTGTTCGGCTTTTTGCCACCCGCCGCCCGGCCCGCCTTTCGACGGGCGTACGGGCCAATCGACGACGCGACGTTAACACTGGCCCGTTTTCGGGCGCTGTATCATGCCGCCATCCTGACAATGTGGGGCCATTCGATCGGCGATGCCAACTTGGTTCGCGAGGGGCTGTATGGCTTGAACGGTGTCTTGCTCTGAGCGCGTGCCGTGCCACCCCACGGGCATCGACGAACGTCTTGGGAGTGCCCGCCGCCTATTTTCGCGTCATTGAAAATTGACCCTGATCCTTGCTTGATGTGTAGCTGGCCGTGAACTGGCAGTCGCTGGCTTCGGCCGAGCAGCAAAAGTTGCCGAACAGAGGCAGGTTGGATTGCCCCGACAACAACGTCTTGCCGTCGGGGGTTTGGCCCGTGACCGAAAGCTGCACGCAGTATTGAAACGGCACGATGCCCATGTACCGGCCGCGAAAATGCGCCCGGTAGCAGTCGCCTTCGAGGAGGCACAACCGCATCTGAATCGGCCCATGGTGGCCGTTGGTCGAACTGCACCAAGTACCGGCCCAACAGCCGGCAGGGTCGGTCGATGGGGGTGGGGCGACCTCGGCCGCCAAGGTGGGCACGGCGAACAGCAAACAGAGTGCGCTCCACAGCAGGCACGTAACGCAGCGAACATAAATCGTCATGGTGGACCTCCCAGAGTGCATATCTAACCGCGCCGAACAGCAGCGCCGCCGCCAGCATCGGCGTCCGACGCTGCTTTTGTCGCAGTGCATGCGGCAATTCCATGATAAATCGCAGTTCCAGCAATCGCCAGTGCCACATGTCGATGCGCCGCAGCATTGCACCCCAATGCTGGCGTCAGGCGAAGTTCGACGGCTGTTCGTCGCCTACCCCGCAGGCTTCAGTTCGAACTGGTGCGCGACGGGCGTTGCGAGCTTGTAGATTTCGGCCTGGCGGGCTGCGATCTGATCGAGCCGCGTTGCCAGTTCGCGCGCTTTGCGTTCGGGGGCGACATCAGCGAGCCAATCTGGAATCTGAAACATTACGACTCCGCGAAAGCGCTGATGCACGAGGTTGTTCTTGGCGTTGATCGCATCGAACACCTTTTGACCCTGGTCATGAATAGCGCCGGTGGTCAGGTTGCCCAGGTTTACCCCTGCGGCGAGTTGCTCGGCGCTGTAGGAGGCAACTTCTTTGCCGTCAATGAGCAAGGCGTAGTTTCCGGAACTCAGCCCGGCAACCTTCAGCCCGTACCAGTTCAAATCGTTCAGCGAATTGACATAGGGCAGCAGCGACACCCAGTCATTTTGAACAGGTAGCGGCAACGCCTCGTCGGTGCGTTCGAACTTCACGCTGCGCGGCGTCGCCTTGAGTTGTGCGAGCGTGCAGCCCTGCGTTTCCGACTTGTCGGCGACCGCATCGAGGTTGACCTGACTGACGAGTGCCGGGGCATGCAGCCCGGTCAGAATGGCATGGGCCATGAATAACCCGCCCGGCGAAGCGGTGTGAAAACCGTCGCCAAACGGTTTGACGCTATCAGCATGGTCTTGTTCCATTTTTTCGAGCGCCGCCCGCGTGATGGCGTATTGGTCGACGAAGGCCGCACCGTGTTTGCTCGCCAACTCGGCCAGCGGCGCATAAAACTGCTTTTGCGTTTCAAGGTACAGCTTGAACCGGTCTTGAACGCGGCGATCAACCGCATTGGGCGAAACGAGGCCCACCCGCACACTTGCGGCTTTGGCCGCGGCGAGCATGGCTTCAGTTTGCTTGACGTAAACCGCCTGGCCGCCGGGGTTGAATGCGCCGTAGCCCCCATCGTTCATGCCGAAGTTGATCGTGATGGCGGTGGGCTTTTCGGCGAGGACGTGCGTGGCGAATCGGTTCGCCCCGCCGTTGGCCGTGTCGCCACCAATGCCGGCGTTCAAAAACGTCATGTTCCATTTCGGAAACCGCGTGGTGAGGTACAACTCGATGTCGGTCGAATACTGGTATTGCTCCGTGATGCTGTCGCCCAGAAACAGCACGCGATCGCCCGGTTTGAAGAAAAACTCTGCGGCCTGAACCGGTGTAGTTGCCAGCGCAACCAATGCCAGCCAAAGGCCCAGCGCCGTAATCAGCATTGAGGGTCGTTTCATGGGAAGGCTCATCCTGGGGTGCCATGTCGTGGGTAAAAAACACGAACGAGTCGGGCCGTTGGCCCGAACGGTTTGCAGCGGGCGGTTTTCCGGACGGAAGGTGGCAGGCCCCCTTCGCGCACGGCAGATTGCAATTGTACAGTCCGCTGCGTCCCTGAAAAAGGGAGCGACGGCCCGTCGGACCGCACATTATGCCCGTCACCGGGGCGCCCCACACCCCGCGCCGCACTGAGCCCGCCCCGCCGCACCCCGCCGCCGCACGGCGGGGTGGTCGCCACACAGTTCAAAGATGCAAGTCGTGGACTTGCATCAGCTCGTTCAGCCGCGTGATTTCGAGAACCTCACGAATATCGTTGGAGGGATTATACAGATGCACTTCGATTCCCGAGCGGGTCAACGAAGCCAGCAGCCCCAGCATGCCGCTCGGAATGTACCGCACGCCGGTCAAATCGAACGCGAGCACCTTGCAATCGTGTTGCTCGACGAGCGCCATGATTTCCTGCCGACATTCCGCCAGGTCAATCGGGTCGAGAATTTCGGCCGAACCAAAGCCGACAACCGTCAACGGCCCTGTCTCATAGACGCGCAATACTTCCTGGTTAATCGGCACGCAAACACCTCACAACTTCTCGGAAAGCGGAACGAACCCTTTGAGAGCCCTACGAATTCTATGCACGCCTCTTACGCAGAAAACGGGCCAATTACCAGAATCGAATTGCCGTAACCAGGGAGTACGTTTTAACCCATTGTCAAATTGCCGGTTATGGATTTTCCGATTTTCCGGAATTTTCCGCCGCTGGTCGATTTCAACGCAGCTTTTTGCAGTATGTACAATTTCTTCAATCATCGACTGGAAAAAATGGGCGGAATGAAGAAAATGTGATTGCCCTGCGGGATCGGTGTTTTTGATTCGTCAGGTTTCACCAAATCGTGTCCGCAGGATCGGCAAGCTGGCGTTGGCATTGTTGGCGATCGCGCACGCCCGGCTTCTCGAAACGGATTGTCTTCGCTATGCGGGAGTGTTGCTCAACCCCAGTCCTTCTGAGAGCCGTATTATGAAGCTGCCCGCCTCGACCACAAAAATGGGACGCCGCGACCTGCTCACTTCACTCGGTGCCATGACGGCGGGCGGACTGTTGCTTAACGACGCCGTGTCGCAGGAAAACAACCCCGCAGCCAATGTGGCCGACCGCACGTCATCCATTCGCATTGCGCGCGTGCGGGGGATTCCCGTGGGCGCGAAGGCGTTTGTGAAAATCGAAACGAATCACGGACTCGTGGGCTGGGGCGAAATCACCGGCCTCGAGCCGAAAATCGCCGCCGCCCTGACCGATTCGCTTGCCGAGCTGCTGGTCGATGAAAACCCCACGCGCATCGAGCACCTGTGGCAGAAGGTGTATCGTTCGCACCGCGATATGCGGGGCGGGCCGTTCATGGTCGATACGCTGTCGGCCATTGACATGGCCTTGTGGGATATTGCCGGCAAACTCTGGGGCGTGCCGGTTTATCGCCTTTTGGGCGGCCCCTGCCGCGACAAGATTCGCATGTACCCCACCCCCAAGGCGCACAAGACAGGTACGGGCGGCCCGCATCCGTTTTCGGGGAACCCGCCCGACGTGGCCCAACTGGTGAAAATGGTAACCGACGCGCGGAACCGTGTCGGTCCCGACGGCACCGTCATGTTCGACGCCCATTGCGCCGTTCCGCCTCCGTTGCTGATCCAGTTCGCGCAGGCGATCAAGCCGTTCGACGTGCTGTTTATCGAAGAGCCGGCCGTTCCGGGCAACATTGCCGTTTTCAAACGGCTCAAGGAGGCGATCAACATTCCCTTGGCGACGGGCGAACGCGACCGCACGATCTGGGGCGTGTTGCCCTACCTCGAAGAGCGGTGCATTGACATCCTGCAGCCCGATTGCGGCCAGACCGGCGGCATCAGCCAGATGAAAAAAATCGCCGCGCTCGCCGAGGTGTACACCATTCCCCTCGCGCCGCATTGCACTTGTTCTGAACTGGGGCTTACGGCCAGCCTGCACGCGAC
This sequence comes from Planctomycetota bacterium, assembly GCA_021781115.1. Taxonomy (GTDB): domain Bacteria; phylum Planctomycetota; class Planctomycetia; order Planctomycetales; family Planctomycetaceae; genus JAJXXL01. Next base: position 5,204 of record JAJXXL010000493.1, read on the forward strand.
CGCCGCCACGCCGCTGTTCCTGATCCATGAAGGCTACCTCGACGGGCATATCATGCCGCCGGGTGTCGCCCGCAAGCAATGGGAGATCGACCAGGACGGCTACGCCTCGCTGCCCGCCGGCCCGGGCCTCGGCGTCGAAATCGACGAGTCGTTGTTCGAACGCGTCAATGCCGACCCCAAACGCAAATTCAAGTGGCCCACGCCGGTTTATCAAGACGGCTCTGTCAGAGACTACTGATGGTCAGCGATCTGCGTGGCAAGCGCATTACCGTTGTCGGGCTGGGTACGTTCGGCGGGGCGGTGGGGGCGATTCGCTACCTTGCCGCCCAGGGAGCGCGCGTCACTGTCACCGACCTCCGCTCGGCCAACGACCTGTCTGATTCGCTTGCCGCCATTGCCGATCTGCCGCTGGCGGCCGTGCACCTCGGGGGGCATTGCGAACCCGACTTTGTCGACGCCGATCTGCTTGTCGTCAGCCCGGCGGTGCCCAAAGACAGCCCGTTTTTGCAACGGGCGGCTGCCGCGAACGTTCCTCAAACCAGCGAAATGAACCTGTTCTGGGAACGCAACCGGGCACCCGCTGTATGCGTTACTGGCAGCAACGGCAAGTCGACGACCACGGCGCTGACGCACGCGATTCTATCGGCCGCGTCGCCGCGACCCTGCCATCTGGGCGGGAATATCGGGGGCAGCTTGCTGCCGCAGGTCGAGTCGATCGCCGTCGACGACTGGGTTGTGCTCGAACTCAGCAGCTTCCAATTGGTTGACCTGGGGGTGCTGAAACCGAACCCGCGTGTCGCGATTGTCACAAATTTCACGCCGAACCACCTCGACCGGCACCGGGGAATCGACGAATATCGCGCCGCGAAGCAGAACCTGCTGCGCTGGCAGACGCCTGAGCAGATCGCCGTCTTGAACCAGGATGATCGCGATGTCTGCCACTGGCCCACCGCGGCGCAGTCGTTCTGGTTCGGCGAGCGCGACGTGGGCCGCAACGGCTTGTTCGGTTGTGGCGATGCGCACCGGCGGGCGATCTTTCGCGCAGGAAGGCATGAGCAGGTCATTCCGCTCGGCGCATGGCTGCCGCTGCCGGGCCGACATAACTATCTAAACGCACTGGCTGCGGCGTGTGCCGCACTGGCGCTGGGCGCTGCGCCGGCGGCGATTCAGGCCGGATTGGCCGGGTTTGTTGCGTTGCCACACCGGTTGCAGTTGGCGGCCGAATGCGCGGGGCGGCGGTTTTATAACGACTCGAAGGCGACCACCGTCGAGGCGGCCTGTTTGGCGCTGGCCGCTTTTGACGCACCGCTCGTGCTGCTGGCCGGCGGCTATGACAAAGCCGCCGACCTGACCGAACTGGCCCGCGCCATCGCCACCCGCAACGTCAAGGCCGTGGCGCTCATGGGGCAGACGGCCGACCGCCTGGCCGAGTTAGTGCAGCAGTTCGACAACGCACGGCGGGTTGCCGTGGGGCGATTCGGCAGTTTTGCGGAAACATTCGCCTGGGCGGCAGGCCAATCGGCCGCGGGCGACGTCGTATTGCTGTCGCCGGGCTGTGCCAGCTACGACTGGTTCAGGAACTACGCGGCCCGCGGCGACGAATTTGTGCAATTGGCCCGCGCGTGGCGCGCGCCGCTGGCCGAGTGAGCGCCGCCAGTTTCGGCCAAGTCGTGAGCCTGGGCGACCCGCCGGGGCGCCGTTGCAGTGAACAAGCGACCATATTCGTCGATGGGGCGTTCGCGAAAATCAAATGAAGACGCGCTCCCGGATACGGCGGGTTGAGTTGCAGAAATCTTTTAATTTCAGATTTTG
>JAJXXL010000117.1 GCA_021781115.1 Planctomycetota bacterium
TGCGCCGAGGCGGTATTTCAGCAACTGAAAGGTGTGGTGTCGGTTGCCTCGGGATACAGTGGCGGCCAGGTGCCCAACCCGAGTTATGAGCAGGTCAGCACCGGCCTGACGGGCCACGCCGAAGTGGTTGAAATCGTATTCGACCCCAAGGTCATCAGCTACGAAGAGTTGCTGGAAGTGTTCTGGAAAACGCACGACCCCACGACGCTGAACGCCCAGGGCCCTGACCACGGCACCCAGTACCGCTCGGTGGTCTTTTATCACAGCGAGCAGCAGAAAGAGCAAGCCGAAAAGCTCAAACAGGAGCTCGACAAGTCGAAAAAGTTCCGGCGGAAAATCGTTACGGAAATCACGCAGTTTTCAGGTTTTTACCCCGCCGAAGACTACCACCAGAACTATTTCAACAACAATTCGCAGGCCCCCTATTGCCAGTCGATCATTCGTCCCAAGGTGGCCAAGGTCAAGAAAGAATTCAAGGACAAGCTCAGGTAACCCTCATCCCTCAGGTGCCAGATACAGGGAGCACAATCGTGCGGTTGACAGTTCTGCTTCGCGGCGCGGCGCTGGTCGTCGTCGGGTTTATGGCGGTGGCGGGCTCGAGCCAGGTTGCCGAGGCCCGTTGGAATATCGCGACCTGCCCATTCGCGTGGGCCGGCGGCGGCGAAGACCCCTACACGGCGCACGGCGGGTACATTCGCAGTGGCGTGTTTGAATGTTGCCTTGGTTTTCCCCGCTATTCCTGCACCAACTACATTTATACGACGACGCATACCGGCTACATGAACAAGTTTCGCGCGCTTGACAAGCCCGGCATGAATGGTGTTCCCCTCGCACCGGCCGGTGTGTCGCCGAACTCTGGCGCACCGACGCCGCCTGCACCCGCCCCGGCCAGGTGATTGGCCCTGCGCAGCCCGCTTGTCCCAAGGCCCGGCGGCACGGGCAATGAAGTTGACATTGGCCCGGGGTCTGGCTGACCCTGGTTGCGGGGGCGTTTTCCCTTCATGACGTCGAATGCCTCGAACGTCCGGCGATCGCCGTTGTTGAGTGGCAAACTGCGCCACAGCGTGCTGGCCTTGGCCCTGCCCGCCTTGGGCGAGCAAATGCTCAATTTCTGCGTGGGTTTGTTCGACACATTTCTGGCCGGGCAGGTGTCAGGCGCCGGGGGCGAAACCGGCGTGTACACTTCGACCGTCGGAATTGCCTCGTACATGAGCTGGCTGGCGACGTTGCTGTTCGCACTCGTCGGCGCCGGCACAACCGCCCTCGTCGCGCGACATTGGGGCCAGGGCCTGTATCACGAGGGGCGGCGGTTTGCCAGCGGGTCGATGTTTCTGGCGGCACCGCTGGGCTTGGCGGTCTTTGCCTTGTTGTACCTCGCCGCACCCGTTTACGCCCGCCTGCAAAACATGCACGGCGAATCGTTTGATATCGCCGTCCACTACCTGCGTACCGACGCTTTCGGCCAGTTGTTCTTCGGGTTCTGCCTCGTCGGGGCCGCCGCACTGCGGGGCGCCGGCGATATGCGCACCCCCATGCTGCTGCTCGGCGCCGTCAATCTCTTCAATATGCTGCTGGCGAGCACGCTTGTGTTTGGCTGGGGTGGTTTCGAACCGTGGGGCATTCGCGGCATCGTCGGCGGGACGGTCGCGTCACGAATCCTGGGCGGGTTGTTGATGCTGGCCGTTCTCGCCACGGGGTTTAACCGGTCGGACCTGCGGATTTCTTTCGCTCTGCCCGGTTGGAGCGACGTGCGCCGCATCCTGAAAATCGGCGGCCCCGCCGCGATCGACGGCCCCTTGATCTGGGTGGGCCAATCGCTGTTTCTGATGATCATCGCCCGGCTCGACGACGTTTCGCACAGCAAGGCGTACATGGCCGCACACATCATCGGCATGGAAGTCGAGGCCCTGACCTATCTACCGGCTGTCGCCTGGGGGTACGCGGCGGCAACGCTTATCGGGCAGTGCCTGGGCGCCGGCGACATCGCGCGGGCCCGGCAGGCCGGGCATGAATCGGTGCGGCAATGCGCACTGGTTGCGGTGGTGGCATCGCTGGTTTACGTTGGCTGCTCCGCGTCGATTTATGCAGTCATGACGCGTGAACCGGCCGTGCGCGCCATCGGCGTGCCAGCCTTGCGTTTTTTGGCCCTGTACCAGGTGCCCCTAGTGGTTGTGATCGTGTATTTGACGGCAATGCGCGGCGCGGGCGACACGCGGTCGCCGCTGGTGATCAACGTCATCGGCATGGTTTTCATTCGGTTGCCGGTCGGCTATCTGTGCGGCGTCGTCCTGCATGGCGGACTGATCGGGGCGTGGACGGGCATGATGGTCGATGTGGCGTTGCGTGCGGGTGCGGCAGCGTATTTCTACACCCGTGGCCGCTGGGCTCATGCGACGGTGTGACATTGCATATAACATGTTTAATTACAATCGGTTGCAGCGTTTTTTTCCAGATCTGCCGGACCGGGTTTCGGGGTCATTCGGGCATTCTCCAAAAAAACACCGGCTGACTGTTGACAGTTCGGCCGATCGCGGTATGATGCCTCTCTCATCGCACTGATGACACACCGCTTCAGCCCCTTGGAAAAGGGGGGTGGGGGCCGTGCCGTCATTGCTTGTTCTTTGGCAATTAGGTTGGAGTACCCTGAGAAGTCAGCGGCACGCGATGTGGCGCTGACTCACAATTTCTTGAATCAAGAATTGCGAATAACAGCGACAAACTCTTTGAATGTTCGAGATCTCTCGCGTGGGGCGTTGGGCGTGGCCTGGAAGGGCGGCGTTTGAGGCGTCAGGCGGGGGTTTGAGGCATACACCAATTGAAGGGTTTGATCCTGGCTCAGAATGAACGTTGGCGGCGTGGATTAGGCATGCAAGTCGAACGAGAAGCTTCCTTCGGGAAGCGGACAGTGGCAAACGGGGTAGTAAGGCGTAGGCGACGTACCCTGGGGACCGGGATAGCTACGGGAAACTGTAGGTAATACCGGATGATCTTCTCTGGCATGATGGCTGGAGGAGCAAAGGTGAGATTCCACCCTGGGAGCGGCTTGCGTAGTATTAGCTAGTTGGTGAGGTAACGGCTCACCAAGGCAACGATGCTTAGGGGGTGTTAGCGCATGACCCCCACCACTGGGACTGAGATACTGCCCAGACACCTACGGGTGGCTGCAGTCGAGGATCTTCGGCAATGGGCGCAAGCCTGACCGAGCGACGCCGCGTGCGGGATGAAGGCCCTTGGGTTGTAAACCGCTGTCAGAGGGGATGAAATGCCGGGAGGTTCTCCTTCCGGTTTGACATAGCCTCAGAGGAAGCACGGGCTAAGTTCGTGCCAGCAGCCGCGGTAATACGAACTGTGCAAACGTTATTCGGAATCACTGGGCTTAAAGGGTGCGTAGGCGGCCATGTAAGTAGGGTGTGAAAGCCCCCGGCTCAACCGGGGAATTGCGTCCTAAACTGTGTGGCTGGAGTGAGACAGGGGTGTGCGGAACTTCCGGTGGAGCGGTGAAATGTGTTGATATCGGAAGGAACGCCGGTGGCGAAAGCGGCACACTGGGTCTCAACTGACGCTGAGGCACGAAAGCCAGGGGAGCAAACGGGATTAGATACCCCGGTAGTCCTGGCCGTAAACGATGAGTACTAGTTGGGAGGAGGCTCGTCTTCTTTCCAACGGAGCAAAAGTGTTAAGTACTCCGCCTGGGGAGTATGGTCGCAAGGCTGAAACTCAAAGGAATTGACGGGGGCTCACACAAGCGGTGGAGCATGTGGCTTAATTCGAGGCAACGCGAAGAACCTTATCCTAGGTTTGACATGGTTGGATATCTCGCCTGAAAGGGACGGGATTGCCTTCGGGTGAAACGATCACAGGTGCTGCATGGCTGTCGTCAGCTCGTGTCGTGAGATGTCGGGTTAAGTCCCTTAACGAGCGAAACCCCTGTCCTTAGTTGCCAGCATTCAGTTGGGGACTCTAAGGAGACCGCCGGTGTTAAACCGGAGGAAGGCGGGGACGACGTCAAGTCATCACGGCCTTTATGCCTAGGGCTGCACACGTGCTACAATGGGGCGTACAAAGGGTCGCCAACGCGCAAGCGGGAGCTAATCTCAAAAAGCGCCCCCCAGTTCAGATTGCAGGCTGCAACTCGCCTGCATGAAGCCGGAATCGCTAGTAATCGCAGATCAGCTATGCTGCGGTGAATGTGTTCCTGAGCCTTGTACACACCGCCCGTCAAGCCACGAAAGCGGGGAGCGTCCAAAGTCGCCGAGCCAACCGTAAGGAGGCAAGCGCCTAAGATGAGCTCCGTGATTGGGACTAAGTCGTAACAAGGTAGCCGTAGGGGAACCTGCGGCTGGATCACCTCCTTTCTAAGGATTGATTCAACAGCCCGGTTCGTGTCACGCCTGTTTGCGAACGGTTTCCGTTCGCCCGCAGGTACGCATGTTCCGGACCAATAACAAAAACCAAGACGCATCGAGTCCTCTGGCTTCTCTGTACTCCAACCTTTGCAATACCCGCCTCGTCGCAGGATCTCCTGCGGCGAGGCGTTTTTGCGCCCCGCCGGTCTCGGCGCCAGGGTGCATCTCAACCCAGGCCTGCGTTCAGTTACGGAAATGTCGGCTTCATTCGCCGCCGGTCTGCGCGTGCGACCGGTCGCCAAATCCGGCGCGCATTTCAGGATTTACGGCTGAAATTCGCATCGACCTGTGTTAGCATGTTGTGGTTGTGGGGGGACGCTGTTCGGCGGCGTTCGCGGCGGGTTTCTATTCGCCCCGGGCGGCCGTCGTTTACGGGCTTGGCGCTGGTCGCCTGCCGCTCCCCGGTTGTTTGTTTGGTCTATCTGTTCGGAGGTGCACTGGTGTTTCGCCCCGCAATCGCCTGTTGTGCGGTATTGCTTCTGATGGCGGCGGTTCGCGCCGACGACGCGCCGCCCGAGTCAAAATTCACACCACTCTATAATGGCAAGGATTTATCGGGCTGGCAGGCTAAAGATGGCAAGATTGAAGGCTGGAAGTCCGACGGCGAATTGCTGAGTTGCACCGGGTCGGGTGGCGGGTGGCTCCGGTCGGAAAAGCAGTACAGTGATTTTGTTTTGAAGCTCGAGTTTCGCATTCCTGCTGGGGGCAACAGCGGTGTCGGCTTGCGGTTTCCGCTGGAGGGCGATCCGGCGCACGTTGGTATGGAAATTCAGATTCTCGACGACGACGCCCCCGCGTATAAAAACCTTGTGCCTGCCCAATACACGGGCGGAATCTACTATCAGGCGGCCGCCAAGCGCGGCCATGCCAAGCCGCCTGGCGAATGGAACGCTTACGAAATCACCTGCCGGGGGCCGTTTATCAAGATTGTGCTCAACGGCGAAGTGATCAACGAAGCCGACGCCGACAAATACACCAAAGGCGAAGGCGGGCATCTGGCGCTGGCTGACCGTCCGCAGGTGGGCTATGTCGGGTTGCAAAGCCACGGCTCGCGCGTCGACTTCCGCAACCTGCAAATTCGCGACTTGGACACGACGACGAAGTCGGGCCTCAGCTATATTGATTTGGTTCAGGGCGAAGGCTCGGTCGTTCCTCAGGGCGCGACGGTGACTGTGCATTACACGGGCCGCCTGACCAGCGGGAAGAAGTTTGACAGCAGCCGCGACCGTGGCGAAACGATTACCTTTCCGCTGGCCAACGTGATTCGTGGTTGGCAAGAAGGAATTCCAGGAATGAAGGTTGGCGGTCGCCGCAAGCTGGTCATTCCGGCAGACCTGGCGTATGGCGAACGCGGTCACCCGCCGGTGATACCTGCAAACGCAACGCTGGTGTTTGACGTCGAAGTGATCGCGATCAAGTGAAGTCGCGGTGTGCCCGTCGATCTGGCGGCGGTGGTTGACCTCCGGAATTACGTATAGCGCGTGGCATTGGGCAATGGTAAATCCTATTTTTTAGGGAACAGTAATCGAGAGATTGATCGGTGCTTCGCGGGTTGATTGCGTCAAATGGCGGTCGAACGCGTGAATTGTTCGGCCATCCGGCGTGGTGCACGCCGGGCTTGACATGTATCGGTAACACCAGAGGCCGCCAGTCTGGCACCCTCTGAGGACCAGGCTGGCGCGTATTGTTGGGCGAACGGTTATGGAAGTTTCCATCAAAGACTGCCCCGCGTGTGGTCAAATGGCGCTGGGTGACGCCGAGTCATGTACCGCGTGCGGGCATCGGTTTCCAGCCGTCGCGAAACCGGTCGATTCGCCGCGGCCGGCTGAATCGAAACCGACGGTGCGGCCCACGACGCGCAGTGTCGCACCGCAGACTTCGGCCTTGCCCGTCACCGAGATCGCAGACGATTTCGACTTCGATTTCGGATCCGACGTGCATTATGTTGAAGGCGGGCACTTGGGCGACGACATGATTTCGGACCTCGACGACGTCACGCCGCTTGAGCAGTCCCGCGTACCGGTCGATCCGGGCTACGGGCGAAGTCAGCGGTTCGAAGATCCGGTTGAAACGGCGTATCGCGAACAGGAACTCGACGACGACGATTTTGCCCTCGCCCCGCAGATCGAATTGCAGGCCTACGCCACGACAGACCGCGCGGCCGACGAATATCAAATGGCGCCGCCGCCGGCCGCCCCAACCGATGTGCCGCCAGTACAGCCGTCGGTAGTTCAGCCACCGCCCGTTCAGGAAGCGTCGGCCGAGGCGCCGCCGGTGCAGGCAGACGCCGCCGCTCGATCCGCGGCCGAAACACCGCATTCGGTAGCAACCGCTGGCGATGTCCTCTTTGATGCGGCATTGGCCGAAGAAGCCGAGGCGCGCAAGCGGCTGGGGGCGGGCCGCCGCAAGATTCGCCGGACTCAGGCGATTACTGCCACGCCCGGCGTGAGCTTGGTCGTCTTCTGCCCCTATGGACATCGTGTGCTGGTGCTGGAAAAGTTTCGCGGGCGAACCGGGCGTTGCCCGAACTGCAAGAACCCGTTTTTCGTGCCGACGACACCCCTGGTTGACGCCGCGGCCGTTGCCGAACCGCCGCCAACTGCCGCCACCGCCGGTTCGGCAGGCGGCGCTGCCGATGGCAAGTACAATCGCTGGATTCTCGACGCGCGCTTGCACCGCGTGAACCCGATGCGGCTGAAAATCAAGGAAGACAGTTTGCTGGGCGAGTACGACACGGTCGACTTGGCGTTTTGCCCTGACCATATGTTGTGCGCGGTCGTGTTTTCAGGCGGCGGGGCGTTTCGGGCCATGAATGAGCAAAAGAAGAAGCCGCTTGCCCGGCAGGCGCTGCGCGATCAGATCACGGCGGCGAAACCGCTGGGAGATATTCCCGGGTTCAAGTTTTATGAAGTCGCCTCCGACGCAGCAGCGCTCGTCAAGGTGGTGCAGCCGACTGTACCGGGCGAAGAGTCGATGTTCGCCGATGTTCCGGTGTTTGGCGTCGGGCGAATCGCCATTCGCTTTCCTGTTGCCGATTCGGGTGTCGAACGGGCGTTTTTGTCATTTTCACTGTCACAATTCCGTGAATTCTCGCTGGCCCTCGAAGAGGGGCTCGGTGTGGCGGGTCTGGGAACGAACGCGCCAATACCGCTGATCGACGAAACGACGGAGTTTGTCTGCCATTTCAGCGAGGTGCGGTTTCCGGCGCTCGAAAAATTGGAATTCTACCGCGCTGATTCTTCGTTCAAGCTCGAGTTGTTGGGCTGGCGCTGCCAGTCGTGCGGAATCGTTGTCAGTGAAAACAGTCGCAAAAAAGAGCGCATCGGCGGAAAGAATGAAAGCAGTGTGGCCAAGGCCAAGTGCCCCAAATGCAAACAGCGGTTCGGCAACCAGCCGCTCTATGGAATGACCGCCGACCCGCGCGCTGCCGCATCGCCGCCGCAATAAACCGCGCAGCATGATTCATCTGCGCCGGTATTATTCGGCCATAGTCGGCTCAGACGACGCCAGGCCCAGCAATTGCCGGATTTGTCCCAAGTCAGACAGAATTCGATCGGGCCGTAGTTCGGGTTGTTGCAGTTCGGCGTGGCTTGCCTGCATATGCAGTTTGTCGCCGGCGTACAGGGCGGTGCGCAGCCCCAACTGTTTGGCGACGGCGACCTCATCTTTCAGGCGCGCTCCGACAAACAGGATTTCGTGCGGGTCGAGGCCATGCCGGGTAAACTGCTGCACGCAGGTTTCGAACAGTGTCCGCGCGGGCTGCCGCACGCCCTTGAGGTGCGATGCACTCAAGCAACCGGGCGAGAACAGGTCGGGCAGTTGGGCGACGGCGCCCTGCGTTCGCAGCGCCCTGAGGAGTTGCACCATCGTAAAACATTGCATGTCGCCGACGGCGCCCTGGTTGAAACCGCCAAATGCGACCGCCTCGAGCGCGCTGAGCGCTCCAGGTGCCGGGCCCGCGCCTTGCAGGCACGAGTGAAAAAAGTAGGCGACTTTCTCGCTGAATTCTTCGAGATCACCATACAGGTCTTCATCCCAAGTGTATTCTTTTTTGCCGAGCCGCTCGATCAGTTGCCGCCAGACTTCGGCCGAGTTGATCTCTGGCGTTTCGCCTTTGCGCGGCGATGCGGCCAATTGCATGTCTTCGACGATGCGCGTGTACTGCTGGAGCATGTACTGCCAGGGAGCACCCGGCTTGCGCGACATGCTGTTCCACATGTTGAATTCCTGAATCGTCTTGTCGAGCGCGACCTGCATCCGCAGCGGATCCGGGTGCTGGTGCAACAGCTTGCCGTCGGAAATGAACAGCAGCACGCCGTACACGCTCCATGCCACGCCCCGAACATCGGGCAGTGGCTTCAGGTAGGGGGTGCATTTGGGAACAACCGGTGTGGGCGCGGCGGGCCACAGCCGCTCGCGTTCGTCGAGCCACGCGGCGTACTCCTGCAATGTTTTGGCCATGGCGCAAGACCCTCAAGCATTGGAATGATCCTGCCCGGTTCGCATGTCGAAGGAGAGTATCATACCAGTAAATGCGCTGTTTTTCACGAGTCGACGGAGAAATCATGCCACGCCGTCTCGTAATGCGGCGCGACGAACTGTCCCCCGATTCGCAGCGACCAGGCAAAACGAACTGTCTGCAATTGGGGGTTGACTGCCCGGTAATTTCAGCAATAGTCTAGCTTGCAGCTTCTGTGCCGCACGCCGTTCCTGAAAGCTGGTCCGAGCGATTCAGCGTAAATCGTTGTGGTCAAATTTTGTAAAGATGTCTGTCTCATCAGCTTTCGACCCTGCATTCGAGATCCCCTGCAACGGCGCTGGGCAATCCCGCCCCGGTGTGCCGCCGTCGGATCAAGTGATCGTGTTTGCGCGATTTCCCGAGCCAGGTCAGGTGAAAACGCGGCCGATTCCGGCTCTCGGGCCGGAATCGGCCGCGCGACGGCAAACGACGCTGACTCGACTGATCCCGGATGCGTGCCAAGAAAAAATTGCGGCCGTGCAATCGGTAAATGTCGAGATTTGGTTTGCCGGGGGCGACTCCGTTCGGATGAGCGAACTGGTCGGCGGCAATTATCGGCATAATCGACAACATGTTGCCGATTTGGGCGAGCGACTCAACCACGCGGTCGCCGCGGCCTTTGCAGAAGACGCACGGTGCGTGCTGGTGATCGGTACGGACTACCCGATAATTGACGCACGGTTGTCGGACAAAGCCCTTGTGGCGTTGGACACGGCGGAAGTCGTGTTGGGGCCTGCCCTCGATGGCGGCTATTATCTGATCGCATTGCGATCGGCTCGGCCCGAATTATTTCAGGGCATTGACTGGAGCACAGCAAAAGTGCTGCGGCAAACGTTAGAAATTGCCCGCCGCGCAAACCTTCGAATTTGTCAATTGCCACCGCTGTCTGACGTCGATATCGCTGAAGATATTCTGATCTTTCGGCGTGTGTGCGAAAGCTTTTTGGATGTATTGCCGGAGATCCAGCGCGGCACGGTGTATGTCATTGTGCTAACTTTGAATGAGGCAGAATGGCTCGAACAAAGTTTGAAGCCATTGGCAAAACTTCCAGGTGTCGAGGTTATCATTGCCGATGGCGGCAGCACCGATGCGACTATTGATATTGCGAATCGCATGGGGTTTCGCGTCGTGTCAGCCCGTTCGGGCTGCGGCCGCCAGTTGAACGCCGGCGCGGCTCTGGCCAGCGGCGAAGTTTTGCTGTTCCTGCACGTCGACACTCAATTGCCGGCGGAATTTCAGTCGCACATGGGGTTCGTCATCAACGGCGGCGCAATGGCCGGTGCGTTTCGGCTGGGTATTGACGCCATGCGCCGGGGCTTGCGGTGGATCGAATGGGGGGCCAACCTGCGTTCGCGTTTCCTGCAGGCGCTTTACGGCGACCAGGGCCTGTTTCTGTGGGCCGAAGCGATTCAGCATCTGCGCGGATTCCTTCATTGGCGCTTCATGGAAGATTGTGGTTTTAGCCGCAGGCTGCGGCGGTACGGAAGAATTCAGCTTGCACAGGTGGCGGTTAGCACTTCGGCCCGCCGCTGGCTGAAACTTGGGTTGTGGCAAACCACGCTCATCAATCAGACGTGTCGTATTGGGTTGCGATGCGGAATCGCTCCCGAACGTCTGGTGCGGTGGTACGTTCGCCGAGCCAGCCGCACGCTGTGAATCGCAGACTGCATGGCGGAGGGTGCTCCATGTCGGACGACGCGTTGTTCAAACACGAGCCGTATGTGCGGCTGGCGGCCTTTGTCGTGGCGCTAGTGCTCATCAGCGTTTGGGAGTCGCTCAAACCGCGTCGTGTGCGTGTTGCTTCCCGTACGCGACGAACGGTGAATAATCTCTTTTTGGCCGCAATCAATGCGGCGTGCGTTCGCGTTTTGCCTGCCGTGTCGGCCGTCAGCGCTGCGCAATGGGCGGCGCAGTCGCACATGGGCGCATTGAACTGGGTGCGCGGCCCCGCCTGGCTCAAGGTTGGCGCGGCGCTGATCGTGCTGGATTTGGTCATTTATGCCCAACACGTTGTCGTGCATCGAGTTCCAGTTCTGTGGCGAATTCACCGAGTGCATCACGCCGACCTGGACCTAGACGCGACGTCAGGCCTGCGGTTTCATCCAGTGGAAATTCTCTTGTCAATGGGCGTTAAGGTCGTAGCGGTCGCCTTGCTCGGTGCCACGCCGCTGACGGTAATCCTCTTTGAAATCGGGCTGAACGCATCGTCGATTTTCAATCATGGCAATATCCACCTGCCGCACCGGCTGGACCGCCTTTTGCGACTGGTCGTCGTAACGCCAGACATGCACCGCGTGCATCACTCGGTCTGCCCGGATGAAACGAATAGCAATTTCGGGTTCAATCTGTCGTGGTGGGATGGGGTGTTCAAGACGTACCGTGCTCAACCTCGCAATCCGCAGGACACACTTGAATTGGGGCTGTCGGAGCTGCGCACGGAGTCTGAAACGGTGCCGGTGTGGGTGATGTTGGCGATGCCCTTTCGAACAAAAGTGCCTATCGTGCGAGACCGCGCGGCCGTGCTCGTCGACGAACGAAGCCGGGATAATACTGAATAGACTTTGCTCGACAATGACAGGCCAATCAGGCTGGGGGCGTTCGCCGAGGTGGAGGGCCACACAATTGGAGCGTTGGCGTTGCCTCCAATCGCTCGCGAGCCGTTTCACTGTTGTGGTGCGGCGCCGAAATCTCTGTTTGGCCAGATTCTGACCGTTGACGCTGGCAAAACATAAGAGTATGCTTATGTTTCAGGGCGTCGTGGTCGAAGATAATGGTTGTGGCGGGCACTGTTCGACGGTCGTGGGGGGTCGCATGCATTGGACGATTTGGGGTCAACCAGAACAGTCGTGCGAGCGGCGTGGGCGGCGCAACTTTCTCAGGGTGGGAGCGCTTGGCACGGGGTTGACTCTGGCCGGCTCGCGTCGGGCGCGGGCTGGTGTTGTCGGGGCGTCGCCGGGGGCGCAGTCGCGTTCGGCAATTCTGGTGTTTCTTGCAGGCGGGCCATCGCACTACGAAACGTTCGATCCCAAGCCCGGCGCTCCGCTTGAAATTCGCGGACCGTTTTCTCCGATCGCGACAAATGTTGGCGGGCTCAGGATTTCTGAGAACCTGCCGCGATTGGCGGGTGTGGCCGACCGGTATTCATTGGTACGTTCGTGCCACCATGAAAACCCTGGGCACGGAGGCGGCCAGCGGCAGGTGCAAACTGGCTACAAGAGCGCCTCGCTCGAACACGAACTACCACATGATTACCCGGTCGTCGGCTCGGTGGTCGCAAAAGCTCGGGGTACGATGAGTCGCGGGTTGCCCACCTTCATTCGCTGCCCCGACAGCAATGACGGTGGCGCGGCGTTTCTGGGCAACGAGTTCAACCCGTTTCCGGTGTATTCGACCGGTAAGCCGGTGGGGCTTGAAGTACACGGTTCGATGCCTCTCGCGCGGCTTTCCGACCGACGCGCGCTGCGCGAGAAGTTTGACAGGCTGGTGCGGCAGGGGCAGGAACAGCGGGTGATGGACGCAATGGATGCGATGGAGCAAGACGCCTACCAGATGCTGACCAGCACGGCTGCCCACGAAGCATTCGACGTGGCTCGCGAGTCGCAGGCTGTTCGCGATCGATATGGCAGCCACGACGCGGGCAAGTGTTTACTTCTGGCCCGGCGGTTTATCGAGGCTGGGGCGGGGTTGGTATCAGTACGAATCGGCAGTTGGGATCATCATGGCAACGCGGGGGGAACGGTCGTTTCGGGGGCGAAGGAAAACTGCCCGCCGCTCGACCAGGCGTTGTCGGCGTTGCTGATCGACCTGGCCGAACGCGGCATGACCGACGCGGTACTCGTTTGGTGTTGGGGCGAATTCGGGCGTACGCCGCGAATCAACAACACCGGTGGCCGCGACCATTGGCCCCAGGCGATGAGCGTGCTCATGGCCGGGGGTGGCCTGGCGCGCGGGCGCGTCGTTGGTGCCACCAGCCCGAAAGGCGAGTATGCCTCTGATCGAATCCTCGAGCCCGCCGATGTTCTCGCTACGGTGTATCGACAACTTGGCATCGACTCGACGCGGCAGTTCATCAACGCCGCGGGCAGGCCAATATCGATCCTGCCGCACGGCGTGCCGATTCACGAACTGCTGTAAATCACGACTCGTGTGTCGCGTAGACCGTTTGTCGATTATACACGGTTCCTGACGCCTTTTTTCTGACGGGCGGCCCACCAGAGACGCAGGCGGTCGAGGTACAAATAGACAACCGGGGTGGTGTAGAGCGTCAGCATCTGGCTGAACGCGAGCCCGCCCACGATGGCAATGCCCATCGGGCGGCGGAGTTCAGAGCCGACGCCTGTTCCCAGTGCGAGGGGCAGGCCGCCGAACAGGGCCGCCATGGTGGTCATCGTAATGGGGCGAAAACGCAGCACACACGCCTCAAAGATGGCGGTCTCAGGAGTTTTGCCTTCGCGGCGTTCGGCCTCGAGTGCGAAGTCGATCATCATGATGGCGTTTTTCTTTACAATGCCGATCAGCAGCAGAATTCCGATCAGGGCCATGACGTTCAGTTCGGTTCGGCAGTACATGAGCGCCAACAGCGCACCCACGCCGGCCGAGGGCAAGGTCGAAAGAATTGTAATCGGGTGAATGTAGCTTTCGTACAAGATGCCGAGCACGATATAGACGGTGACGAGGGCGGCGAGAATGAGCAGTGGCTCGTTGCGCAGCGACTCTTGAAACGCCTTGGCGGTGCCCGCGAAGCTGCCGTGGATCGTATCAGGCAGGCCGATGCGCAGCAGCGAACCGTCAATTTGCCCAACTGCTTCGCTGAGCGCCACATTGGGCGCCAGATTGAACGAAATCGTGACCGATGGAAACTGACCAGAGTGATTGACTGCCAGTGGCGTGCGGCTCGAAGAATACTCGCAAAAAGCGCTAAGCGGAATCTGCTCATCATTTCGCCCGCGCAGGTAAATCGCGGCGAGCGACCGTGGGTGCTGCCAGAAATCGGGTTCGACTTCGAGCACGACGTGGTATTGATTCAGCGGCTTGTACATCGTTGAGACGAACCGCTGCCCAAAGGCATCGTACAGCGCATCGTCGATCATTTGTGTGGTGATGCCCAGCCTGGCCGCGGCGAAGCGGTCGATCGTGACGGCCGCCTGCAACCCGCGATTTTGCTGGTCGGTGTTGACATCGACAATTGTCGGCAATTTGCGCATTTCTCGGAGCACTTTGGGACCCCAGTCGGTCAGGTCTTCAAGGTTGTCGCCCTGTAAGGTGAACTGGTATTGGGCGCTCGACACCCTGCCGCCGACTCGCAGATCCTGCACCGATTGCATAAACAGGCTCGCCCCCGGCACGCGCGAAGCCACGCCGCGAATGCGCGTAATGACCTGGTCGGCACTCTGTTGGCGGATCTCGAGCGGGGCCAGCGTGACAAACATGCGGGCCGAATTCGTGGCGCCGCCGTTGGCACCGCCAATGAACGCAATCACTCCGGTTACGGCAGAATCTTCGCTGACGATTCTCGAAAAACGATGCAGGTAGCGTTCCATGGCCTGAAAGGACGTGTCCTGGTCGGCGAGAATGTTGCCCACCAGCCGCCCCGTGTCCTGCTGTGGGAAGAACCCCTTGGGGATGATGACATACAGGTAAATCGTGAATCCGATCGTCGACAGCGTAACGAATAAGGTCGTGCGCTGATGCCGCAGTACGCCACGGAGCGTCGCCTCGTACAGTCGCAACACCTGTTCAAACATCCATTCTCCGGCGCGAAACCACGCGCCGTGTTGCTGCCCGGAATGCGGCTTGAGCAGTTTGGCGCACATCATGGGCGTCGTCGTGAGCGACACGACGAGCGACACGGCAATCGCGACCGACAGCGTGACGGCAAATTCTCGAAACAGCCGACCCACGATGCCGCCCATCAGCAGAATCGGAATAAACACCGCCACAAGCGACACGCTGATCGACAGCACCGTGAAACCGATTTCCTGCGCGCCCTGCAAAGCGGCCTTCAGCGGCGTGGCCCCGGCTTCGAGGTGCCGCGCAATGTTTTCGATGACCACGATTGCATCGTCGACGACAAACCCCGTAGCGATGGCCAGGGCCATGAGCGACAAGTTGTCGAGGCTGTACCCGGCCAGGTACATCACACCGAACGCCCCGATCAGCGACACCGGCACCGCGATGCTGGGTATGAACGTCGCCTGCGGGCTTTTGAGAAACAGAAACACGACCAGCACCACGAGCAAGACCGAGATGACGAGCGTGAACTGCACGTCAGCGACTGACGCCCGAATCGTTGTTGTGCGGTCGAGCGCGACCGAAAGCTCGATGTCGGCCGGAATCGCCGCCTCGAGTTGCGGCAACAACGCCAAAATGCGGTCGACGGTGTCAATGATGTTCGCCCCCGGCTGGCGAAACACGATGACCATGATCGTGGGCTTGCCGTTCGAGATGCCGGCGTTGCGAATGTCTTCGACCGAGTCGGCAACTTTGGCCACATCGGCGACTCGTACGGGAGCGCCATTGCGATACGCCACAATCACCGGCTCGTACTCGCGCGCCGCGAGCAACTGATCGGTCGTGCCGATCGACCACGATCGCGTTTCATCTTCAATGACCCCCTTGGGGCGATTGGTGTTTGCATTGCCGAGCGCCGTCCGCACATCGTCAAGCCCCAGACCGAAATGGTTCAGAACCGTTGGGTTCACGTCGACTCGCACGGCCGGCGGCGAACCGCCGCTGACGTACACCAGCCCCACGCCGCTGACCTGGGAAAGTTTCTGCTGCAGAATGGTCGACGCCGCGTCGTACATTTGCGGTTTCGTGTAGGTGTCTGACGTGAGCGCCAGGATGATGACCGGTGCATCGGCCGGGTTGACCTTGCGATAGGTGGGGTTGCTGGGCAGGTTTGGGGGCAAGCGCCCACGGGCCGCGTTTATCGCCGCCTGGACTTCGCGGCCTGCGGCATCGCTGTCGCGATTCAGGTCGAACTGCATGACGATGTTGGTCAGCCCCAAAGTGCTGGCCGATGTCATTTCGGTAATGCCAGCGATGCGCCCGAACTGCCGTTCGAGCGGCGTTGCCACGGCCGAGGCCATGGTTTCGGGGCTGGCGCCCGGCAGTTGAGCCGTCACCTGAATCGTAGGAAAATCGACCTGTGGCAAGGGCGAAACCGGCAGCAGCGTGTAGCCCAGCGCACCGGCGAGCGTCACGGCGATTGTGAGCAGTGTTGTGCCCACGGGGCGATGAATGAAGGGGGTTGAAAGGCTCATGCCCCCTCCGGGTCGAGTGGTTCGAGAACAGGTCCGCCCGACGTGCGCCGCCCGAACCGTCGCGCCAATCGGTCGAACGCGAGATACGTGACGGGCGTTGTGTACAGCGTGAGCACCTGGCTGAAGATGAGCCCGCCAATAATGGTGATTCCCAGCGGCCGGCGGAGTTCAGAACCCACGCCTCCACCGAACGCCAGCGGCACAGCGCCGAGCAGCGCTGCCATGGTCGTCATCATGATCGGGCGAAAGCGCAGCAGGCAGGCTTCGTAAATTGCGGCATGAGGCGGTTTGCCATCTTGGCGTTCGGCTTCAAGGGCGAAGTCGATCATCATGATCGCATTTTTTTTAACGATCCCAATCAACAGGATGATGCCGATCAGGGCAATCACGCTCAGATCCGTCCGGCACAACAACAGCGCCACGAGCGCGCCAACTCCGGCCGAGGGCAGGGTCGACAGGATTGTGATCGGGTGAACGTAGCTTTCGTACAGCACGCCCAGCACGATGTAAACCGTCACAAGTGCGGCCAGGATCAGCAACGGCTCGTTTTTGAGCGATGCCTGAAACGCCTCGGCCGTACCCTGAAACCCCGCCTGAATGCTACGGGGCAGGCCGATTTCCTCGCGGACCTGGTGAATCGCCTCGACGGCTTCGCCCAGCGAACCGCCCGGCGCAAGGTTAAAGGACACTGTTACGACGGGAAATTGCCCCTGATGGTTCACCACCAGGGGAACGCGATTTTCTTCGAGCCGTGTGAATGCGCTCAGCGGCGTCTTGCCGCCCCCGGCCGGGCGAATGTAGATTTCCTGCAGGTCGCGCGGGCTTTTGCGAAATTCGGGTTTGACCTCGAGCACAACGCGGTATTGGTTCAATTGGGTGAACATAATTGAAATCTGCCGCTGACCGTAGGCGTCGTACAGTGCATCGTCAATCATTTGCGGCGATATGGCCAGCCGCGATGCCGTATCGCGGTCAATCACCACGCGAGTTTCGCGGCCTTCGGTTTGCTGGTCTGAAGCCACATCGCGCAACTGCGGCAGACGGCGCAGTTTTTCGACGAAGCGCGGGGCCCATTCGTTCAACTCGCGGGCGTCGGGGTCTTCGAGGCTGTACTGGTATTGAGTGCGGCTGACGCGGGTTTCGACCGACAAATCCTGTACCGGCTGCATGAACAGGGTGATTCCCGCGACTTTGGCCAATTGGGGCTGCAGGCGGCGAATCACCGAACTCGCATCGAGGTTTCGTTCGTCGAGCGTTTTCAGGTTGATCAGGATCCGCCCGCTGTTAATCGTCGTATTCACGCCATCGATGCCGATGAATGACGACAGGCTGGCCACGGCCGGGTCCTGCAAGACCACCCGGTTCAGCGCCTGCTGGCGTTCGGCCATGGCGGCGAACGAGACATCCTGCGGCGCCTCGGAAATTCCCAGAATCACGCCCGTGTCCTGCACGGGAAAAAAACCCTTGGGCACGCTGATGTACAGGTATACGGTGCCCACGAGCGTGGCGAGCGCCACGAACTGTGTCAGAGTCTGGTGCCGCAGCACGACCGTTAGTGTGGCCCCGTACCAGCGAATCACGGCGTCGAAGGCGGTTTCTGACTTGCGAAACAGCCAGGAGTGGGTGCCGGGTGTTTCGTGATGCAGCGTTTTTGCGCACATCATCGGCGTCAGTGTCAGCGAAACGACGGCGGATATGACGATCGTGGCGCTCAAGGTGACGGCGAATTCGCGAAACAGGCGGCCCACGATGTCGCCCATGAACAACAGCGGAATCAGCACGGCGATCAGCGACACGCTCAGCGAGACGATGGTAAACCCGATTTGTTCTGACCCCTTGAGCGCCGCCGCCAGCGGGGTTTCACCGTCTTCGATATACCGCATGATGTTCTCGATCATGACGATCGCGTCGTCGACGACGAACCCCGTTGAAATTGTCAGCGCCATCAGTGACAGATTGTTCAGGCTGTAGTCGAGCATATACATCACAGCGAACGTGCCGACGATCGACAACGGCACGGCCACGCTGGGAATGATTGTGGCCCGCACGTTGCGCAGGAACACGAAAATGACAAGCACCACGAGCACAATGGTAAACATCAGTTCCCATTGTACATCTTTGACCGAGGCCCGAATCGTCAGGCTGCGGTCGGTCAGAATGTCAATTTTGATTGACGCGGGCAGCGTTGCCGCAAGCTGTGGCAGCAGGTCCTTGATGCGATCGACGACCTCGATCACGTTCGCACCGGGTTGCCGCTGGATGTTCATGATCAGGGCCGGGGTGTCGTTCATCCACGCGGCTTGGCGCAGGTTTTCGGCGCCATCGATGACGTCGGCCACGTCAGAGAGTTGCACCGGCGCCCCGTTGCGGTAGGCAATGATGATGCGGCGATATTGCTCGCTTGTGAGCAACTGGTCATTGGCCCCAATGGCGTAGGCCTGCCGCGCACCGTCAAAGCTGCCCTTGGCCTGGTTAACGCTGGCCTGGGTGAGTGCCACCCGCAGGTCTTCGAGGTTCATGCCCAGCGTCGTGAGCGCCGCCGGGTTGGCCTGGATGCGAATTGACGGCTTCTGCCCGCCGCTGATACTCACCAGCCCGACCCCTGAAAGCTGCGAGATTTTTTGCGCCATGCGGGTGTCGGCGAGGTCTTGCACCTTGATCAGTGGCAACGAAAGGGAGCTGATCGCCAGCGTCAGGATCGGCGCATCCGCCGGGTTGGTCTTGGTGTAAATCGGAGGGTTGGGCAGGTCGCGGGGCAGAAACGTGGCAGCGGCGTTAATCGCCGCCTGCACGCGCTGCTCGGCGACTTCAATGCTCAACTCAAGAATGAACCGCAGCGTAATGATCGAACTGCCTTCGGAGCTGCTTGAGGTCATCTGGGCGAGGCCCGGAACCTGCCCGAACTGCCGTTCAAGCGGTGCAGTCACCGACGAGGCCATGACCTCGGGGCTGGCGCCCGGATAGAAGGTCAGCACTTGAATCGTGGTGTAATCGACCTGCGGCAGCGCCGACACGGGCAACTGGTAATAGGCCACCCCGCCCGCGAGCAGAATGGCCGCCATGAACAGCACCGTCGCGACCGGCCGCAAAATGAATGGCCGCGATGGGCTCATCAGGGCTTCTCCCTGGCGGGCGGCGTATCGCGTTCGAGGGCGGGCTTGCCCGCCGGCTTTTCGGCCCCCGGCCGCCCCGGCGTAGCGGGCTCACGGGTGATGACCTGTGCCCCCGGTTGCAGTTTGTCGACGCCGTCGGTGACGACAATTTCACCCGCGCTCAGGCCAGTTTCGACGGTCGTTTCGACACCTTCCGACGGACCGACGGTGACTTTTCGAAGCTCGGCTGTGGAATCCTTGGTGACAACATACACGAAAAACGAATCGGGACCGCGTTGAATTGCCGCGGCCGGTGCAATGACCACGTCATGCCGGGCGTCGACCAGCATTCTGGCATTGACGAACTGGTTGGGAAACAGCATTTCGTCGTGATTTTCAAAAACTGCCTTGAGCCGCACGGTGCCGGTTGTCTGGTCGACCTGGTTATCGAGCGCCAGCAGTTTGCCCACGGCGAGCCGGGTTTTCAGGCCGCGGTCCCAGGCTTCGACAACGAGTTCCTTGCCAGCCCGCAGCGGCAGTTGCACGCGTGAGATGTCGTCTTGCGGAATCGTAAACACAAGGGCAATCGGCTGTAGCTGCGTAATGACCGCCAACCCCGTCGTGTCCGTCGCGTGCACCATGTTGCCCGGGTCGACCAGTCGCAACCCGATTCGTCCGCTGATTGGCGCCGTAATGTGCGAATACGTGAGTTGCAATTCGACATTGGCGATTTGGCCCTGGTCGACCTTGATGGCGCCTTCGTCCTGCTTGACGAGCGCGGTCTGGGCGTCGAGATCCTGCTGGGTGATCGCGCCTTTCGCCCGGAGGACTGTGTAGCGTTTCAAATCGAGGTCTGCTGCCCATAACGCCGCTTCATCCTTGATGAGCTGCCCTTTGGCCTGTGTGAGTTGTGCTTCGAACGGCCGCGGGTCGATTTCGGCGATCAGGTCGTTTGCGTGCACCATTTGCCCCTCTTGAAACAGCACTTTGACCAGTTCGCCGTCGACGCGGCTGCGTACCGTGACTGAGTAAAACGCCGTAACCGACCCCAGCCCGTTCAGGTACAAGTTCATATCGCCCAGCCGAGCCGCACCAGTCACTACCGGCACCGGCCGCGCAGCCGGCCGCGCAGCCGCCGGTGTGCCGCCTGTCAACGATTTGAACAGTGACTGCACGTGCGGCACGTAATACGGTGCGGCTCCGTACGCCGCCCCGCAAATCAAGCACATCACGGCCACGCGCAACCACCTGCGGGGTTTGCGCGGCGGGGTGCCATTCGGCGGTACCGGTTCGTCGGAAGCGGGCGTCATTCTCGGCGGTTCAGTGCGTAACGGTTTCACCCCGGCAGATTGAATGCTCATCGCGTTTGGCCGACGTATGGATGCGGTTGGGGGGGGCGTTCAGGCAGGCTCACAAAACGCGGCAATCGATTGCTGGATTTGCAGACACCGATTCGCCGCACCAGAAAAACCGGTGGGGGCGGCGACAAGGCACCGAAATCTCAAATTGCGCGAGAATGTCGCGTCTCGTCACCCTCCCTTGCAGGACGCATGCTTTGGTGCATAACCAACATTGGGTGGGGCGCGTCACGTCGAATTTGTGCGGGCACAACACCGGGGCCACCTGGTCGATGCTGCCGAGAATTCGAGCGTTTGTCGGCGATGACGATCCTTCATTATGTCGCGGGACAAACAGGCACGTCAACTGCCTTTTTTTCGCGCACGCTGATTTGTCGATGAATTCCGCCGGCCGGAGGCATTTCGCGGAATCAATCGGCGGTCAGCTCGACCCGCACGACGCGCTTTTTTCCCACGAAAATCAATAACCCCGGTTTGACAGCGACTGGCGTTTCGTGGCTGGCAATACGATCCTTCTGTTCACCCAGGTAGGCGCCCCCTTGGGCGATGGCGCGGCGGGCTTCGCTAGTCGTCGGGCACAACCCGACCAAAACCAGCAACCGGGCCGCAGGAATCGTACCCTCGTGCAGTTCCCGCCGCGAAATACTCACCGCGGCAATGTCGGCTGGCAAGGCGCGTTCACCGATTTCACGTTGCCACTGGGCCGCGGCTGCGGCGCCTGCTCCCTGGGCGTGGTACTCGTCAATAACGGCTTGTGCCAGGGCGATTTTGGCGTCTTTGGGGTGGCCGGCCAGCAGCGATTCGACCTGCTCGAGCGGCAATTCCGTCAGCAGTTCAAAATACATCCGCATAACGGCATCGGGCAGTTGCATGAACTTCTTGATCATTTCAAACGGTGGTTCGCCGACGCCAATATAGTTGCCCAAGCTTTTGCCCATCCGCCGGGTTCCGTCGGTCCCCACGAGAATTGGCGACATGACGCCGATTTGTTGCGGCAGGTTCTGGTCGCGTTGCAGATCGCGGGCCAGCATGAAGCTGTAAAGCTGTTCGGTGCCGCCGAGTTCGACGTCGGCCCGCACACGAACGGAATCCCAGGCTTGCATGACGGGGTACAGGCATTCGTGCAGAAAAATCGGCTGTTCGGCCTGGTACCGTTTCGCGAAATCTTCACGCGTCAGGAGTTGGGCGACAGTCACTTTGCCGCACAGTTCGAGTACGTCAAGAAAGCTCATCGCCCCAAACCAGTCACCATTGCGAATGACTTCAGCGCGCCCGAGGTCGATCACCTTGCCCACCTGGTTCAGGTAATCGACGGCATTGGCTTCGACCTGCTGTTGTGTCAGCCGGGCGCGAGCCTGATCGCGACCACTGGGGTCGCCAACCAGGGCCGTGTAATTGCCGATGATGATGACCGCCTGATGCCCCAGGTGTTGAAACTGGCGGAGTTTTCGCAGTGGTACCGTGTGCCCCAGATGCACGTCAATGCCCGTCGGGTCGATGCCGTATTTGATCCGCAAAGGCGTACCGGAAACTCGACTTTGTTCGAGCCGCGCAGCGAGCTCGTGCTCGGGGACGATCTTCTCGACGCCGCGACGGATGACGGCCAATTGCTCTACGACCGGCGGAAACTGCAACATCGCTCGAAAACCCTCGAAAACGCGGAAAAAACAGCAGACAATCCCGGTGGAACCCTGACCAAGCGGTCAGCTTATGCGAAGAGCGCCCCGCGATGCAAACCCGCATGTGTCTTGGATGTGGGGGATTCTATAGAAATTGGTGCGAACACAACCCGCAGTGGTCTTTCGCAGAGGACGCCACAAAATGTCGGCTTTCTTTGACAGACTGCCTCCGCAATCGTTAAAACCTGTTCAGTTTGAGCGGCACACCCGGCGGCCTGGCCTGATCAGGTGTGTTGCGATTATAGCAGGCAGTTTCGTGCGGTGGGGTATCTCCCCCGCGGTAGCTCCGATGGATCGGTTCCGAGGTTTCCAAGGAAGGAAACGGGCATTTCTATGCCGCTTGCTCTCTTCCCCTCATTGCGAGTTTCCAGCGTTGAGCCGTGTGCTTTCATGAAAGCGCCGCTCCCGGAAAGCGCCCTCGCCGGTTTCGGTCGGTTGCATGCCGTGCCCTGTTTCGCCGCAGAATGCCTCTCCCTCTCTTCCATTGCACAGGATGTGCTAGAATTCGGAGAAGCTCCATGTCCGCCAAGCCCCGCATTGGTTTCAACGGAGATTTTCGCCCCGCGCGTAAGGACGCAAATGCGCTGAGTTGGTTCAACACCGGGTATTACGATTCGATTACCGCGGTGGGCGGGTTGCCCGTGCCGGTCGTGCCCCTGGCCGACGACGCCGACCTGAAGCAGGTTCTGACGATGCTCGATGGCCTGATTCTGGCCGGCTGTGCGCAAGACCTCGACCCGATTCGGCTGGGCATGGATCGGCACCCTGCCACACGGCAGATGCCGCTGCGACGCGAGGACTTCGATCGCCGGCTGTGCAAGCTTGCGGTCGAAATGCGCATGCCGATCCTGGCCATTGGGGGGGGGATGCAGTTGCTGAACGTGATTTGCGGCGGATCGATTCATCAGCACCTGCCCGAAGACTGCCCGCGGGCGCTGCACCACTTCGATCCGGTCGAATCGACGTTGCGGCACGTCATTGAAATCGTGCCCGGCACGCGAGTCGACGCCATTTATGGCCCGGGTGAAATTCGCGTCAACAGTCAGCATCACCAGGGCGTGAACCAGGTCTCCAAACTGTTTCGCGTTTCGGCCACTGCCCCCGACGGTGTCATCGAAGCGTTCGAATCGGTCGATGATGACTGGTACTGCCTGGGCGTTCAGTGGCACCCCGAAAACGAATCGGCCTCGGCACTGGACATGCAGGTCTTTGAGCAGTTTATGGCGGCATGTGGCGCGGCGAACCAGCCGGTCATTCTGCCGATAAGCGGCAAGGCTGCCGCCTGACCACCCGCCCTGTACTGCGATACAACCCGGCGCCGCCCGGCCGTTCACGGAGGAACGCCGCGCGGCGCCGGTTTTTTGCTGCGGGTGGCGCGCGGCCGCGATTTGAGCCACCCGTGCGTCGCTTGCTATTTTCCGAGGATCAGCTAAAAAACTGACCGGTAAAGGAAGCTTTGCGGCTGGAAGCGGTGTCGCGGTGCGCGATGGCCGGGCAAGCGGGGCGAGACGACCAGCGCCGTGCTCCTGTCGCGAGAATTGCCGGCCTCTGGGGCCGGTCAGCATGAGGTGATGACTGTGTCGATCGTTGTACAGAAATTCGGCGGAACGAGCGTCGCGACGGCGGAAAAAATTCTCGCGGCGGCGGCGCGCGTGGTTCGCGCCAAACAGGCGGGCAACAGCGTGGTGGTGGTCGTCAGCGCCCGCGGCCACAAAACCGACGAGCTGATTGACCTCGCCCGCGAAATCACCGACAACCCGCCGGCCCGTGAAATGGACATGCTGCTGGCGACCGGCGAGCAGGAGTCGGTCGCGCTCATGGCCATGGCCGTGCAAAAGCTGGGCGAACAGGCGATCAGTATGACGGGCGGCCAGATCGGCATCGTCACGGACTCGTCGCACACCAAGGCCCGCATCCGTTCGATTTCGACCGACCGCATGCGCAAGGCCCTTGCTGCCGGGCAGGTCGTGATTGCGGCCGGCTTTCAGGGAATTGACGACGAATTCAACATCACCACCCTCGGGCGCGGCGGCAGCGATACAACCGCCGTGGCCCTCGCTGCCGTGTTGCAGGCGTCGGTTTGCGAGATTTACACCGATGTCGAAGGGGTGTTTACCACCGACCCGCGGCTCGTGGCCAGCGCCCGCAAAATCGAGCGGAGTGCCTACGAGGAAATGCTGGAGCTGGCCAGCCTGGGCGCGGGTGTCATGCATTCGCGGTCGATTGAGTTTGCCAAGAAGTACCGCGTGCCGGTGCTTGTGCGCCCGGCATATTCCGACGGCGCGGGCACGCTGATCGCACATGTCAGCGATCAATTGGCCGCCGTTGCTACCGGGGCTGCGTTGGCCAGGAATGAGGCCCGCGTCAGCCTCCGCGACATTCCCGACCGCCCTGGCGTCATGAGCGCCATATTCACCCGCATGGCCGAACGCAAGATTCCGATCGACATGGTCGTGCAAAATGTCGGCGCCGCAGGACTGGCCGAAGTCTCGTTCACGGTGCAGCAGGATGAACTCGCCGAAACTCTCACCGCCGCCGAAGAAGCCGTGCGGCAACTGGGATCCGGCCGCGTGCAGCACGGTACGAATCTGTCGAAGGTGTCGATCGTGGGCAGTGGCATGACGCACCACACGGGCGTCGCGGCACAGTTGTTCACCTCGCTGGCGGCCGCCGGCATAAACATTGACATGATCACCACCAGCGACATCAAAATTTCGGTGCTGGTCGATCGCGGCCAGGCCGAAGCCGCGCTCGCGGTGGCCCATGCCGGTTTTCAGCTCGACCAGGCGCAGCCCGCGGCGGTTGTCGGGCAACAACCGGCTGGTCATGCCGCCGAACAACCGCATGCCGAGCTCGAACGCGACATCGTGGCCCGGCTGGCCAACATGGAAGACATCGTCGTCAGCGAGGTCCAGCTTGATACCGATCAATCGCTGGTCACGCTGCGCAAACTGCCCGATCAGCCGGGCATTGCAGCCAAGGTCTTCGCCGCCAACGCCCAGGGCGGGGTGATGGTCGACATGATCGTGCAAAACATCAGTCACAGCGGGCACGCCCAGATTTCGTTCACCGTGCCCCGCCCCGAGCTCGAACGCAGTCTCGAATTGACGCGCACGGCGGCAGCCTGGCCCGGCGCTGATATCAGTTTCGAAAAGGAAATCGCCAAGCTGTCGGTCATGGGTATTGGCTTGCGCAGCCACACGGGTGTTGGCGAGAAAATGTTCCGTGCCTTGGCTGATGCCGACGTCAACGTGCGGATGATCAGCACCAGCGAAATGCGCATCAGCACCGCCGTGGCCCCCGAATGCGGGCGCCCGGCGCTGGCGGCCCTGCTCGCCGTCTTCGGGCTCGAATGACCGCGCCATCAGTCCCACCACCAGCGGTCGTTGTCAGGCGGGGGGCGGCTGGCGGCTTCGCGGGTGGTCAGCTTCGGGTCGTCAGCGAGCTTGAAACGATCGGGGCTGGCCAGCTCCGTCGGGTTGATCTCTACGCCACCGCTCACCGAAAACATCCATCCGCCCTCTCCCGTACGCCGCACCGTGGCCAGTGTAGGCGTTTGTTTCGGCGGCGAACATTGTTCGATGGGGCAGGCAGCCGCATCGAGCAGGTGCCCAGGACGCCAGCCGGGTGGCAGAGCTTCACCCGTTTCCGCGTGCGTTTGCTGTTCAATCAGCACGGCGGCCAGCGCCAGCGATACCAGGTTTTTCAACTCATTTAATACCGGCACTCGGGCCGCCGCGGCAGGGAATTGCCGGGTGAAATTGTCGGCGAATTGGACTGCCGTTTTGCTCGGTTTGATTCCCGCCGGCGCGTTTTGAAATCGGTAGTTCGGGGCGGTTTGCACACGCACTCCCTGGCCTTCAAACTCGAACGCCAGTTTGTCGGGCGAATGCCGAATGGCGTCGTAGTGTCCCACGAACCAGAACCGATGCTGCGATTGCGGCGTCGAACCGGTCTGGCGGGCCAGCAGGTCGAGGTAGCTCGCCAGCCGCTTCACGGGCGCAGCGTCGAGGCCCATGGCAATTCGCTTGAGCCGGTAATCGGAGGCGACCAGCTTCAGCGCGAATCGGCTCGTCGGTTCGACGCCGTACAGCCGCACCGCCTGAGGGCCCAGCGCCTGCTCCATGCCGCGACCGATCGCATCGACCAGTGTGGCGTCGATTGCGCCGCCCACCGACCGCATGTACTGCTGGTACTTCAGCAAGCCACTATCGGTGGGCTCGATCGAGCACCCCAGAAACAACTGCCGCGCATTGGCCGAATAGGCAAATCGCAATGCGGTGGCCAGATCGTCGAGATGCAGCACCGGGTGTTTTGACATGCAACCAACAATGTCGCCCGAAGGTAGTTGCTCCCACGCTTCGGCGGGGCCGGCGACGACCACGTCATTTTCTGCCGGGTACAGAAACAGATATCGCACCGATTCCAGTCCCGCTAAATATCGCATTTCGACCGGCACAGGTTTGCCGTCGGCATGCAACGCGGCGACCGCCTTTTCGAGCCGCGCCAGCGAAACTTTGCGGAGCGCGCTTTTCACATTGACGTCGATTTGGTCCGACAGCTCGCGGGCCGCGTTTCGCGCCGCCTTGACCCGGCCGGGTTTGTCGACCACGGCGGTTTCGTGCAGCATCCCCTCGCCATCAATGTACACGCCGCCCACGTTGAATTGCGCTGCAGCGCGGCGTGGAACCAGCCCCTCTAACGCCAGCGCCAGGATGAGCCCGATTGTAAACGGCAAGCCGCATCGAGCCGCGCTCCTGCATCTCGACAATGCCGGCCCCGCCGTAGCACCCACCGATTTGTTGCTGATCAGCCGGCCGTCGGTCAGTGTCGCAAACCATGCGCTGCACACGGTACGGTGGGCGCGGGGCAAAACAGCGCGGGCCGAGTAAACCATTGGGCAGCCTCCCATTTCGATGGGCGAGTGGCGCGCCGCGAGAAAGGGGGGCTGCCGGGTCGCCGCCGGAAATTATACCGGGCCGCACCAAAAAGGATATGGGCGCATAGCGCTCAAACCCCCGCGCGCTGCGTCGGAACCCGAGCCGAAGCCCATCGACGGTCTGATCAGGGGCTGACCGACTGCTGGTACTTGCGGCCCGAGGGGGCCGTGTTCGATGAACTGTCGCTGCTACCCCCCAGAGGGAAGGGGAGCGTCGGATCGCTGGCGTGGTCCATTGTTCGGCGGGCCTCGGTTCGCGGCACGTCATACCCCCGCGGCCGCGCACCGGAACTGTTGCCACCCGGTTCAGTATAACCCAGCGGGTCGTGGTACATGTAGCTGTTCGATTCGGCCCGGGGGTCGCCATAAGCCAGCGTGGGAAGTCGCGTGTTCTGAGGAGTGATACACCCCCCAAGCAGCACAGCACTTCCCACCCACACGAACCTGAGCATGCGACGCTTCATGTGGACCATCCTCCGTGAGTCGCGGGCCAACGGTGGCCCACATTGCATCCGTGATTTTGCAGGAATTATACGCCAGCCGGCAATCGAGAGATAGGCGGGATTTGTCGCATTCTCATCCGTAAATGCGACTTGGCGTGAGGCGAACACTCCTGTTTCCGTTCGAACCAGAAAAACTCGCCCACCATGATCAGGAATCGTCCAGCCTGCGCTCGAAAAATGAGGCTGATCGCTCTTGCCGGCTCGAAAGGGGCCATCCTGTCGGCACGAACTTCAATTTGCTTACAACTTGCCAATCCGGCGCGAGTTATGCCAATTCCTGATAAGCCGTAGGGAAAACTCCCGGCGTGCCGGCCGGGCAAACGATACCCGGATTGCCGCATTTCACGGGGCTGTACCGCAGCCTGACCGGTTTCGGTTAACAGGACGGAGTGATGCGGTCGCCCGGTTAGCCGTCGCCCTCAACGCGATGAGCGTGCCGTCCCCACAACACGGCGCGTTGTTCAGAATGCCGTCAATAACAGCAGTTGGGCCGACCGTACCAGCGAGGGACGGTCGGCGGCGGTGATGGTTCCTCGTTCCAGCGTTCGCCCCAACTGAGTCTTGATGTTTG
>JAJXXL010000568.1 GCA_021781115.1 Planctomycetota bacterium
GGCGCGCAGGCAGCGCTGCCGGGCCGAAAGCCGTGGCAACGAACGCCAGCAGCGTAAGAGCGGCCGTGGCGGCATGCCGGGCCGCTACGCGATCACGCCAACACAGCAGCAGGGGGCAGCCCCGCCCGCAACGCAGTGTGTCACGTCCTGACCAGAATAATCTGCAAAGCCGCTGCATGATGTTCAACCGCAACCCAATCGACCGTCAATCACTGCTGGCAGTTCGATGGTAGCGGGCTCGCCCGTGCGACACAAGCGGGCCGGGGGGCGGTTGCCTATTTTGATCGGCACCGGGTATGCTGTGCACACGGGAAAAATGCGGTGTTGTGCAGCTCCAGGGTCAAAGGGTCGGCTGATGACTGATCGTGCGCAACTTCGAAAGCGCCTCGCCGAAGACGGCGTCCGGTTTTTGCTGGTCCAGTTTGTCGATATTCACGGGGCCGCCAAGGCAAAACTGGTTCCCCTCGAATGCCTCGACGACATGCTTGACGTCGGCGCCGGCTTCGCTGGCGGCGCCGTGTGGGGCGTCGGCCACGGCCCGCATTCGCACGACCTGATGGCTCGCATCGACCCCGACACGTATACTCCCATGCCGTGGGATCACGCCACCGCTCGTTTCGCCGCGAATCTGTTTGTCGACAATCGCCCGCATCCCTGGTGTGCGCGCACGAATCTGCAGCGCATGCTCGCTGTTGCCGCCGACAAGGGGTATCGGTTCAACGTGGGGATGGAGCCCGAATTTTTTCTGGTGACGCGCGGCGCCGACGGCACGATTACGCCGTGGTCTCCCGATGGGGCCGATACTCTCGCCAAGCCGTGTTACGATTATCGCGCCATGGCCCCGGCGATGCCGTTCCTGCAGGAGCTCCTCGCCTGGTTGAACCGCCTCGGGTGGGGCGCGTATCAGGCCGACCATGAAGATGCGAACGGCCAATACGAGGTGAACTTCACCTGGGCCGATGCGCTCACCACGGCCGATCGCGTCACGTTTTTCCGTATGGCGGCTGGGCAACTGGCAACGCAGCATGGCGCCATTGCCACGCACATGGCCAAACCGTTTGCCGACCGCACAGGCAGCGGGTTGCATGTCCATTTTCACTTGGCCGATGCCACAACCGGCGACAACCTGTTTCTGTCTGCCGCCGACCCGCGGGGGCTGGGGCTGTCGCCGCTGGCGTACCATTTTCTGGGCGGCGTGCTGCACCATGCCCGCGCGCTGTGCGCGGTCGCCAGCCCCACGGTCAATTGCTACAAGCGATTGCAAATTGGGCGGGGCCTGCTGGCGACGCGGTCGGGGTTCACGTGGGTTCCCGCCTTTGCGAGCTATGGCGACAACAACCGCACGCAAATGATTCGCACGGCCGGGCCCGGCCATTGCGAAGACCGCACCGTTTCGGCCGGGTGCAACCCGTACCTCGTGCTTGCCGCCTACATTGCCGCCGGTCTCGACGGCATCGAATACGCCCGGCAGCCGGGCCCGCCGAACCTGGGCAACCTGTACGACCTGACGTTGGCGCAAATCTCTGAGCGGGGCATTCACCTGCTGCCGCAGTCGCTGCACGAAGCGCTCAATGCATTGCGTGATGACGAGGTGGTTCGCAGCGGCCTGGGAGTGATTGCCAGCGAATTCATCGAATTGAAAAGCCGCGAGTGGGAATCGTACGACCGGCAGGTCACCCCTTGGGAAGTTCAGCAGTACCTTACGTTTTTCTGAAGGCCGGCAAGTCATGTCGTTTCAGATCGAGTGCCCCGAGTGCGGTTGCCGCCCCGTGGGCGAGTTTCATTTCGGCGGCGCCGTGCGCGAGCGGCCCGAGCCCGCGGCGGGCGATCACGTGTGGGCCGAATACGTGTATACCCGCCCGAACATTGCCGGCGTGCAACGCGAATGGTGGTTTCACCGGGCGGCGTGCAAACAGTGGTTCATTGCCAGCCGCGATACGCGGAGCAACGTCATGCAACCCGCCCAGACGCCTGACTCGCAGGAGGCCCGAGGGTGACTGACCACAACGCCCCGGCCGCTGCCGGGCAGTTTGAGTTCCTGTACAACGGTCGCCCCGTTCGGTCGGCAGTGGGGCAGACGTTGGCTGGGGCCCTGCACGCGCAGGACGAACACATCCTGTCGCGAAGTTTCAAATACCACCGCCCGCGCGGCCTGTTCTGCTGTTCGGGGCGGTGCCCGAATTGCCTGTGCACGGTCGATGGCGAACCGAACGTGCGGATCTGCATCACTCCTGCCGCACCCGGCATGAAAGTCGAATCGCAAAACGCCTGGCCTTCGCCGAAGTTCGACTTGCTCGCCGTTCTCGATCGCCTGCAAGCCTTCATGCCTGTCGGGTTTTATTACAAGCGCATGTACAAGCCCCGTCGCGCCTGGCCGATTTGGGAGCGGGTCATTCGTCAAATCGCCGGGCTGGGGCGCATCGATCGCCACAACAGCGGCGGTCGATACGAGAAGCTCAACCTCTTTGCCGATGTGGCCGTCATCGGCGGGGGGTGGGCCGGGTTGCACGCCGCCCTGGCCGCGGCCGATGCCGGAGCCGACGTCGTGCTGATCGACGAACAGCCCGAACTGGGCGGTCACCTGCGGCACGACCCTGACCTGGCTCAAGACGCCTGGGCCGGTATGTTGCGGCAGGCGACCGACCATGCGGGAGTTCGTGTGCTGACGTCATCGTCAGCGTTCGGTTGTTACGAGGAGAACTTGCTCGGCATTCGCCAGGGAAACCGCCTGATTCGACTCAGGGCGAATCAGGTCATCGTCACCACGGGTGGCTGGGAACGCCCGCTCGTCTTTGAAAACAACGACCGCCCTGGCGTTTTGCTGGCGAGCGCGGTGCAGCGCCTGATGCACCTTGAACACTGCCGATTCGCCGGGGCAGCGGTTGTCGTCACCGATAACGCACAGGGGTACCGTGCAGCTCGCCAACTGGTTGCCGCGGGAACCTCCGTCGCCGCAATTGTCGACGTTTGCCCCGGCCCCCCCGAGTTCGCGGCCGATATTCCGGTCTTTCGCGGTCATACCGTCGTTGCGGTTCGGGGCAGCCGGCATGTCGCCGGGGTCGAAATTGCCCCGCTGGCGGGCGGACCGTCGCAGAGCATTGCCTGCCGCTGGCTTGTCCAGGCGGTTGGGTTTACACCGGCGAGCGCGTTGCTGTATCAGAACGGCTGCCAGTTGACGTATGACCCGGCATGCGACCACGCGGTGGTGGTCCAGTACGCCCGGGGCATGCATTCGGCAGGCGCGGTCAACGGCACGCACGACCCGCACGCGGCAGCGCTCGAAGGGCGGCTGGCGGGTCTTGCCGCCGCGGCGACGGTACGTCCGCACGATGTGTCGCTGGCCGCCCTGCTTGCCGACGCCCGTCGCCGGCTCGACGACTGGCAGGCGCGCCGCGCCACCTGTGCGGCGCAATATGTCGCCGAGTCGCCCGCGAAGAAAAAGTTTGTCTGCCTGTGCGAGGATGTCACCGAGCAGGATCTGTGCGACGCCGTTGCCGAGGGGTACGCCAATATCGAAACCCTCAAGCGGTATTCGACCGTGTGCATGGGGCCCTGCCAGGGAAAAATGTGTCAGGCCGCGGCGATCGCACTGTGCGCCCGCGAAACCGGGCGCACAATTGCCGACACCGGCGTGACGACCGCCCGCCCGCCCGAACAACCGGTGCCACTGGGGTTGCTGGCGGGGCGGGCCGTGCGGTTGGCGCTCGTCCGCCGCACCCCCATTCACGACTGGCACGAGCGGGCCGGCGCCCAACTGACCGACGCGGGCGACTGGAAGCGCCCGCGCGTGTATTCGTCGGTCGAACAGGAATACGACGCCGTCCGCTGCCACGCCGGCCTGATCGACGCCTCGACGTTGGGCAAATTTGACTTTCGGGGCCGCGGTGCGGCGGAGTTCTTCGAATTCATGTACCCCAACCGGTTTGCCAACCTGAGCGTGGGCCGCGTGCGGTACGGTGTGCTGTGCGACGAGGCGGGCATTTTGCTCGACGACGGCACAATCAGCCGGTTGCAGGACGATCAGTTCTTTTTGACGACGACCACCGGCAACGCCGCCGCGATCGACAGTTGGTTTCGCTGGTGGCTTGCGGCCCGCCCGGGGCTTGACGTGCGGATGACGAACGTTTCGGGCAGTTATGCCGCGATGAACCTGGCTGGCCCCCGCAGCCGCGAAATCCTCCAGCCGCTGGCCGACATCGACCTGGCAAACGCCGCCTTTCCTTACCTCGCCGCCGCGCGATGTATCGTGGCCGGCGTGCCGGCTGTCGTGTTGCGGCTGGGGTTCGTTGGCGAGTGCAGTTACGAAATCCACGTGCCGGCACAGTTCGGCTTGGCCGTGTGGGAGGCGGTTCTTGAAGCGGGCCACCACGCGGGCATTCAACCGTTTGGCGTCGAAGCCCAGCGGTTGCTGCGGCTGGAAAAGAAACACCTGCTGCCGGGCATCGACACTGACGCGCTGTCGAACCCGCTCGAAGCCGGTTTGCCGTTCGTCGTGCGGCTGGAAAAGCCTGATTTCATCGGCCGCCAGGCGCTCGAGCGCGCGGCGCGGCGCGGGCCGCGGCAAATGCTCGTCGGGTTTCGCATGCCCGACGGTTTCGCGCCCGAACCGTCGTCGCTGGTGATTCACGACGGCAGGCCCTGCGGCCGCGTGACGTCCAGCGGCTATTCGCCGGCGGCCGGCGCGGCGGTGGGGTTGGCCTGGGTTCCTGCGGCAATCGCGCGCAATGGCGACACGATTCAGATTCAAGTCGACGGCCGCCTGCTGGCCGCCGTCGTCCACGATGCACCGTTTTACGACCCCGCGGGCGACAAGCTCAGAAGTTGACCGTCCGACAATTTCCCCGCCACAGCCCCACGGTTTTGCAACGCCACATGGACATTTTTTTACACGCGACGACCACCGCCCGTAAACTGCCGCTGCCGCTGGCGCGCGGTCCGCTGCTGGACGTTCATCGTCAGGGCGGGGCAGTAATCTCTCCGGCGGGCGGTTGGCTGGTGGCCACACGCTATCCGCACGAACCGGTTCATGGCGCGAACGTGCTTGTCGATCGGTCGCATCAAACGGTGTGCGAAGTCAACGGGGCTGAAACCGGCGCGGCGCTGCGGTCGATTTGCGGCGAAGACGTGCCGCCGCGCACGATCTTTCTGGGCACCCGAGGCGAAGTCTACCGGCTGAACAGCCAACGGGCGCTGCTGTTCGGCAATTGGGGGCCGCTGCCCGAGGACACGGTGCTCGACGTGACCGGCGGCTGGGCGTCATTGGCGCTGTGGGGGCCCGACGTACAAACTGTGTTGAACAAGGTCGCCACCGTCGATTTGCGTGAATCGTCCTTGCCGTGCGGGAAATGCTTGCAGGGGCCACTGTTTGGGGTCGTAGCCGTATTGGGGCGGATCGCGAACCGGTTCGAACTGCATTTCGCCGCGGATTCGGCCCGGTTCGTCTGGGATGTTCTGCTCGACGCCGGCGGCGAGTTTCACCTGGCGCCCGTGGGCGACGATTACTATCAGCGGCACGCCGCGGTGGAAGGAGCCTGAACTGATGTCGCCTGAACCGATGTGGCGCACTCACGAACTCAAGGACAGTTACGACGTGGTCGTCATTGGCGGCGGAGTGCATGGGCTGGCGACCGCGTATTATCTGGCCCGGTTGGGCATTACCGACGTTGCTGTGCTCGAGGCGAAATATGTGGGGTTCGGCGGGTCGGGGCGCAATACGGCCATTGTGCGCTCGAATTACCGCACGCCCGAGGGAATTGCATTTTACGATCTGTCGGTCAAGCTGTACGAGCAGCTAGCCGCCGAACTCGAATTCAACGTCATGTTTTCGCAGCATGGCCATTTGACGCTGGCGCACAATGAACGGGGGGTTTCGGGGTTGGTCGAACGGGCCAATATGAATCAATGGCTGGAGGTCGACTCGCGCGTGATTTTTCCTGAGGAAATTCAGGAACTCGTGCCCGAACTCAACTTGTTCGGGCATTGCCGGTTTCCCATTCTGGCAGCGCTGTACCACCCGCCGGGGGGCATTATTCGCCATGATGCGGTGGTGTGGGCCTACGCGCGGGGCGTCGACCGCCGCGGGGGGCAGGTGCACCAGCAAACCGAGGTCACGGGAATTGAAGTCCGGGGCGGGGCGGTCGAGGCCGTTGTGACCAACCGCGGCCGCGTGAAGACGCGGGTGGTCGTCAATGCCACCGCAGGTTACGCGAGCACGATCAGCCGCATGGCCGGCGTGCCGCTGCCCATTGAAACGCACCCGCTGCAAGCCTGCGTGACCGAGCCGCTTAAACCGTTCCTCAATGCGGTCATTGTCTCTTCGACCTTGCATGTGTACGTCTCGCAAACCGACCGGGGCGAACTCGTGCTCGGGGCCGAAATGGACGATTACGCGAGCTATTCGCTGCGGGGCACGCTGGGCTTTCTGGAAGGGGCCGCGCTGCATTTGCTGGAACTGTTTCCGTGCCTGGCGAATGTGCACGTGCTCAGGCAATGGGCCGGCCTGTGCGACATGACGCCCGATTACTCGCCCATCATGGGCGCAGCGCCGGAACTGCGCGGGCTTTACATGACCGTCGGTTGGGGAACCTACGGCTTCAAGGCCGGGCCCGCATCGGGGTTTCTCATGGCCGAACTCATCGCCACCGGCAAGACGCCGCCTCGGCTCGAACCGTTCGCCCTGACGCGGTTCGCCGCCGATCGACTCGTCGGCGAAAAGGCCGCGGCCTCGGTTTCGCATTGACCGCCGCGGCCGGCCGCAACGCGAATCGCGTCGGCGCACGGTGCGCATCCCGGCGCGGCGCAATGCGATTGGCGCGGTGGCTTGGGGAGATCGACGTTGCCCGCGCGTGAAAACCCGACGTGAAAAAAATGGCGCGGTCGATCATAATAGGGACGATGATCGAAATTCGAGGAAGTAGCGCCTGATGCCGGTGACACCGCCCCAACTGCGTTGGCCGATTCGCAACCAGATTTTCCTGCCGTTTGCAGTGTTGCTGCTGACGGCCGTGCTGGGGAACGCCCTGTTTTCGGCGGCTTTAGCTTCGCGCCGTCGTGAACAGGAAACCATCGAGCGCCTCGAGCAAATCGCCGAAACGCTCATCGGTGGCAATTTTCCGCTTACGGAAAACGTGCTCCGCGGAATGAAAGGCCTGTCGGGCGCCGAATACCTGCTGCTGGCCAGGTCAGGAACAGTCGCCGCGGCAACGCTGCCGGTCGCGGGCGATGCGCTTGATCCCTTGCTGCTCAATC
Source organism: Planctomycetota bacterium (assembly GCA_021781115.1). GTDB lineage: Bacteria > Planctomycetota > Planctomycetia > Planctomycetales > Planctomycetaceae > JAJXXL01. Next base: position 7,249 of record JAJXXL010000568.1, read on the forward strand.
CCCCGCCTTACCCGTTCGTACCAGGCTCAACCCGGCCGATCGTGTCATTGGGCGGCGTACGCTATGTGGCGGCGGCAATTCGCCGATCGGCCGCCAGCAATGCCAATCAGGTGCTGGTCGTGTTGTACCCCGAAGCCCATTGGCTCGAAGAGCGCTGGCAGGCGGTGTTGCCGCCGCTGGCCGTTGGCCTGGGGACGATTGTCCTGGGCGGAGGGTTATCGTTGCATTTGGCCCAGCGGTTCAGTGAGCGGATCGGCCGCGTGCAACGTCGCACGGCGCGAATCGCCGCTGGCGATTTCACGGAAATTCCGCTATCGGGGCCGCAGGATGAAATACGCGAATTGGCGTCGGGAGTGAATCTGATGTGCGGGCAATTGCGGCGGATCACGGAAAAGATCATACAGCTTGAGCGTGAGCGTCTGCTCGGCCAATTGGCCGGGGGCATGGCCCACCAGTTGCGCAACGCGGTAACGGGGGCGCGGTTGGCGCTGCAGATCCATGCGCGGCGCTGCACCCCCGCGCCGGGCGACGAAAGCGTTCGCGTGGCGCTCGAACAACTCGTGCTGACCGAAGAGCAGGTTCGGCGGTTTCTGGCCGCCGGCCGCGAACCGGCGGCCGTCGCCCGCCGGTTTGCCGTCCAAAAAATGGTACACGACCTGCTCGACTTCATACGACCCGTGTGCCAACATTTGCGCGTGACGATCGACGCCGAAACCTTGGGTGACCCGGGCGACCTGACCGGCGACGAAGACCAGTTGCGCGGGGCCGTACTGAACCTGCTGCTCAACGCGATTGAAGCGGCGAGCGGGGGAAAGGTGACGTTTCGTACAAACCGCACTCCTGCCGAAGTGGCGTTTGAAGTGATCGACGACGGCCCCGGCCCGCCGCCGCACCTGGCCGAAACGTTGTTCGACCCGTTTGTCACCGGCAAGCCGGAAGGGGTGGGCCTGGGGCTGGCGGTGGCCCGCCAGGTTGCGGTCGATCATGGCGGTCGGCTCGACTGGAGCCGGTCTGGCGGCAAAACCACGTTTTCACTCGCGCTGCCCGTGGGCGACCTTGCCGAGGTGAATTCATGAGCCGGATCCTCGTGGTTGACGACGAACCGGCGATTTGCTGGGGCCTGCGTGAGTCCCTGGCCGACGACGGCCATACCGTTGCCGTTGCCGCTTCGGCTGAAGAAGCCCTGCAATGCGCCGCCGCCTTTGCCCCCGATGTGGTGATTCTCGACGTTCGGCTGCCGGGCCTCGACGGCCTGGCGGCGATGCAGCCGCTGCGGGCGCGGCTGGGCGATTGTCCGATCATCGTCATGACGGCGTTTGGCACGCTGGCCAGCGCGGTGCAGGCGGTCGCCACGGACGCCTTCGAATACGTGACCAAGCCATTCGACCTCGATCAGATGCAGCAGGTCGTCGCTCGCGCGCTCGACAGCCGCCGATGCACGCCCGCCGAACAGCCGGGCGACCTGGTTTCGACGGATTCTCCGCTCGTGGGGTCGTCGCCCGCGATGCAACGGGTGTTCAAGCAAATCGCGTGGGCGGCGGCGGTGGACCTGCCGGTGTTGATCACGGGCGAAAGCGGCACTGGCAAGGAACTCGTCGCCCGGTCGATTCATCAGCATGGCGGGCGAAAAGCCGGGCCGTTCATTCCGATCTGCCTGGCGGCACTGAACCCCAACCTGGTCGAAGGCGAACTGTTTGGCCATGTCAGGGGTGCGTTCACGGGCGCGACGCATGACCGCGCGGGAGCATTTGAATTGGCCGCCGGAGGGGTGATTCTGCTCGATGAAATCGCCGACACCCCCTTGCCTCTGCAGGTGAAACTGCTCCGTGCTCTCGAAAACCGCGAGATCGCGCCGGTGGGCGACGTTCGCCCGCGGACGATTGACGTGCGGCTGATTGCCGCAACGAATCGGCCTTTGGCCGACCTGACCGCCCACGGGCAGTTTCGCGAAGACCTGTATTTCCGGCTGAGCGGAATTCCGATTCACCTGCCGCCCCTGCGCGATCGGCGCGAAGATATCCTGCCGTTGGCCCGCTACTTCCTGGCGCGAGGGGGGGCACCGATTGCCGGCGAACCGTTCTCGCCGGCGGCAATTGCCGAACTCCTGCGCCGACCTTGGCCAGGCAACGTTCGCGAACTCAGAAACGCGGTCGAATGCGCCGCGGCGGTCGCCCGCGGCGAAGTTCTGCGCCCCGAACATTTCCCGCCGGCGGCGCGGCGCCCCGCCGCGGGCGCCGCGATTTCCCACGCCGTTCGCGAATGGGCCCAAGCCGCTCTCGCCGAGCCGCCAACCGCTGCCGAAAAATCAGACCTGTTCGAGCGGCTGCTGCAACTCGTCGAGCGGCCGCTGTTCGACGCCGTACTCGAACATTGCGGCCACAACCTTGCGGCTGCCGCAAAACGGCTGGGCATTCATCGCGAAACCTTGCGGTTGAAACTGAAACAGGCCCGGGCAGGCCAAGCTGCGGCCAGCGATGACGCGGGCGACGGCTGAACACCCGGCGTCATTCAGTAATGACTTCGACGCGCCCCCAGTAGCCGAATTCAAACGACCAATTGTTGGGAAAATTCTGCAACTCCAGGGTCACTTCGCGGCCGGCCAACGGTGTCAGATCGAGTTCGACGTCGGCCCAACCCTGCTTCGTCGTCGCGGCGCCAATCACCTGATCGTACAACTTTTGGCCGTTTGCTTTCACGATCAATTGCCAGTCGCCGCGCCGGTCATGGGCCACTGCCGCCGAGAGCTTTGTCTTCTTGCCCGCGGGAACGGTCAATGTGCGTTGCAGCGTGCATGGCTGGCCCGGTTGCAGGGGGTGTGTGCGCAATACGCCCCGCCGCCCGAAATGTTCGGCGAGCAAACCCACCCCCCCTTCGCCCGCGGCCGCAACGGCAAACCCCGGGGCCACCTCGGCTACCAGGTCGTTGAATCGCGCGGGGTCGGTCGTTTCACGCGGCACGATGTCATGTACGCCCGGCATCTGCCGCGCCGCGGGGTCGCCCGGCGCGCGATCGAGCGTGAGAAACGCAAACAGGTCGGCGGTTTCCTGCCGAGAAAACTGCTTTTCGAGTCCTTCGGGCATGAGCGACAGCTCACTGCGCGTCATTTCCTCGATTTCATCACGAGGAATCGTTTCGAGCTTGCCCCCCTGAACCTTAAGCACAATCCGCCGGTCGGTCTCTTCGGCGATCAGCCCTGAAAAAACCTTGCCGCTGTTCGTAACGACGGTTCGCGCCTGGTACGCCGCGCCGATCACCAGGTTGGGGTCGAACACGTTCGACAGCAACTGCTCGAATGACGCCCGGCCGTTGCTGGTGAGGTCGGGGCCGACCTCTTCGCCGGCGCCGTAGATTTTGTGGCACTGCCCGCATACTTTTTTGTAGACCACCTGCCCCCGCAAGGCATCGCCGGGGGTCTGGCGAATCAGCCGGCGGACTTCGGCGATGACCGCCTCGCGACCCGGGCTGCGCTGTTCGCGAACGATGCCCCATTCGGCTGCGACGAGCTGCCGCAGTTCGACGTCGCGCGTGGCCAGCAACTTGCGCACCTGGTTGGCATTGAGTGCCGCCGCGGCGACTTGCCGGGTGGAGATCGCCTTGAGCAATTGCCGGCTCCAGTCAGGGCGCTGCGTGAGCAGCTCGATCGCTCGGGGTTGCAGATCGAGTTCCAGCGTGTTGTATTGGGCCAGCACGATTTCAGCGACGCGCGGTGAATCGAGCGCACCCAGCGCGGCGAGCACGCGCCCGCGAAAATCGACCGAACCGGTCCGATCGGCCAAGACCGCTCCTGCCGCATCGTACAAAGCTTCATCCTGGCCCGCAGCCAGGCCACGCAATGCTGCCAGACGCCGCTCGGGCGGTGGCCCTGTCGCAGCGAAAATCGCGCGGGCTGCCGCCAGCCCCGCGGGGTTTTTCCAACTGGCGGCCAGCAAAGTGGCGGAGAAATGCAGGGGGTGGGCCGCGTTGCCGGCGACAAGGGGCGACAACCGCGGTTGCAATTGCGTCTGTAACGCACGCAGCGGCTGATCTTTCAGTTCTCCCGACTGGACGCGCGCTGCCAGCAGTTCGAGGCATTGATTGGCCCCGACAGGATTGGCGTTCGGTCCATCGGCCAGGAGTTCAAACAACATGGCGACCGGGGTGGGGTCGGCGTTGCGACGGTCAAGGATGCGCTCGATGGCACGTGGCAGAATCGTGGCCAGTTGGGGCGATTTTTGCAGGTCTTTCTCGCGCAGGATGTTCAGGAACTGCTCGCACCGGTCTTCGAGCATCGGGTGCAGGTTCTGCCACACAATGTGCGGAATCAGCCGGTCGCTGCCGCAATTTTCAAGCGCTTCGAGCAACACGGGCAGCGACGCCAAGCCTTCGAGTTTGGGGGCGGCAACGATGGCCTGGAGTTTGACATCGGGGGTGGGGTCGTGCACGAGCGCCAGCACGCGGTTGCGAATTGCCGGTGCATGCGAAGCCTGGTTTCCGGCGGCGCGTACGCCCCAGGCCCGAAACGCCGGGTCAGCATGTTTCAGCAACTTTTCATGAAATTCGACCTCCAGCGGGCCGCCGCCGACGAGCGACCACAGGGCATGCATGCGTGTGGTTCGGGCCGCCCCTCCGTCAAACACCAGTTCGTGCAACCGGGCCCGCGTTTCCGTCAGGTTGCGCTCCTGCAACAGCCGTTGCGACATTTCGCGAAAAAAGATGTTCGGGCCCGCCAGCCGCGCCAGCAGTTGTTCATCGGCTTCCAGCGCCAGGTTAAACCGCCCGGCACGCGGCGAATCGTGGTATCGAACGCGATACAGCCGGCCCTTCGCCCGGTCGATGCCCGCCGGGTCGCGGCGGGCGTCTTGATAGCAGTGGTACTGGTCATACCAGTCGAGCACGTACAGGCACCCGTCGGGGCCGGTCTTTTGCGCGACCGGCATGAACCAGGCATCGTTGGCCGATAAAAAATCGGGTTCAGCCGCGGCACTGTAGGTCGAACCGTCGCGTCGCAGCGAATCGACATTGATGCAATTGCCGTGAAGGTTGCCCATGTAGAGCTTGCCCCGGTATTCGGAGGGGTAGGCGTCGCTGTCGAAGAAATGCAGGCCGCAGTAGGCCGCCTTCTGGTGCTTGTGCTTGACGATCGAATCAATCTTCCAGGTGTGGGGCGGGTAGGGGCCACCCTGGCGGTGGTAGTAGCCCGTTTCGACGAGGTGCCACAAGTGGTCGATCACGCAAGCGCTGACAAAGGCGCTGCCTTCGGCGTCCCAGGCGATGCCCCACGGGTTGCTGGTTCCTTGGGCGAAGAGTTCGAAATCGCGCGTTCGCGGGTGAATGCGAAACATCGCACACGTGAAATCGTACTCGCGACCCCGGTACGTGACGTGGCTCTGATTGAACACCCCGTTCAGCCCGTACAGCCAGCCATCGGGGCCCCAGGTGAGCGAGTTGGGCAGTTCGTGCGTGTCGGTTCGCCCGAAGCCGGTCACCACGACTTCGCGGCGGTCAGCCCGATCATCGTGGTTCGTGTCCTGCAGATACAGGATGTCAGGGGCGTTTGCCACCCAGACTCCCCCGTAACCCAGCGCGATTCCCGACGGAATGTTCAGCCCCTCGGCAAAGATGGTGGTTTTATCGATCGCGCCATCGCCGTCGACATCCTCCAGGATTTTAATGCGGTCGCGCCCCGCGCCCGGCGACGAACGCGGGTATTCGACGCTTTCGGCAACCCAGATCCGCCCGCGTTCGTCGAACGTCATCGCGACCGGGTTCACCAGGTCGGGTTCGGCGGCCACCAGTTCGACCTTGAATCCCGCCGGAACCTTCATTTTCTGAATCGCTTCGGCGGGCGAAAGCGGCGGCCCGGGCGGGCGATCTTGCCCGTGCGGCGTCGTTTGGGCCGACAGCGGCCGGTTTCCAAGAACAACCGCCGACCAAAGCACTACGACGACAATCCTGCCCATTTTGACGCATGAGTGAACCGGCCCGGATCTTCGACGAGGGAAAACGGCGGGGGGCTTTGCTCGATTCATCGAGGTCACCAGCGGAGGATGAGATAATGGGTCGCCAATTGCGCGATTCGTGCAAAATGCAGTATATCGGACGCGGTTTGCCAATTCACGCGCATTGAATCCTGCCGACCTGTGATTCGGCCTGTCCGTGCCCGGTGAATGAATAGTCAGCCGCTGCCTAATCGCCGTGCAATTCGCTGGCGTGCCATACCGGGCTGAATGTGTTTGAATTTTCACAACCTTATCTGGGTTAATATGTTGCAGTTCGGAAGTCGTAACGGCGACATCGGTTGGCATACCACTTGCTTACACCGTGAGGCGGAGCAGACCCTCCACAGGCACTGTCCCTGGTTTGGTGCGGGAGTGCTTGGTTTGGATCTTCACCAAAGGGTAGCCCGACTGGGGGTTTAGCCGGTTCGGCCTTTCGAGGCTAGTTCCGGGCGAGCGCCTATTCTTCCGGTCGGCTACCTTTTTTCGTTTTCGCTCTGCGGTCACGCTCTCTGGAAGCACGGGGGCGAACTCTGCCAATGCAACGTTGTTGCAACAATTGCAATCGGCCGTACAGTCGGTATTTCAAGGCCAATCTTCTGCCACGACCAGCAACCCGGCCAGTCTGTACCCGCAGGTCGAACAGGCTGTTAACGCGACGCTTCAGCAAAACGGCGTGTCTTCGCCCGTGACAACGGCGGCAACCGGCACGCCGGTACTTGCTGGCGGCGTTCATGGCCACCACGGAGGCGGTCATTTCCATCGCCATCAGAGTGGCGGGACGAGTTCGAACGATGCCATATCGGGTTCCGGCTCACAACCGATGACGCTCGCGGCGTTGCTCGCCCAGAACAACATCGACTCGCAACAGTTTCAAAGCGAACTGCAACAGGCCCTGAGCAGTTCTTCGAGCGGAGCGCCGAACCTGCCACATGTCTTTCAGAGTTTCTCCACAGGTCAAGCGCTCAACACGCTGGCCTGAGGGCGCAACACGGGGTTACTCGCGCTTCAGTGCAAGGCAGCGAATATGCGTGCTGCCCCTGATGTAAATCTGCCGCCCAACGAAGGCCGGGTGCGAGTATACGCCGGCGTCATCGTCAAAGGCCCTGCAACGGCCGAGTTCGCAGAACTTGTCGGCAGAGGCGTCGAAGAGCACCAGTTCGCCCGCGTTCGACGTCACCAGCGCACGACGTTCAAAGCCCACGATCGATGCATAATTGCCAAAGGCACGGTCGTCGCTGCTCCACAGTTGGTTCAGGCCGTTTTTCAATTCGAGGCAATGCAGTTCGTTTCAGACCCCCAACCCGTCACATCGTTTTTCCAGGAGCCCCGCACCGGGTGCCGCCTTTGAATGCCGTTCCAGCGCGCGATCAGGAGCATGCTCCGTTGGATGTGAGACCGGGAACTGCCACCCATTGCGAAGCAGCGTTCGGCGAGCGAGGAGTTTGAAGGGAAATGTGCAAGCTGCCACCGCTCGCGTCGATTCCACAATTCGCGACGATAGGCGTCAAATCTGCGACGCCGATCGGCGTTTGAACGCAGGCACCGAACCATTGACGCGGTAAGTAGTGTGCCACTGCCCAATCGGCCCGCGCGGATTGCATTGCAACAGCAGCCGATTGACCTGGAAAATCGCGGGCGCGTGCATTCGCCGCGTTTGCGAGGCCAATCATTCGAAAAATCGCAGAACCAGTTGAAGTCGGCCCCACGCGGTCAGAAAGAAAGCCCTCGGCACCCCGATTCACTCAACAAAAAAAGGAAGCGTTCCAGGCGATCACCGCCTAAAACGCTTCCTGAAAGTCAGGAAAACGAGTGCGGGCCAACGCTTATTTCCCTGACGCATTAATGATATTGCATTACGCGTGCCATTTTGGGGGTAATTCCGAATTCAGTTTATAACTCTATACAGGGAAGTTGGTTGCGATCCGATTTTTCACGCAGCACGTGGTGCATGCCCTGCGGCGCACCTGACGCAAAATTGCTCACCTGTTGCAATTCGACGTGAATTTTGCCACACCCGCCCCGTCGCACCCATCGCGTGTATGAAAATGAAACGCCCAGGCAACACCCGGCAATTCTGCCGTGGGCCGTGGTCGCTTTGACGGCCGATTACCTTGCGCTTGTCGCGGGCGGCGATCGGGCATGCCGGAACCGATCGCCGCGGCGGACGCTGAATCAGCGCGCGGGGTATGAGAGAGTTCGGCGCGAGCCGCCCTCGCTCTGGTCAACGGCTCGGCAGGCGCTACGTGGTCGACGGGCCCGTCACTCGTCGGTATCGGGTTTGGCGGGCGCCTTCTTGGGCTTCTTGGTGTCCTTTTTGCCCGAAATACCGAAGGGGTCTTCCATTTCGACGCCCTCAGCATTCTTTTTCGACTTCACCGCCTTGGCCGGCTTTTTTGCCCCCGGCTCTTTGACGCCAAACGGATCGGTGGTTTCCGCCCCTTCGCCGTCACCCGCATCGTCTTTTGTTTTGCCGGCCCTGGATTTTGTCGTTTTGGAAGACGCCGCACCCTTCTTGGTGGCCGTCTTGCCCTTCTCGTTGGCGTAGACGACTTCGGCGGTTAAGGGTTCCTTGACCGTGACGCGCACTTTCGACGCGATGAATTTCGAACCCTTCTGGGCGCCCTCAATTTCAATCTCGGAACCTTCGGCTGCCAGCGTCGGATCGCCGGAGTGTACGGTATACGTGATATCGGCATCGGGTTCGTAGGCGAGTTTTTGCGGGCCCAGGTCGCCCAGATTGACGACCATGGCCTCCTGATCGGCTGAAATGACCTGAGCGCAAATCAGGTACACGTTTTCGCGCTTCGGGTCAGGTTCGGCGCGGGCCAAGGGATTGAGCCCGACATAAATGATGAAGTCTTTGCCCATCAGGGTCTGGTTGTTCCCTTTGATCGCCTCCGTCGAAACCATACAGTTTGGTCGAATCAGGTCGGCGCTGCCGGGGCCCACAACCGCAAAGTCGACCTTCTTCGTGATTTCGAGGCTCATTGTCTCGCCGCCGTCCTTTTCGATGGCGACGGTTGCGACTTTGCCCTTCTTTTCGACGCCTGTGACTTTGCCCGTCACGTACTGGGCTTCGTTCGACGGCTTGCGCGACGCCTTGCCTTCGGCGGCAAAGCCACTGGCGGCGAATAATACGCCGAGAGCGAAACCGCCGATCATGCCCGCGGTCTTGGACGTCAAACGCGGCCTTCGCCAATTGAGGGCGCTGGTCATTGTCGAAACTCCTGCATGAAGAAGTGCATTGCCGAGCTTCCCCCCGCACACATCAGGATGCGCCCGCAGTGGCCGCCGGCGCACTTCAGCATAACCCCAAAGGTTCCATTGGCCAAGGAGAATTGGTAAAAAAATGACAACGGCCTTTTCGCCGCAAGGCCAGCGGGGCACAATAGGAGGCAGCGTTGACGGGCCAGCGACCGGTTTCGCTGGAAAACTTCGCCGATCGAGAGAAATTCATGCCGGAATCGAACTCCAACGGTCCAGCCGCTCGCGCGGCCCCGCCCATGACTGTGCCCCGATTTGTCGATGCGAAGAAACGCCGGCAACCGTTGTGCGTGCTGACCGGGTACGACCACCTCTGGGCAGGAATTCTCGATACGGCGGGCATCGATGCGATTCTCGTGGGCGATAGCCTGGGCATGGTCGTCCAGGGCAAACCCACGACGATTTCCGTTACGCTGCCGCAAATGATTTACCACGCCGAAATGGTGGTCCGCGCCGTGCGGCGGGCGCTGGTCATCGTCGATCTGCCATTTCTGTCGTTTCACGTCAGCCCGCAGCAGGCCTTGCGGAACGCGGGCAGGATCTTGAAACGCACCGGGGCCAGTGCGGTCAAGCTCGAAGGCGGGCTGAACCAGGCCGAAACGATTCGCACGCTCACCGCGGCCGATATACCCGTCATGGCGCACGTCGGGTTGAAACCGCAATCGGTTTTGAAACTGGGCGGGTACAAAATTCAGCGCGATGCTGCCCGCCTCATGGCCGATGCCCGTGCGGCCCGCGACGCCGGGGCGTTCGGAATCGTGCTCGAGTGCATTCCGGTCGAAATGGCGCGGGCCATTACGGCCGAACTGGATATTCCCACGATTGGCATCGGCGCCGGCCCGCATTGCGACGGCCAGGTGCTGGTCACGCAGGATCTGCTGGGGTTGACGCCTGAACCGGTGCCCAGTTTTGTAAAGCGGTTTGCCGACTTGCGCGGTGTGGCCCAGGCTGCCATCGCCGAGTACATTGCCGAAGTCCGGGCCAGAACCTACCCCGACGCCGCGCACAGCCACACCTGACGCGCTGCCCTGCGCCGACAGATTTTTACCACAGCGGGGCGGGGCTCAGAACGGCGGAAGGCACAGACAGCGAGTCGAACCCGTTCGGCCCGTGCAATCGTGCCTGGCAACGGCCTGCTCGAATTCCACGGCAATGGCCACCGACCCGGCTCGCCGGGCAAGCGGCAGTATCGCGGCAGACGCTGCGCCCGCAGAATGGGCAACGGCAGATCCCCCGGCGCCTGATCGCCGCGCACGCCGCCGGTCGCAATGCAGAGGCAGCATCTAGGGGGCAGGGCCACGGAAACGGCTCGACGCGCATCGAACGGGCCGCGGCTACCGCAGTGAACGCAACGCGCGTGAAGTCAACGCGCCACACGGCAGCGCGTCGAGAATGGAACCGGGTTATGAAATCGAGCTGAGTTGCAGTTCGGACGTTTGTTCGGCACCGCTCCAATGCAACGTTTGTTCCCAATACGAAGGGGTGCTTCGCGGTGAAGAAATTGCCAGTCGCACCTGCGACTCGCGCACACTCAGCACAGTGACCACGATATCTTCGCCTATAATCAAGCTTTCGTTTTCACGGCGTGAGACGACCTGCATTCGGTTTCCCCTCGATGACAATAGTGCTGACATTCGCCAGATAAAATGCCGCCGGCAACGGCCAACGTGCACTTGCGCCCCGCCAGCCGTTCTGAATGGCAACCGGGCAAACACCCGGTCAATTTCAACTTTTGCCGGTTGCATCTTGCAACATGCGTTACGGTGGCTCATTCTTATCAACTCTGTCGCGAAGAGCAAGCGGGAAAAATGAATTCTTGCGGCCTGCATTTTCAGGATCGCGCGAAGCCTTGACAGCCCGGGCGCGCGGTCCTCCAGTTTCATCGCGCGCGGCTCGCGGGCCGCGCCAGATACGGGAGATCGTTGCTCATGAAACTCGTTATTCACCCCCCCGTCGACGACGCCCGCCTCGAAAAAATTCGCGCCGCCGCCGGCCTGATGCGCGTCGTCAATGCGTCCGATGCGCCCACCGCCTGCGCCGAAATCGTCGAGGCGGACGCCTTCTTCGGCAAGCTCACGCCTGAGCTGTTGCAGGCCGCCCGCCGCTTGCGCTGGGTGCAGGCACCGACGGCGAGTCTGGAACATTACATGTTCCCCGAGCTGATCGCGCACTCCTGCCACCTGAGCAACATGCGCGGCCTGTTTTCCGACGTGATTGCCGACCACGTCATGGGCTTCGTGATTTGCCTCGCCCGCAACTTTCCCCAGTATATTCGCCAGCAAATGCAGCGTTCCTGGAACCCCGCCGGCGGCGAGGCGGCCCGCAGCGACTTTCGCGGCGGGCCCGGCGAAATCACGCCGCTCGACCGGGCCCACCGGCATCTGGCCGATTGCACGCTGGGGATGGTGGGCGTGGGCGAGATCGGCGGCGAAATCGCGCGGCGGACCGCGGCGTTTGGCATGACGGTGTGCGGGGTCGACCCGGTGCGCGCCGCGCTGCCGGGCGTGATCGCTGAAATCTGGCGGCCCGCCCGCCTGCCCGATTTGCTCGCCAACAGCGATTTCGTCGTCGTCGCCGCACCGCACACTCCTGAAACCTATAAACTCTTTCGCCGCGAGCAATTTCGCCAGATGCGGCCGACGGCCTGCTTCATTAACATCGGCCGCGGCGGCGTGGTCGATCTGGCCGACCTGACCGCTGCGCTCGCCGCGGGCGAGATTGCCGGCGCGGGGCTCGATGTGTTTGAAATCGAACCCCTGCCGGCCGACCACCCGCTGTGGGCCATGCCCAACGTGATCATCACGCCGCACGTGGCCGGCAATTCGCCGCGCATCGCCGAACGGCACCTCGAAACCCTGCTCGACAACATCCGCCGCTTCATCAGCGGGCGCGAACCGGCCACGCTGGTCGACAAGCCCCGCTGGTGCTGAACCACGCTCAGCCCCGCCCGCCGCCCGCGAAGCGCGCGGCTCGGCATCAGCCGCGGCCCAGGTACAACTGCTGCGCGGGCAGCACGATCGCTTCGAGCATGTTGACGTGCGGGGGCAGGGCCGCCATGGCCAGCGCCGCCTCAGCAATCGTTTCGACGCTCATCATCGGTTCGTCGTCTGATTCCTGATTCGTATTCGCGCGGCGTTCGACGGCCACGTTGCCGGGGTGCAGGCAACTGCACGTGATGCCGAACGGCCGCCCGTCGAGCGCCGTCGCCTGGGTCAGCCCCCACACGCCGAATTTGGCGGCGGCGTAGGCCGCGCTGCCGGCCCGCGGGCGCTGCGCCGAAATCGACCCGATGTTGATGATCCTGCCCCCGCCCGCGTCTTTCATCAGGGCAAACGCCCGGCGACTGCACAAAAATGCGCCGGTCAGGCAGGCGCCGATCACGTTGTTCCACGCGGCCAGCGGCAGCTCATCGAGTCGCCCGCCGTCGAACGCCCCCGCATTGTTCACCAGCAGGTCGACCCGGCCATAGCGGGCGACAATGGCGTCGAAAAACCGCTCGACCGCCGCTTCGTCGGCGACATCGACCGGTGCCGCCAGCACTTCGGCGCCCTGCGATTCCAATTCAGCGGCCGTCGCGGCGAGCCGCGCCGCGTTGCGGGCGCACAGCGCCAACCGGCACCCTTCGGCTCCAAACAGGCGGGCAATGCCTTTGCCAATGCCCTGGTTGCCCCCGGTAATGACTGCAACTTTTCCTTCAAGTTTGCGCATGATGTTCCTGAAAAAAGCCAACGCCACCGCCGTTGGGCCGCGGCGGCCGATCGCGGCGAAAACTACAGGCCGGTGCGACGGTTCAGCGGGTCGATCAGCCACAGCCAGTCGTCAAACAGAAACTGCAATCGGGCCGCGAGCATCGAAATGCGGCCCATGACCGTCAGGCTGAAGCTCGCGCCGAACGTGATCATGAGCACGCAAATTCCCAACCGGGCCGCACGGCCCATGGCCCCGGCGTGTTCGACCGAAAACAGGAAGTAGGCCAATGTCGCCAAAACCGCCGCCAGAACCGCCAGGTTTTTCAGCGTGGCCCACGGGTCAAAGCGGCCGTCAGCCATGACGGCCAGCGGCAGAATGGTATTCGCGACCTGATCGACGAAGTCGGCCTTGAAAAACGTCACCAGCCGCAGGCCGGCGGTCAGCCCGATGAAAAACGCCAGCGGCCAGCGCGAGATCCACCCGCCCCACGGCGCCAGCCGCCACAACAGCATCAGGCACAGCGCCAGCGGCACGAGCGCGATCCATTCGGTTTGCTGGTCGGGCGGCATGCCGGGCGCCGCCCAGCTCCGCACGAACTCGGGGTGCAGCCGGCCCATCAGCATGGGCACGACGGTCGACCAGAAGCCGACGCACACGGCGAAACCGGCCGATGTGCCGATGACGATCGCCTGCGTCAGCTTGAACAGCGGGTTGTCGCCGAACAGAAACGAAAACGCCCCCAGCGTCATCAGGGCGGCGACCCACACGCCCAGGGTTCGCGGCGTGCTGAGCGCCACATCGGGCTGGCCGCGGTCCTTGGGAAAAGCGTCGTCGTAGCGCGTCCAGGTGAATTGTTGGCCGGTCTTCGATGCGGCGTGCACTTCGATCGCGCGCACATACTGGCTGCCCATGCCCGTGCCTGCGGCACGCCAGGCCAGGCCGGCCGCTCCCAGGCCAAAGACGACAACCCACACGACGGTGTTGCGATTCATGGTGCATCTCCCGATTGCCCGCCCAAGAAGTAAACCAGGTTGCCCGACACGATCAGCAACACCATCAGCACGTGGGCCACGAGTTGCGGCCCCATTCGCCGCAGCCCTTCCTTGGCCTGGTCGACGCGGGCCAGTTGCGGGTAGCGGTCAATCAGGGCCTGCTCGTATTCGGCGGCCGATTTGATCGCCGCCAGCAATCCGACCAACTGCCGCGGCACGTAGGGCAGCAACTGCGGAGCCTGCACGCCCGTCACGCCGGCGACCATGCGCATGGCGTTGGGGGCGGCGCCGTACTGCACCCATTCCTTGGGGCCGGGCGAACCCGAGCCGATGCAAATCAGCAGGTCCATTTCGCGCAGACTTTTCAACTCGCGGGTGAGCGCGATGTCATGCAGGCTGTTGCCGGCCTGGTCGGTTTTGAAATCGACGTGCAGGTTGCTGAACGCATTGCGAATCACGCCTTCGAGGCCGGGTTTGAAACCCAGGTTGACGAAGTCGGTTCCGTAGGTCATCGACGGGTGCTCGCTGGCGATAATGTCGAGCGCCTTTTGCACCATGGGGGGGCCGCGCTCCCAGAGGGTCATGAAGTACAGCTTGAGCTTCTTCTCGCAGCAATGCCGGGTAAACGCCGAGGCCATCGGCGACAGCTCGCCCTCGCTGGCGGGGTCGAAGTCGAACGCCATCAGCACCCGCGAACCTTCGGCCAGGCCGTCGATCGCGTCGAACACGTCGAGCACCTTCCGCGACGGGCGTTCAGGAAACGACACGCCAAACAACTGCGGCAGCGACACCGCCAGAAACATCAGCAGAAAAATCCACCGCCGGTCGAGGTTTTTCAGCCACCCGGGAATCATGAACAACCACGCCTCGTGAAACACCTGTGCCAGAACCAGCCCGCGCGCTGCGCCGGGCTACGCTTCGTCAGAACCCAGGTACGGGCGATCCATACCCAGCAGAATTTTCAGCGAACTGGCGACCACGCCCAGCGCAATGCCAATCGTGATTGCCCGCGTGCCGGGCGTCGTACACACGTCCATGATCAGTTCCGTCAAGCGGTTGAACCGCAGCCAGCCCAGCGATTCGGGCAGCCACCCGGTCAGAAACACGCCCGCGTAGGTCCGCCCCAGCAACACGATCACCGCCGTGCCCAGCAGCAGGCCGGCTTCGAGATTCTTGGCGCGAAACGCCCTGAACGCCGCCGAGGCCACGAAAAACGCCAACATGCTGAACATCGTCGCCGTAACCGGGTTGATCAGGTATTCGTAGATCCACCCCAGGGCGCTGCCCTCTTGGATATAGTCGCCGGCCCAGGGGGCGTCAGGAAAATTGACCGGGGGGTGCACCCCCACTTTGGCCAGGCCCAGCCCGACAGTCGCCAGAAAGGAAACCAGCATGACCGCCGCGTACCCCCAGCCCGCCGATCGGGCCGCGATCTGTTGCAGGTTCATTTTGAGCAGGTTCCCCCCGCCCAGCACGAGTGCGGCCGCGGCCAGGATATTGAACCAGTTCGTCGCCATGTCGCCCCAGTCATTCATGGCGGGCACGAAATACGCCAGAATCATGACGAACCCGGTCGTCACAGCGATCATCAGCGGCGCCGCACGTTGCATGTCGCAGGCTCCTTACCCTGAACCGAGAATCGAATTCATCAGATACCGCAACCCGGCCGCCGCGCTGCCCCCATCGGGCCCGAGTTGCCCGAGCGTGGCCAGCACCGACCCGGCGACAATCAGGGCGGCGCCAAGCAGCTTGCCCAAGTCCTGCCCCAGCAGTGTGCCCAGTTGTTGCGGCTCGCCCGAAAGGTAGGCCGACGCGGCGAAAAACTCTTCGCCGATCAGCGTGTAGTCGCAGGCGGCGACGAAAAACGGCAGTTGCGACGACTCGGCAGTGCCCGCGATCTGAATGGCGCCGATCAGGTTTCCCGTTTCAGCCAGATACAAGGATTCGGCGTAAAATGCGCCGAAATAGAAGCAGGCCGCCGGCCGTTCGCGCACCATTTGCCCCGTCACGCCCGCCGCATAGCCGAACTGCTCATCGGTCAGGTAATACACGCTGTCTTCGCGGTACGCTTCGGGCCGGCCTGCTGCGGCGTACGCCGCCTGCATCGTTTCGCGGGCCGCCGTCATTACGAGCGAACGCGACGTGGGCACTTCGACGCGCGAATCGTACTCGGCGGCCGTTTGGGCCACCCGCGCCAGCACGGTCAGCCCGGCGACGGTCATCATGTCGTTGATGTCCTGCACGCCCGGCACGAACAGGCAGGTGCGCCCCATTTCGGTGGCGCGGCCCACCGCTTCATCGACGGCTTCCAGCCCCGCGATCCGCCGCATATGCATCGGCCGCCCCGAACGGGCCCGCGCAATGCATGCCAGAATCAGCAGGCAGACGACGCCCAGCAGCAGCCCGAACCACAGCCGCGTCGCATCAAATAACTGCATGACCGGCACGGCAGGCGCCGTGCTGGCCGCCGCCAAAGACCGCCCCCCGCCCGGCGCAACGGCAACCACCTGGTACCAGTACGCGGTTCCGCGAACGCAATTCGGGTCGGTGAATTTCGCAGCGCCATACGTCGCTTCGCCAATCACCTGAAACGCCGGCCCGTTTGCCGGCACGGGTGCGCCGGGGGCGGCGGCCTGGCGCAAAATGTCGTATCGCAGCACCTTCCGCGGGGTCACGTCGGGCTGGTCGTCGGGCGAGAGTTGCCACCGCAGGTCGAGCGCCGTGCCCGCGTCATTCGGGTGGTCGACCACGTGCAGCTCGGCGGGGGGGGCTGGGCCGGCGGCAAGGGCGACCGCCCCGGCCAGCCAAACCGCGGCCCCCAGCAGTGTGCGGCAGACTCCGTTCGCCGAACTCATGCAACGCTCCCTGGTAGTTCGCCGCGCGGCGCTAGCTTTCGATCAGCTCGACATTGGCCCGCGGCACGATGAACACCTCGCCCGAACTGGCGACAACCTCCAGCACCCGGGCCTTCGAACCCGACCCCAAAACCTGCGGTTCCGCGGGCAATCGGCCAACCGTTCCGATCACGCCGAAGTACGGATCCCGAATGATACGCACCGTCGCGCCCCGTCGCAACACCCCGCCCGCCGCGACCGGTGCGGCACTGGCCGCCTGCATGTCGGGCCAGGGGATGACAATTTCCGGACGCAGCACGCCGGCGCGAATTTGCGTGGCGCCATTGAGGGCCGCGGCCGCGCCAGCGCGGGCCGCGAGCAGTTGATAGGTGCGTTCGGCCATGGCGATGTCGCCAAACCCCTCGGTAATGATCAGCGTCAGGCCCACCGGCTCGTTTCCCGTGACCGCCACCCCCAGGTCGTACCCCAGAAAGTCGCGCAGGTCCTGGTCGTCGATGCCGCCGGTGACGATTGCCGCAACCCCCAGCCGCACCGCCGCCGCCAGGGCTTCGGCGGTGACGCGGGCGCCGCCCACAACGACCGCGCCGCGCATCGCCGGGGTCAGCAGCGCGGGCGTCAGATCGTGCGCCGGATCGGGACACGCCCGTTCCACCGGCCCGAACGCCTCGCCGCCAATTCCGAAGATCCCCTGCACAAACGTTGCATCAGCTTCGATGACCGCCCCCGATTCAGGAAGGACCTCGACGACCTCTCCAGCAAGGTATGCATCGACCAGCACGCGGTGCGGCTCGCCGCGAACCATGATTTGCCCCGTCACCGAGGAAATCGACTCGATGGTTCCAGCAATCCTGGCCGGGCATTCGGTCTTGAACAGGCCGAACAGCCCCTGCGAACGTGCCAGCGGCTCGCCGATCGTCAGGCGGTCGCCTTCGTGCCGCAGCATGGCGCGGGGCACTTCGCCGGGTGCGATCGACAGCAGGTTCGCCACGTTGACGGGCGTCACGTCGCCCGGCATCAGGCTGTGCGCCACCACGTCGCGGGCCGCAACGCGCTGCCCGGCCTGCACGAGAACTTCGCCCGGCAGCGGCAAGACGCGCCGCCGCCGCAGGCGCTCGCGTGCAACCACTTTCAAACCCGGTGTATAAGCCTGCGACATGCACCCTCCCTCGTCCTGCCGATGATCGACCACGCGTTTCGCATAAACCGGCGCGCCGCCCGCGCATCGTAACGCGGTCTTCGGCCATGGTTCAACTCGCCGCCGGGGCGGCGGTCGCGCGCCCGCCGTACAGATCGAGCGCGGCGACCCAGCGCGACGTCAGTGCCTGGCAGGCGGCGTGATCGGCGGGCAGTTCGAGCGGCCGCCCGCGCCCGTCGAAAATCAACCCGACCGTTCCGCCGCGAACTTCACATTCGAGCGGCTTGCCGGGCCCCGCGCCCAGGTCGAAACCCCGGGCCGGGTGCAGATCGAGCCGGGCCCGCGCATCGGGCAGCAACGGCACCACCCGCATTTCGCCGCACGAAATCGCGCCCGTGATTGTTCCCGTTTCCGTGTGCACCGCATATTGGAAACATTCGCGGCCCGGCTTGCCCCGGCCTTTCGCCGCAATGCACGTGCCCAGGTACACCAGGCAGTCCTTTTCAAAGACTTCGAGGGCCGCCTGCGGGTGCACTTCGGCCAGGACCCCCAGGTGCGGCATCATGAAAATGCTGTCTTTGGCCAGCGTGGTGACGCCTTCGGGTTCAAAGGCGTCGATCAGCATGGCCGCGGTTTGCTGCATGCGCGGCGCGTGCGACAGCACGCCGCCCGATGCGACAAGCAGGTCGAGCCGCATGTTGTCGATCAGGCATTGCCCCCCCGCCGTCTGGCGAAAGGCGTCGCCCACAGAACGCTGCTGCTGCACCCCTTTAAGCGCGGTGGCGAATTCGCGGTGCTGAACATAGGCCAGCCGCAGCGCTTCGCGGGCCACCGCCTGTTCGAACACGAGCGCTTCTTCAGTTTGCGGAATCGTGGTGGGCCGCACCATCTTGTTCTTGACCCGGTTTCGCAGCGCGCGTTCGTTCATGTCGAAGTGCACCCACCGCAAAATGCTGGGCAGCGTCGCCTCGGCGCACACGTTCGAAATCGAGTAACTCATGCCCAGGTTGGCGCTGACCGTACGGTTGAATTTGCCGTCGAACACGCTGAATGCGTCGGTCGTCGCCCCGCCAATGTCGACCCCCACGACGTTGATCTTCTGCCGTCGTGCAATCGTTTCGAGAATATTGCCCACCGCGCCGGGCGTGGGCATGATCGGTGCGTCGGTCCAGGCGATCAGCTTGTCGTAGCCGGGGGCGTGCGCCATGACATGGTCGAGAAACAGATCGTGTATCTTGTCGCGCGCCGGGCCCAGGTTTTCACGCTCCAGCACCGGGCGCAGGTTGTCGACGATCGCCAGGTCGACGCTGTCGTCGAATACCTGTTGCACCAGCGGTGCGGCGTCGCGGTTGCCGGCGAAGATGACCGGCATCTTGTAGCCGCCGCCGAATCGCGGTTGCGGTTTGGCCGGCGCCACCAGCTCGGCGATTTGCACCACCTGGTTGAGATTGCCCCCGTCGGTGCCGCCCGATATCAGGATCATGTCGGGCCGCAACTCGCGGATCCGCTGAATCTGTTCGTGCGGCCGCCGCCTGTCGTTGGCGGCGAGCACTTCCATGACGATGGCCCCCGCCCCGAGCGCCGCCCGCTTGGCGCTGGCGCCGGTCATTTCACGCACCACGCCGCACACCATCATTTGCAGGCCGCCGCCGGCGCTCGACGTCGAAATGTAAATGTCGCAACCGGCGTCGGCCGTCGCGGGCCGAATGATTTGCCCGGCGTCGTCGATCAGCCGCCGCCCGGCCAGTTCGCCCAGTTCCGTCAGCGCGTTGACGACGCCCACCGTGACGTCGGCCACTGGTTCTTCGACTGTCGTGGGGGCTTCGCCCCGGTGCGTTTGCCGGTACTGCCCGTCGAGATATTGAATCAGAATGGCCTTGGTCGTCGTGCTGCCGCAATCGGTCGCCACGATGACGCGAATCTGCGCGGGGGTCAGGGAGGTCATCGGTGGTCGGGCGGCAGGGCACACAAGAAAATTGAAAACGGTCTGGGGGGCAAACACGGGCGGGATTGTACCATACCCGCCCCGCCACGTCGGCACCGGGCCGCAGGTTTTTTGCACCGCCGGCGCCGTGTTGCAGCGGGGCCGCGCCGCCGCGATAATTGACAGGGCTGGCTGCCCCGTGCCTGCTGCATTGTCGTTCGCCGACGGACCCTGACGATATGTTTTCGCTTGCTGAACCCACGCCCCTGGTCGTTCACCGGTTTCTGGAACAGCAGGCCGCCCACGAAACCACCTACACGCCCCGCGGCCCGATCGACGGCCTGCCGCCCGCCGGCTTTGTCGTCGACCAGGTTCGGTTTTGCCTGGGCAATGGCCGTGACGTGTATGCCCGCGCGGAAAATGCGTTGATCCGCTGGCGGCAGTTTGATCTGGGCTGGGTGCGGCTGGTCGGCGTTGGCCCGCGGATTGCGGTTGGCGAAGTCGTGGCGGTCGCCGCGCACGTCGCGGGCTGCTGGTCAATGAACGCCTGTCGCATTATCGAAACGATCGACGAAAGCACGCCCCACCGGCGGTTCGGATTCGTGTATGCGACGTTGCCAGGCCACGTCGCCCGCGGCGCCGAACGATTCCTGGTCGAGTTCTCCCCCGATGACGAGTCGGTCTGGTTCGAGATTTGCGCCGTGTCGCGCCCGAACGCACTGGCGGCCCGCCTGGCCCGGCCTCTCTTCCGCCACTGGCAGGACCGGTTCCGCTCCGCCGCCGCCGCCGCCATGCAGCACGCCGTCGAAGCACCGCCAGCGTAGTTGCGGCGTCTCTGGAGGTACTGATCGGCCGAAAAGCCGTCACGTTCAAAAAGGTTCTTGATGAGCATGTCAGCACAAATCTCCGTGGGTGATTAGCGCAAGGCACAAGGCACGGAAGACGAGAAATGCCGACGACAGATGTGGCGGTCAAAACGGCTCGGTGGCAGGGTAGTATGGAGCGGGGGTCCATATGGGGCGACCCAGCGTTCAGATTTGGCGCAAAGCGGGTGGCCTCAAACGGCCCGGCTTGATCAAAAAGTCGCCTGAATGATGGGTGGCGCCTTACGCTTACGAACGAGGCGAACTAAGCGAGAAAGAACTGGCGAACTACTTGCGTTGTGACCCCGGATTATTCATCCTCTTTTCGGAATTACGGGCGTAACC
>JAJXXL010000133.1 GCA_021781115.1 Planctomycetota bacterium
CTGCGCGCAGCGGTTCACCCCCACATGCGTGGGGAACTCTACATTATAGAGTATCCCACGAATCGGCGTATCGGTTCACCCCCACATGCGTGGGGAACTCTCGTGCGCTTGACAAATCCGGGGGCCGGGCCGCGGTTCACCCCCACATGCGTGGGGAACTCACTGATCCTGATATTGACCCTGAGCACATTAAGGGTTCACCCCCACATGCGTGGGGAACTCCGCGCCAGGAGCTCGATATTGCGCCGATGTGCCGGTTCACCCCCACATGCGTGGGGAACTCACGCTCGATGGCATATTTAGCATATGAGTCATCCGGTTCACCCCCACATGCGTGGGGAACTCGTCGATGATTCAGAAGGGAATCCCGCGTATTGCGGTTCACCCCCACATGCGTGGGGAACTCCCGCCCACGGTCGGCGTGCCTTCGAGAATTACCGGTTCACCCCCACATGCGTGGGGAACTCGGCGACCGGTTCGAACGACAGTTCGACGACAACGGTTCACCCCCACATGCGTGGGGAACTCTCGCGCAGCTCGTCGGCACCGGCGGGGCGCAACGGTTCACCCCCACATGCGTGGGGAACTCCTTACTGGCCCGCGCCTCGACGATCAGCACCTGCGGTTCACCCCCACATGCGTGGGGAACTCGCAAATGGCGTATGCGGGGTGGTAGATTGCTACGGTTCACCCCCACATGCGTGGGGAACTCCCGATGTCGCGGAGCACGAATCCGACCGAATCCGGTTCACCCCCACATGCGTGGGGAACTCCGACGCGGTACGAACCGACGACGGCGATCGGCACGGTTCACCCCCACATGCGTGGGGAACTCGATGAGGAGATCGGCAGCTACCTCGATCTCGACGGTTCACCCCCACATGCGTGGGGAACTCGGGTTTATCGTGCCGGAATCGATAGATGATTTCGGTTCACCCCCACATGCGTGGGGAACTCGCCCGCCGTCAACAGGTGTTTTCGTTTGTTGCTCGGTTCACCCCCACATGCGTGGGGAACTCTCCAGCGTCAGTCGTTTCACTGAGCTACTCCTTCGGTTCACCCCCACATGCGTGGGGAACTCAGCACATCGCCCTGTCGGATCTGCGTGACCGCCGGTTCACCCCCACATGCGTGGGGAACTCGTGAGGAGTGCCGCGCGATATGCCGCCGCAAACGGTTCACCCCCACATGCGTGGGGAACTCAAAAAACCGAACCGAACACAAAATCCGGGCGGCGGTTCACCCCCACATGCGTGGGGAACTCCACGCCAGAAACAGGTCGACCAGTTCACCCGTCGGTTCACCCCCACATGCGTGGGGAACTCGTCCGGTCGGGTCTTATCAAATCCGGTCGCGTCGGTTCACCCCCACATGCGTGGGGAACTCTCCCGGAAGCCAGCGGAAGCACTGCGAAACGCCGGTTCACCCCCACATGCGTGGGGAACTCCTCAACCCCTTGTGGATTGATAAGGGATCGACACAAGGAATAGCCCCTCGACTTCGACGAGCTCACGCGACGGTTCGCCGTGGGTCCGAAACTGAAACCCTTGTTCGGTCGGCGCATTCCATGCCTGCAGGCATGCGCCCCCTTTGTCTCCTTTAATCGCCTTTGTCCAGAGTTCGTCACGAATCCTCGCGGTCATGTGGCCAAGGAATATCCCGGCCTTCGGTTCGATCATCCAGCGACTCAGATCCCCCCGCAGGCTGACGGGCACCCGTTCCAGAATCATCACGACCATGCAGCACCTCCCGAATGTCAGGCAGCAGGCGTTCGAGCAGTCGCGTCTTGCGAAACAGATCGCGACACGCCAGCCGCGCGCGGCGTTCAACGTCGTCACGGCTGGCGGCGACCGTGCTGAACACCAGCGGAACGATTTCACCCACCTTGTACAAATCGGCCACATCGTACACAAACGACAGCATCTTTCCGGTATGTACAAACCCGAGTGCCGGCGAATAGCCCGCGCTGACCACGCCCGCCTGTACAATGCCGTTCAGGCACGCGCTCGCCGCCGACAGAGCGCGGTTCAACGGGTCGCCGCGGTCCCAATTGTTCGGGTCGTAGCTCCGCCCGGCCCATTGCAGCCCGTGCCGGGCGGCACAGGCTTCATACGCCGCACGCACGCGGTAACCTTCCTTGCCGCGGATCGCCTGAATGTTCAGGGCCGGGTCGACGGTTTCACCAAACCGCTTTTCGTACATCCGAATCACGACATCGCGGCGTGTGCGGGCATTCGACGCCAGCGCCGCCTGGTCGAGGAGATTCGCCGAAAAGTGCGTGCCCCCGCGGCCGTGGCAATAAAACCGCACTCCCTCTTCACCGCACCACACAACTGCGCAGTTGCAGTCGGCCAGGTTGCACACCGCGCGATGCGTGATTGTCGTGCCCGGCCCGAGCATCAGCAGCGCCAGGTCGGCCGCAGGAATGGGCACGCGCTGCTTCTCGGTGACGTAGGCGATCGACTGCGAATCCTGTTCGATGTGGCCCTTTTCGAGATACAAATAGCTCAGCCGATCCTGAAACCGCGTGAGCTGCATCAGGTTTTCCATCAGGCACCTCAGGTTCTTTCGGGCGCGGCCGTGCGCCCGGGGGGGCGGCGGCCGCGACTGGTCAATTGCCGTTAACCCCTCCGTGGCCCACTTCCACTGCACGTCAACCGGGTGCGACGCTCAGCAATCCGAACCCGAACGCCTTTGCGCTGCCGATGCCGGTACTGATCGTCGATTGAAAACGATCGGCGTCGGTGACAACCAACACACCTTCGAAGCGTACGGCCAAAAACTCGCCGCCGTGGCCGGGCTTTCCGTTCCTGTCGCGTCCTTCCGTGACGACCTCAACGCGGAAATCTGGCGACAGATCGGTCGCGTCGCCTGCAGCGCTCGTGGCCGGCAACCATTCGCCCGGGATGCGAAACCCGCTGAGTTCGGCCTTGTGAAGCAACCAGCGCAATTGGTCGGCCTCGGTATGGAGCGCAACGCGCTTGCCCGCCATGACCGCCCCGAGCCGTTCATTCGCCGCGGCCACACGTTTTGTCGGGTTGGCACGCAGGCGAAACCGCAGGCGCTGGCCGACGGCAACAGCAAGCTCCAGCGGCTTGCAGTCGGGTTCGTGCAGCAGATACCCGGCGGGCAGGTTCGACCAGCCCGCCGGGTCGTCGCGCGTCTGTACCAGCAGGGTGGGCGGACCCGCGCGGTGCGACTCGACGCGAAACAGCAGGTCGCACCGGTTGGCCGCCCGCGCGTACGGGTAGGCGTTCATCAGCGTCCGGTGGAGTTCATACGGCGCGTGCAACTCGCGGCGGACCTTTCGATTGTGGGCGTCAATGACCAGGTTGCTCAGAAACATCGGGCGGCTCCGGCCGGGGTTGAGGCAGTGGATGATATTCGGTCAGGACATGCCGCACGCCGAACCGGCGATCGCGGCTGACGAATGACAGGGGCAAATCCGATCGCGGTTCTCCCGCACCATACGCGGCATCGCAAACGAACCGAAGTGACCCAGGCGGTTTTTCGCCTCCGCGCATTTGCCGTGGCCACTCGATGAGCACGGGCATCAAGTCGCCTTCGAACACGCCTTCAGAAATCGGCAACGCGGGCAGAAACGCCTTGCGCCCGAGGAACAGGGGCCACACCGGCCGGCGCAGGGCGCCGTCGAGTCGTTCCAGTAACACACGATCGGCCGCAAGCCCCACGAGAAATTCGGCGTCGGCAAGGTAATAGCGTTCGCTGACAACCACTCCAACGCCGCTGTCATCGGCTTTGCGCACCCCATAGGGCCGGGGCCTTCCTTTGTTGCGCCCGTCGGGATATTGCCCGAGAACCGCGCCGTCATGCGGTTCAGCGCCCACGGTGTGGTAGTCGCGGCCCAGGCGGCCTTCGCGATCGACCCGAACGGCCATTGTCAGGCAACGCGCGAAATCCTCAAGGCTGTAACTTTGGCCTGCGATTTCGTAATGGGCGGCTTCGCGCGGCCACCCGAGCGCGGCACACAGCATGCCGATCACCGCGCTTTTGCCGGGTTCCAGGTCGGTATCGCGGTGGCCGAACCGGCTGCGGGTTCCCCAGCTTTGCATCGGCCCGGCGAGGCGCATCAACAGAACGCTCATGCCGCGCCCCCCTGCGGAAACGCAGCGCCAATCACACCGGCAATCAGGTCTTTGATGGTGCCGACAGCTGGCTTCATGTTGTTCAGGGGCAGGTCAGCCATCTGGCAGACGGCCGAATACGTCAAACCCCCGTCGCCGTACATGCGCACGAGCTCGCCATAGAATTTGTCCAACGCCTCAATCGAAAGCTCGACGAGGTCCTTGTTTCGCCCGGGGGCGACCGGCTTGACGAACGCATTCGCCAGCGAGACAGGCTGGCCTGTGCGAACGGCGGCGAAGACGAATGACGGCGGGTTGTGGGCGGCAAAGCTGTTTTGCTTGCCGCTTGGAATCGCGTCAATGAAGGCCTGGATAAAGGCGGTCACCGTCGTCCGCGCCAACTCGACGTCGCCCTGCAGGCCGAATGTGCAGGTGTGCTTTTCGTCGCGGTAGCCACCGATCAATTCGGCAACGTCGAGATTGGCGTAGCGATAAAAGCAAGCCGAATTGAATTCGACAGTACCGATCATGTCGGCGCCGGGCGTGTCGTTGTTGATGTCATCGACGGCAGTGTAATAGTCCATCTCCAGTGCGTGGAGCGCGTTCGTTGAAATCGCGTGCGCCACCTGGCAGGCGGCGTCGATATTCTTATCGGGCAGGTCTGCCAGCATCCTGCCGAACAGCGCCAAGTCAGCCGCCTTGCCACCGTCAAGCAGGGCCGGCACTGCCCTTTGGACGGCTTCGGGCACCTGAGTCTTCGCGTCGGCCTTGGCCTTCTTCGTGGTCGCTTTGACGGGGGCACCCGAGGCGGCGGGGGCGGCCGGCGCGGCGGTCTTCGTCAACTCATCGAAATGGCGGTCGACGACTTCGACGAACCGGGCCACCTCGCTCGCGCCGAGAAACAGCAGGTACTGCGTCAGGTTCTTTTCATCAAGCTTGAGCCCACCGCCGGCGAGGGCTGCGGTGACGGCGCGGCTGATGGCGTCGTCATCGCGACCCGGGCGCTGCAACTGCGCCCGCGTATATTCCAGCAGACGTTTCGTGCGGATGCCGCGGTTCGCTGCCGGAATCAGCCCGTGCACACCGAAATAGCTGCGTATGGCGCGCTTCTGACACTGGCTCGAAATTCGTGCGCGGCGGCACCCGCCGAACTCGGCATCCTTGGGCGCGCCGGTGTCGTCTCGGTTCAGGTTGGAGGGTGCAAAGTTTTGCAACAAGTGAAGTTCGATGCGCATGGAAGTTCCAATCGGTCAGGGGGTGGTGGGAGGCGATTGTTCTGACGAGGCCGCGTCTTCGGTGGTGGGCGCAGACCAGAAATCGCGCGCCCATGCGGTTTGGACCCAGCGGCTGGGGTGACTCCAATTGTCGATATGTCGGATCAGCAACGCCCAGTCGAGGGCGACCCCGCCAGCGGCCATCAGCGAAACCGCCTGGCTGAGTTTATACGGCAACTCGGTTTCATCGGTGTCAAGCAGATCGATCAACCGCTTCTCACGCCGCATTTTGTCATCACGGTTGAGGTTCCGGCCGAACGCCGCGCCAAAGTTGCGGCCCGCGACGTGCTCACTTTTACCGCACGACCAGGCGAATAGCCCCGCGGCAAGGACTGCGGCCAGTTCATCTCGCGGCGGCACGGCTCGAAACAGGCCCTCCGTGCCCGTCAGCGAGATGTACGTCAGGCGGCCGGCATTGCGGCGTTGCACCGCCAGCCCCTGCCGGAGCCTGGCCAGGACGGCCCGCCGGGGGCTGCCCGGGTTGGCGGCAGCGACAAGCTCGTTTACCAGAACGTGTTGCCAATCGCGTTCGCTCATGGGGCACCTGCTTTCTGTCGACTCGGAATGTGGTTGTCGTCGCGAAACTTCTTCAGTTCAACCGCGAGTTTCCCGCGACCGGCGATGACCGCCTTCAGATCGCGGCCGGCATTCATGCGGCCAATCGTGCCGTCGTAGGCACGCCTCGCCGTCATTTCGAGCGAATCGCCGTACCATCGGTCAATGCACGCATCAAGGTCTGCGCCCGACGCGGCGATGTCGAGCATTAACAGCCCGAACGGCCGTTCGAGCTGCGACCAGTACCACCGATCGGGGGCGAACGAGTCGACGACGCCGCGAACCCGATCAGTGTCGGCGGTTCCTCCTTCGGCGGCTGTCAGCCGATTCTTTGCCGCTGCCCAGACCGCCGAGCGCAGCGCCGTTCCCACTGATTCCGCAAAGGCTAACGCCTGTCTGAGTCGTTCGACCAATTCTGGGCGCTCAAGGAACGCACAGGGCAGCGGAAGCGTTTCCTGCCGCCAGAAGTTCACCTTGGCCTTGTCGGTGCAGACCCCAAAGATTGATAACCGGTGCCGCGCTGAGCCCGGCAGGATTCCTTTGAGTTTGGCCGCAGTAAGCGTGTGAAGGCAGGTCGGCGCGCGGTTTAACCCATGCGATTCTTCGCGCAGCGTGAACAGGGCGCCGCTTTCCCGCCAGAGTTCTCGATATTCATTGAATCGCACGGGGCGATAGGGCTCGCTCGCGTCTTTTCGGGAATATGCGACCATGGGGTCAAAGAACAGTGGGGGCAACTCCAGCGCCCGCCCCTGCGCGTAGGAAACCGCCGTGACCGCGATTTGCGTTTCGTGCTCGGCGACATGCAGTCGAAGCGTGCGGCTGGGCCATGTAAGATAGTCGAGGTAGCCGCGCGGCGTGCGGGGCTGCGTATGCGGGGTGGCGGGCGGGCGCTCCCAAAGCGGTGCATCGTCAGGCAGGCTGGGCACGGGGGCGGTTTCGTGGAATACCGTGAGATTCAGCCAGAGCGTTTCAAACAGCGGCTTTCCCTGCGCC
>JAJXXL010000130.1 GCA_021781115.1 Planctomycetota bacterium
GACCTTGGCGAGTTTGAGTTGTTCGAGTTCGTGAACCACCTTTTGGTCGATACACTTGCGAATATCGCCGTCGCGCCATTCGTATTGCACGTTCGGGTCGTCAATGGCGTACGCACGCGTGCCGTCAGCGATTTTCGAGGTGATCGTAAACACGTCGTCGGGAAACCGAGGGTTCAGCTCGAACTCAGAGACGTCGAACACGTCACGCCACGACTGTGTTGCCCCGCTGTCATAGCGGCATTTTCTCGTCCCGACATAACCGGTTATGACATGTTGCCCATCAACCTCGGTCACACGAACATCGTCAATCGTATATTCGATCTGAATATTTCGACCTCGAGGCCGCAACTCATCGAACTCTGGCGTCGGTGGGTTCGAATCGAGTCGATTGCCGCCAATCAGGTCACCGGCGTGTATCACAATTTGCAATTTACGAGGTAAATAGCCGACATCTGGATCAATCCAAATGGAATAGGCGCCGATGCGATTTTGCCTCGATGAACCAAACGCCGGGGGTAACGCACGCCAGACGCCCGCTCCTGAACCCCGCAGCCTCGGCAGGGGAAGCGCTAATTCTCAATGCGGTACAAATGCGTGCGCGTGCGCACGTACAGGGCGTGGCCAACGATTGCGGGCGAAGCCATGCAACCTTCATCCAGCCGGTTCACGGCCAGCGATTTGAATTCGGCCGCCGGTGCAATGACTGGCATTTCACCGTCTTCGCTGAAGAAATAAATGCGACCGTCGGCTGCCACTGGTGACGCAGAGTATTTTCCCCCCAGCCGATGCTGCCAAACCGGATGGCCCGTTTTGGCTTCCAGGCACGACGCCACGCCCGCGTCATCGACCATGAATATCAGGTCACCAATCAGCAGTTGTGAAGACCGGGTGGGCACCGTCTTCGCCTGCTTCCAGGCGACGTGGCTCTCGGTCACGTCGCCGCGGCCGCCGGGTCGCACCGCCAGCAACCGATCGCCGCCAGCCCCGGTGTTGATGAAAATCAGCCCCTGGCCGAACAGCGGCCGGGCCGACGAGTTCATGCCGCCGTGCCGCACGCGCCACAGCTCTTCTCCCGTCAGCGGGTCATACGCGAGCGTGGCGACAGCCGCCGGGCTGACAAGTTGCGCGCGACCGTTGGCTTCGACAACCTGCGGCGTACCATACGCTTTCTTGCCGTCGCCGTCGGGAGTGCGGTAGTCGATATCGCGATCGCGCTTCCACACGGTGCGACCTGAGTGTTTGTCGAGCGCCACGACATACTGGTAATCAAAGCCGTCGAAATTCACGATCAGTAAATCGCGATACAGGATCGGCGACGATGCCGGGCCACGAAAATGGTCACACGGCAAGTCTTGCCGGGTCCACAGAACCTGGCCACTTTGCGTGTCGAGGCAGGCAGTGCCTGCGCTGCCGAAATGCACGTACACCCGCCCCTCTTCCAATGCCGGCGTGGGGGTGGCGTAGCTGTTCATCGTGTGGCAGAAGGCCGGCTTTTCAATGGAAAACACGCGCACGTCCCGCACAATTTTTCCCGAATCGGCGGCGACGCATACAGCAAACAGTTGTTTGCCGTCTTCGGGGGCGGTCGTGATCCACACCTGCCCGTTCAGGATCACGGGCGAAGACCATCCCTTGCCGTGGATCGCCGTCTTCCACCGGATATGTTCCGATTCACTCCACGTGACGGGCAAACCCGTTGCGCTCGACTGACCATCGCCACGTGGGCCGCGAAACTGCGGCCAATCGTCGGCCTGGACCAGCGAAGAAACTGTCAGGAACGCGAGGAACGCCGTCATCCGCATGGTTCACCTGCCTGTGGGGGGCTGAAGCGCGGCCCGGTTTGGCCGGGCGTGATCCGGTTTGGTGGTCGTGCCGTCAGGTTTTATCATCGGGGGGCAGCAAATGGCCCATTTTGTCGCGTTTCGTGGCCAGGTAGTGCTGGCGATGCTTTTCGGGCGGGGCAATGATCGGAATCTGTTCGACGACTTTCAGATCGACCCCGCTGTAGACGAATGCCGTCGTTTTTTTGGGGTTGTTCGTTAACAGGCGAATCTGGGTCAGGCCCAGGTCCTTGAGGATTTGCAACCCGACCATGTAATCGCGCATGTCGGCCTTGAACCCCAGTTTATGGTTGGCCTCGACAGTATCCAACCCTTCGTCCTGCAAGACATACGCCTTGAGCTTTGGCACCAGGCCGATCCCCCGACCCTCTTGCGGCAGATACACCAGCACGCCCACTCCTTCGGCGGCAATCATCGACAGGGCGAGGTGCAATTGATCGCCGCAATCGCACCGCAGCGAATCCAGCAAGTCGCCCGTAAAACAGGCGGAGTGCATGCGCACCAGCGGGGCTGGAACCGATTGCAGGTCGCCCATGACGATCGCGATTGGCACCTGGGTTTCGTGCTCGACATGGTACGCGATCACGGTGCTGGGCCCGTACCTGAGCGGTACGGCGGCTTCGACTTCGCGGCGGACCAGCCGCTCGCGCACGCGGCGAATCCGAATCAGGTCTTCAATGGCAATAATCGGAATGTTGAATTGTTCCGACAGCTCCTGAAACTCGGCGTGCCCCGCCATGCCCGTTCCGTTGCGGCTCAGGATTTCGATGAGCACGCCTGCCGGCTGCAACCCGGCCATTTGCAGCAGGTCGATCGTGGCCTCCGTATGGCCAGCCCGCCGCAACACTCCCCCGCGCTTGGCCAGCAACGGATGAATGTGCCCCGGCCGCGCAAAATCGGCAGGACGGCTTTTGGGGTCGCTCAGGCCGAGAATTGTTTTCGCGCGGTTTTCGGCACTGACACCTGTGCCACTGTTGCGGTGGTCGACCGGCACCAGAAACGCGGTTTGCATCAGCGAAGAGTTTTGATCGCTGCCCACCATCGGCGTCAATTGCAACCGTTCAGCCACCTCTTCGGAAATTGGCACGCACAGCAAACCGCGGCCGTATTCGAGCATGAAGTTGACCGTTTCCGCCGTAATCATTTCGGCGGCGCATACGAAGTCGCCTTCGTTCTCGCGCTCGGCCGCGTCGACCACAATGACAACTTTGCCCGCCTGCAACGCGGCAACCGCTTCATCGATCGCGTGGTATTTGATAGTTTGCATCAGCTTTCGCGGGCCTGGAATGCCCATTAAAAAATCGTGGCATTGTTTCGCATCGTGTGCTGTCGCGTCTTGACCAGCGTGGTCTGACCAGCAACCCGTCATGGCGACAACCAGCCCACGGGCATCAAAACGGCACACAACCCGCTGGGCTTCTGAAACGATTTCACAGGTTCTGGCAATTCATTGTAGCGAAACGTCAAACAACGTGCCGCCGCGCTGCGCCAACACCACAGCAGGATTTGGCCAGCGCCCCGATTGTAGCAAGCCGGGCGGGAAAATCTGCCTGGCAGCTCGCGGGGCAGAAGGCCGAAACCCGGCTTGACGAAAAAACATATAATGATACGTTTAACAAATAGGAGAACTTCGTTGCATTGTCAAATGGTCAGTGATATGCTGATTCTTTGATAGAGCACTTGTTAGAAACGCCTGCCAGCTTCAGCCCGCCTTTGTGTTGAAATCTTCCGGTACGACGTCTTGCTTATCGATGGGCGTTCCATCTGGAATGCCAGCCCGGTTGATTTTGAATGAGGGCACCGCGGTCGTCGGCAGGATTGCACGCAGGATGTGGGTTTGCCATTGCGAGAGTTGGCGTTGCGCCAATTGTCACTGTTCGGAGGAACATTCCATGAGCCGCACGGGGAAGCTGCGATTCGCTTTCGGGGTCTTGATCGCCTGGGGGGCCGTGCAGGCGGCAACCGCCGCAGACGCGCCCGCAAAACCGCGCGGGCTGGGCGACCCGGGTTCGCTCACGACGTTGAAGCTTGAACCGAACATCGACGGCAAGGGGGTTGTTCTTCGGGGCCGTGATGGCCGCCAGCAACTGTTTGCCACGGGAACATATAGCTCGGGCCAGCTCCGCGATCATTCCCGCAAGGTACAATACTCGGCCCAGCCTGAAGGCATCGTGCGCATCGACGCAACCGGCTCGATGACACCGCTTGCCGACGGCGTGGCCACGGTCACTGCCAAAGATGCCGCAGGCATTGCCGATTCGCTGACTGTTACGGTCGTCGGCCTGGCGACCGACATTCCGATCAACTTCACCAACCAGATCGTACCGATTTTCACCAAGCTGGGCTGCAACAGCGGCGGCTGCCATGGCAAGGCCAGCGGGCAGAACGGCTTTAAGCTGTCGCTGCTCGGCTTTTTTCCCGATGAAGACTACGAATACCTTGTGAAAGAAGGCCGTGGTCGCCGATTGTTTCCGTCGTCGCCGGGTCAAAGCCTGCTGTTGACGAAGCCGGTGGGCCGGTCGCCGCACGGCGGCGGCAAGCGCATGGAGGTCGACAGCTACGAATACCGGCTGATCGCCCGCTGGATCGAACAGGGCATGCCTTGGGGTTCTGAAAAGGATCCCGTCGTGGCCGGCATCAAGTGCTACCCCGACAGCCGCGTGATGGATCGCGGTGGCGACCAGCAAATCACCACCCTGGCGATTTACAGCGACGGCAGCACCGAAGACGTGACGCGCATGGCGCTGTATGAGCCGAATGACAGCGAAATGGCCGAAGTCACGAACACCGGGTTGGTCAAAACGCTCGACTTGGCCGGGGATGTGGCGGTGATGGCCCGTTACCAGGGTCAGGTGGCCACGTTCCGGGCCACGATTCCCCTGGGTGCCGATCTGGGAACGCTGCCCGAACCTGTCAATGTCATTGACGTGGCCGTGCTCAACAAGCTCAAGTTGCTGGGCATTCCTCCCTCGCCCCGTTGCGACGACGGCACGTTCCTGCGCCGCGTTTCAATTGACATCACGGGCACGCTGCCCACCGAGGCCGAGGTGCGCGAGTTTGTGGCCAATACCGACCCCGCAAAGCGCGACAAGATCATTGACGTCCTGCTCGACAGCCCGGCCTACGCCGACCTGTTCGCCAACAAATGGAACCTCGTCTTGCGGAACAAGAAGCGGCAACCGGCCGACATCGAAGGCACGTATGCGTTTTACCGCTGGATTCGCGACAGCCTGTACGAAAACAAACCCTACGATCAGTTCGTGCGCGAAATTCTGACCGCCTCGGGTGAACTCGAATCGAACCCGCCAGTCACCTGGTTCCGCGAAGTAGCTCAAACCAACGAACAGGTCGAAGACACCGCCCAGTTGTTTCTCGGCCTGCGGATCCAATGCGCCCGTTGTCACCACCACCCCTTTGAAAAATGGAGCCAGGACGACTACTACGGTTTCTCGGCGTTTTTCAGCCGGCTGGGCCGAAAAAACGGCGACGGCCCCCGCGATCAGCGCGTGTTTCACAATGAAGGCGCTGCGGCCGCCTCGAACCCGCGTTCAGGTCGTTCGCTCAAACCCACCGGCCTGGGTTCGCCTCCTGCCGACGTCCCGCCCGAGCGCGACCCGCGAAGTTACCTCGCCGACTGGATGGCCCGCCCGGAAAATCCGTTCTTCGCCCCGGCAATCGTCAACCGGTATTGGAAGCACTTCTTCGATCGCGGTATCGTCGAACCTGAAGACGACATGCGGCAAACGAACCCGCCGTCAAACCCCGAACTGCTGCAAGGCCTGGCGCAGCAGTTCATCAAGAGCGGGTTTGACCTGAAAGCGCTCGTGCGCACGATTTGCCGGTCGAATGTGTATCAATTCAGTTCGCTGCCCAACCCCTATAATCTTAAAGACAAGCAGAACTTTTCGCGGTATTACCCAAGGCGCATGAAGGCCGAGGTGTTGTACGATGCCCTGCATCAGGTGACCGCCACCTCGCAAAATTACAACGGCTTGCCGGTCGGCACGACTGCGGTCCAATTGCCCGATCCCGCCGTGGGTCCCTATTTTCTTAAGGTATTCGGGCAACCCCAGGGCGACACGGCGTGTGAATGCGAGCGTTCGCAGGAAGCCAACTTGGCCCAAAGCCTGCACCTGCTGAACAGCAGCGAAGTGCAGGGAAAAATCTCAAGTGGCAGCGGCCGCGCCGCCGTACTGGCCGCCGACAAGTCGCGGCCTGAAGAAGACAAACTCAAGGAACTGTATCGCTGGGTCTACGCCCGCGACCCCGACGCCGAAGAACTCAGTATCGCTCTGGCCCACATTGCGAAACAGGGCGACAAGAAACAGGCGGCCTACGAAGATATTCTGTGGGCGCTCGTGAACACCAAGGAATTTCTGTTCAACCACTGACCCACCGCGGCAAGCCGCGTCGCGGGGCGCTACCCCGCGGCGGCGGCATTCCGCCTGTTTGACAACACGCAGACTGACTCGCACGCGGGGCGCCACCACGGCGATGGTCGCTTGTATTCCCGCCCGGCTTTCCCCCCTGACTTCCCGCCTGCGCCGTCCGACGATTCGCCGCGGCGTTGCGGCGCCGCGGTTTGCGGCGGCGCATGCGGCCAACAGTGATTTCCTGGTTTGACGAGGGTTTTATTCGCCGGCCTGCCGCGCCATTGGCGGCGCTCAGGGCAAACTGGCTTAATCAATTGTGCGGCTTCAGTTGAGGACGATCTCTCATGCAAATTCCTGCCGGTACTCGAAAGATTGATTTTCGATACACGCGCAACCCCGGGTTGGCCGTCTGGATTGCGGGCCTGCTCCTGGCTGCGGCCACACCGGTGTTCGGGCAGTTGCCGCAAGCCCGGCTCTATGCGGTGTACCCGGCTGGGGGTCAGCGAGGCACAGCGGTCGATGCGGCGACACTCACCGGCGCCGACCTCGACGACGCGCACGCCTTGTACTTTTCGCACCCTGGCATCACCGCGGCCCCGAAAACAAACGCCGTCAACGGCCAGCCGCAGCCGGTGCCCGGCCAGTTCGTGGTGACGATTGCCGGCGACGTTCCGGTGGGCATTTACGATGT
>JAJXXL010000426.1 GCA_021781115.1 Planctomycetota bacterium
GCTGATCTGGTGCGCCCCGAAAACCATGCCGAGTGGCAGCGGGCCGATACGGTCATCGGGCTGTTTTATATGTCACGGCGTTCGCCCGACGATCTGGCCGAGCTTGACCGCCAGGCGGCAGCCGCGACTGCCCCCGCTGTCGAAATGGAACCCGCACCGCCGCCTGTCGAAACCCGCCCGAACTGGATGCTGCGCCTGCTGGGCCGGTCTGGCCGCGGGTCGGCCGCACAGCGCCAGCGACCAGTTGCCGGCGCCGCGCTGCCCGGCGAGCCGGCCGCGGCGGCGGCGTTCGATGCCGACGCGGCAACCGCCGAGCTGTCGCAGGCGCCGTTCGCCGCCGACGGCCCGTCTGGGCCGGCCGCGCCGAGCGCCGAATGGACGGGCGCGGTCGATGCCGCCCTGGCGGCCATGCACGCCCGCGACGCGGGCGAAAAACCGGGCCGGTTCGGCCGCTGGTTTGGCCGGGTGATGAAACCGCTGCGTAAACTCGGCACGCGGCGGGCCGTGCTGGGCGTCGGTTTTCGGCTGGCCTGCGCGGTATTGCTGGCGAATTTTGTGGCCGACAAGGTTGACCAGTGGTCCGATCAGCAGGCGTTGCGTTTTCCCGAATACCGGCAACCGACCGCAGCCGAAGCAAAGCGCGCCTTTCCGCTGCTCGGCGAGTGCGGTTCGTTCGAATACACCATGATGCAGGTCAACCTGATGCTGGCGGCAGGCCTCGTCGCGTATGCCGCCGCCGGCTGGCTCGAACGCCGGGCCGAATAGCGCCCCCCGGCGGCCTGCCAATCGATTCGCTGTTTGCCGTGCCACAGACCAATGCCATGCCGGACGTGCCCCCTGCCAATTCGCCGCCGCGCAAGCGTGCCAGATCAATGAGCCGCTGGTTGGCCCTGGGCGCCGTGCTGCTCGTCGCCGGCGCGGTGCGTGCCCGCCAGCTCGAGCAGGTGGGGTACACGTTCGACGAAAGTTTCTGCGTCAAAATGGCGTCGTTTTCTGTGGCCGAAATCTGGAGCCGCAGCGGGCAGGACACGCACCCGCCACTTTACTTCCTGATGCTTAAGGCTTGGGCTGCAGTGTGCGGCGAATCGCCTCAGGCCCTGCGGGCGCTGAGCGTACTGTTTGGGTTGGCGGCGGTTGCCGGGGTTTACGCGCTCGTTTGCGAGGCGTATGGCCGCCTGCCCGCCCGCCCACCGCGCGGCGGCGCAAGCCCGCAGTCGCCGCCGCCCGAACCGGGGGCCACGGCTGCCGCACTGCTGGCCGCCGCGTTCGTGGCGCTCAGCCCGTTGCAGATATTCTGGTCGCAGCAGGTGCGAATGTACTCGGCCGGCACGGCACTGGTCGCCTGGTCGAGCCTGTTGCTGCTGCGCGCGCTGCACCGCCAGCCGGCACGGGGCCGCGACTGGGCCGCGTACGCCACAGCCGCCATCCTCATGATTTATACGCACCACTTTGCGCTCTTCACGCTCGCAGCCCAGGCGCTGTATGCCGCCGGCTGGCTGGTTCGCCGGGGCGATGGCACGCTCCTGCTGCGGCTGTTTCCGCTGGCTGTCACGCTGATTGCCGTCTGGTTGGCCTGGCAACCGTGGCTGCTCGATTTCCTCGATCAGCGGCAGCGCGTGACCGAGTTCTTCTGGTCGAAGCCGATCGACTGGAGCCTGGCGGGGGGCCAGATTTATCAGATTTTTGCCGCACGCCACTGGCCCGGCGGCGAGGGTGCGGCAGGCCTGGCGATTGCGCAGGCGGCATGGGTGGGCCTGCTGCTGCTCGTGGCTGGCCGCCGCCCCGCCGACGGGTTCATTGCGCTCGCCGCATTCCTGCCGATCGCCGCGGCGGCGCTGGCGTCGTCGCTGGGGCGGAACATTTTCATCAGCCGGTACCTGATGTTTGCGCACCTGTTCCTGATGATGGCCGCGGCGACGCTGATTGTCCGAATTCCCTGGCGCCTGTTGCGCTGGCTGGTGGCGGCTGGCGCCTTGCTGGGCCTGTCGGCGACGGCCTGGCTGCACGTTGAACTGCGCGACAAGATGGCGTTGCTGCCTGGCCTGCGGGCCGCCGTTGCCCGGTTTGACGCGCTGCAACGGCCCGGCGAACTGTTGCTCGTGTGCAACCCGATGCTGTACACATCTGTCTGGGCCTGGACACGCGATCGCACCGCCTGTTTTGCTGAAGGCGCCCACAATGGGTACCCCTATTTTCAGGGAACCGCGGTCATGAAAGAAGAGGAATATCTTGAAGCCGATACGCTGACGGCCAGCGACCGGCACTGGGTGTGGACGCTCGACGCCGACCGCTGGTTCGGCCACCCCTGGACAACGCTCCTGCCGCCACAGTGGAAGTGCATTGCTGAAACCCGCTACCGCGAACATTACGCCGACCTGGTGCTGCGGCTCTATGAGCGCCCTGCAAGCGCAAATCCTGCCGCACGAGAGCAATAACCGCCTTCCCTGACCGTTCACGGTCTGGAAACCTCGAGGACCCGTCGAGCGCGGGAGTTGCGATGCTCGAACTGATCGTGGCGATGACGGTCGTGACGGCGCTGGCGTCGCTGTGGCTGCCCGCCGTCGATCGGGCCCGCGAAACCGCCCGCAAATTCTCGCTTTCGAATAATTTTCAAATTTTGTCAAGATTGGCATTGACAAGAGAGAGAGAGGGTGTGAGTGTGTGCCTTGCAGGCGGCAATTCGGACGTGGGTTGATCAGCCAGGTGGCCCGGCAGTGGCGTTCGCCGGACTTCAAGATGACGCTGGGCGCATGGCGAATGATTCAACGCTTGGATCTGCCATAATGATAGGCGGTCATCGGGCGAACGTGGCATGTCAACGGGGGCCGGCAAATGCGGGCGCTCAGCAAAACTGACGGTGGCGTGGCGGGCTTGCGATTACGCAGCCTTAATTCCGGGCTGGCAATGGTGTTTGCCACGGCCTCCCTGGCAGCGCTCGGCGCCGGCATCTGGCTGAGTCGTGCCGCCCCCGGCGACGAGGCGGAAGCACTGGCCATTGTGCCCAGGGCTGCTGACCTCGGGGCGGTCGTGCCCGGCGACCGCCCGGTGGCATCGTTTCAATTGACGAACCGCAGCAACGAGGCGATGACGATCGCGGGTGTCCGCGCCGACTGCGGGTGCACTGAGGCCAAAGCCGATCGCTCATCCATCGCACCCGGCGAGCTGGCGACGGTCACGGCGGTTCTCGACACGTCTGCACTGCGCGGCCCCGTCGAACGCCATGTCGTCGTTCAATACACGCTCCCCGGCGATTCTGTGCCCCGGCAACGGGTTCTCACGATTCGGGCTGCCGTGAAGGAAGCGCTCCGGATCGTGCCCCGCACGATCGACTTCGAACTTGGTTCATCGCAATCGCAAACCGCCGAACTGGTAATGGTCGCGGCGGCCCCCGTGTTTCGAATGGGCAAGGCTTACGCGACGCATGGCGCGGTATCGATATTGCATTGCACGGCCGGCGGCGTTAAGCCCGATCGCGAGCAGGTTTGGAACATGGGCATCGGGTTCGATGCGTCGAAATGCGATCCGCGCGTCCCGTTTCACTGCGCGATTGTGATTCCGTCGGGCTCGCCGACTGAGCCTGATTATCGGGTGCCGATCACTATTGCGCTGCCGCGAGCGCCTGCGGCGGAGGATGGCCGCTAAACGGCAAGATTGATCAAACTGCGTTTGTCGCATTCACGTTGCTGCATGTCGTAACGCGACAAGCCAAATCGTCGAGTTTTTCCACCCCATTGCCTCAGAAATCAAAGGGAACAGGAAATGATTGATCGCCCCAACCTCATTCGTGTCGTTGTCGCTGCGACCGGTTTGCAATTCTGCGTCTCGGCGGGGTACCTGCTGGCTGGCTTGCCAGCGTGTGATGGAACCCTTCCCGGCCGCTCGAAAAACTGCGTGCCAGCTCTCAACGAATGCTCCGGCCAGAATCAGGCAAATTGCGCGTCAGGAATCCTGAACTCTCCAGGTAAGGGCGTGTTTCAATGTGTAAATGTCGGACAGGAATGCTTCAGTTGTGGTACGAACGTTAGCGCCGGTGAAGTCGTCTGCTTTCGGCAATACGAATGCATATGGAAGGCCGCCGTCGGGGTTTGTCTGATGGATCCGACTTCGGTGCAGGTTTTCAAGCAGTTCACCATGACGCTGATTGATTGCGAGTGCCCCGGTTGATTTGGCCACATTTGGCCACGGCCGTCTGACCGCCGCCCCTGGCGGTTCTAATTCTTGTGCCAAATGCAAGCGCGGGTTGAGGTAGATATCGACCTGCAGGAAACGAAGCGAGGTTTTGCGAGTCATGTACAACGCCGTCCGGGCGGCTTGCCTGATCTGTGCAACGTTTATGGCCTTGACCGGCCTGACGCAGCGAACGATCAGCGTTCAATCAAACGCGTCAGCCGCGGGCGCGAACGAAAAGGCCGACCTTCCCGACCCGCGCGATGTCGAACAAAATGCCGTCGCAGCCAGGCGTGCAATCCGGTTCGGCCGCCTCGAAATCAGCGTGTCGTCCAAAAATGAGAAACGTGAAACCGCCCTTGCCGTCCATTTCGAATTCGATTATCGAACGAGCCGGAAGTTGCGCATCGACACGACGCGCAAGAACCCGCGAATCCATTCCGGGGGCCGCCCGGCAACTGTGAAAGGCGGCGATTCGATCGAGCGTCTTGTCATCGACGGTGAACGCTATCTTTACTATTCGCCCGACGTCTTGAGCGTGGCCGGAACGCCGGACCGTGAGGGCGCAGCCGAAATCGGAACGTTGAGCGAGCAACCGTCGATGGAACTCCTGATCATGAATCCGCTGCTGCTCGGCATGATCCCCGACGGGACCGGCGTGTTATTCCAGGAAACAATTGAAGGCTTTCTCACAGCCCCTGGTCGTCGAGATTTCACCATTGAATCGGCAACATTGAATAACGCCCGGTGCTATCAGGTCGACTGCATCACTGGAAACGGATTGGAGGTTCGCGAGTGGATTGCGCCGGAGCGGGGCTACAGCCTGCTCAAGGTGCACGGGCGACGCATTGTTGAGGAAAGCCACAAGGTGTTTGAAATTGACTGGAATTGTCGTGTGAAACACTATCCCAAACAGCAGGTCTGGTTCCCCGAAGAAATCACAAATCGGGTTACCGAAGACGGAATGCCCTATGAATCGGAGCAAATCGTCATCACGAACGCCGATTTCTCGATGCCCCCCGACCCGGCGACGTTCGAACTTAAAAGTCTCGATATTCGTCCCGGCGCCGGGATCTCGGAAGATCCGCCGCATGGCAAATACGGCCGGCGATGGAATGGCAAGGAACTCGAAGAGATCGTGCCGCCAAAACCAGCGGTGAGAAAACCGCTGCTGGTCCAGCCGAAGAATCATGGCCGCATCTGGCTCTTCGTTTCCTGCGGCTGCGCCGGCCTGGCGCTGCTGTGCGCCCTGCTCGCCCGCCGACGGGCCGCCACCCGCACGGCGTCGCCAACAGAACCCGCAGGAGACAATCCTGAAAACCCGCGCGCGCCTCCACCATAGTCATGGCCAACCAGGCCGTGCGTGGTCGGCGCAGGAACGGCAAGCGAAATGAGCGCCGGTCGATTCCGCGCGTTCTGATTCTGACAGCGCGTTGACAATTTGAAATTCATGCCCGGCGGCAGCCGCCGGCGCAAGTTATGATTCTTCGAGACCACGGCGGTCGTCGTGGCGGCGCTGCGTCGATCTTGGGACCAGCAAATGAAACTGAGCGATTGCGCCCAGGCACGCACGGAATGGCACGGGTAAAGGTGACACATGCCGATTGCACGAATTGCCGCCTGGCGGACGTCGCGCTGGGCACATCCTGCCCAGGAGTGTGCCGTTGCCTGTTTTTGCGCGGCTTTCTGGGCATTTTTGACAGGTACGGCTGCGTGCCCTGCCGACGAAGCGCCCGCTGCGCCCGAATGCGAGCACGCTGATTTTCTGCTGGCGGGCCTGCGCGACGCGCGGCTGCGGTTGCGCAGCGGCGTGTTTGAGGGGCAAGGGCACGTCGTCAAATCTGGCGGGGCCAGTGGCCCGGTCGAAGGCGAGGTGACGATGTTCTGCGCCTTCGACTACGACCGGGGCCTGATGCGGATGGACCGCGCCGAGCCGCAACTGTTTTTTGAAGACGGCCAGCGCGAAGTGCGGATGATCCGCTCGAAAATCGCAAGAACTTCGCAGCGGACTGTCTCTTGGGACAACCAGGCGGGAGTCGATGACAACGGATTTGTTTCGATTTACATGCCTGAGTGGAAGCCGGAGAAGCACGCCCTGCCAGTTGACGTTCGCACGTTTGGGCTTAGTGGGTGGGGTTGCGTTACCTCTTCGTGGACATTTGACGATTTATATCAGTCTGTGCGCACATACAACGTTCTTGGAATTGAAGGCGGACCATCAGGCATTTGTATCGTTACTTTTCTACATGGCGACAAAAGCGATATGAAGTCGCGACTGTGGATCGATCATAAATGCGGGTTTTCAGTCAAACGGAATGAATTCCAAGGGCTCGACATAACTAGAAACCAGTGGTCGGGCATCGTCTCCCTGAGCGAAGTGCAATGGGAAGAGGTCTCGGCAGTGTGGGTTCCGAAGTCGCTGGTTCTGCACCGCCGGTTCAATGGCGACGAAACCTACAGCGTCAATCTGAAATGGAGTTCTGTGAACCAGCCGATTCCGCCCGAACTTTTCGAGCCAGAGGGACTGGGCGTCGAAAACGGCACGCCGGTTCTTGATTACCGCCTCGGCGGCAAGCCCATCGCCCTGGGCCGCCTGGGCGAGTCAGCCCACCGGCCCTACGCTCTCAAGCGGCCCTCCGGCAAGCAATCGCCCCGCGGCCTGTTCCTGATCGTCAACACACTGCTCGTCGCGCTCGCGGCAGGCTACTGGTGGT
>JAJXXL010000544.1 GCA_021781115.1 Planctomycetota bacterium
TAGCCGCCCGAGTCGACTTGCTCGTCGTGCCAGTGTGCCGTCAGGTTGTTT
Organism: Planctomycetota bacterium; assembly: GCA_021781115.1. Taxonomy (GTDB): domain Bacteria; phylum Planctomycetota; class Planctomycetia; order Planctomycetales; family Planctomycetaceae; genus JAJXXL01. The sequence goes on from JAJXXL010000544.1 coordinate 52, forward strand.
TTTTACAGAATCACGTTCTTCATCTGATGACCATCAGACAATTCCGGAGTAAATGAGCATGCAATTGAAGCCAATGGATGATCGTGTTGTTGTCGAACCGCTGGAAGCCGAAACGACGACGGCGGGCGGTATTGTGCTGCCGGACACGGCGAAAGAAAAGCCGCAGCGCGGGCGGGTTAAGGCGGTCGGCCCTGGCCGGCTGCTCGACAATGGCGAGCGCTGTCATGTGAGCGTGGTTGTGGGCGATGAGGTGTTGTTCAGCAAGTACGGCGGCACCGACATCGAAGTCAATGGCAAGGATGTCAAGATTCTCCGCGAGAGCGACATCCTCGCCAAATTCGTGAGCTAATTCCGGCCGCTGTTGCTCGACCGCGTCACCGCGGTCGAGCGCACGATTGCCGCGGTCGCCGCCTTTGCGTAGGGTGGCGTGGCCGTGCGGCCGTCATCCATCGAAAACACCCAGCAGGAGTGACAAAGCGTGGCTAAACAACTACTGTTCGATGACCGCGCCCGTCTGAAATTGCAGCGGGGGATCAAGACGCTGGCCGATGCGGTCGCCGTGACCCTTGGGCCGACGGGGCGCAATGTCATCATTGACAAGAATTTTGGCAACCCGGTCGTCACTAAGGACGGGGTGACGGTCAGCAAGGAAATTGAGCTCGAAGATCCGTTCGAACACATGGGGGCCAAGCTGGTCAACGAGGTTGCCACCAAAACCAGCGACACCGCCGGCGATGGCACGACGAGTGCCACCGTACTTGCCCGGGCCATTTTTGAAGAAGGCTTGCGTGGCGTGACCTTGGGCGCGAACCCCACGATTGTTCGCCGCGGTATCGATAAGGCCGTCGAAGCGGCGCTCGAATACTTCGCCTCGATTTCCAAGCCGGTGTCGAGCCCTGAAGAAATTGCCCAGGTGGGCGCGATTTCTGCCAATAGTGATATGGAAATCGGCAAACTGTTGGCTGAGGCCATGCAAAAGGTGGGCCGCGATGGCGTCATCACCCTCGAAGAAGGCAAGGGCAATGCCACCACCCTGAAGCTTGCCGAAGGAATGCAGTTCGACAAAGGGTTTATTTCGCCCTATTTCGTCACCGACCCAACGGAAATGAAGGTGGTGCTCGAAGACTGCTACATCCTGATCTTCGAAAAGAAGGTGTCGAATCTGCGCGATCTCGTGCCGTTGCTGGAAAAGGTGGCCCAGTCGAGCAAGCCGCTGTTGATCATTGCCGAAGACGTCGAAGGTGAAGCCCTGACAGCGCTGGTTGTCAACAAGCTTCGCGGCGTATTGCGAATTTGCGCGGTCAAGGCGCCCGGCTTCGGCGATCGCCGCAAGGCGATGCTGGGCGATATCGCAGTGTTGACTGCGGGCACACTGATTTCCGAAGACTTGGGCATCAAGCTCGAATCGGTCGAAATCAGCCACCTGGGTCGGGCGAAGAAGATCGAAGTGACGAAAGACGCGACCACGATCATTGAAGGCGCCGGCAAGCCGGTAGAGATTCAGACTCGCGTGCAGCAGATTCGCACGCAGATTGAAAACACCGAAAGCGAATACGACCGCGAAAAGTTCCAGGAACGGCTCGCCAAGATTACGGGCGGCGTGGCGATCATTTCGGTCGGCGCTGCCACAGAAGCCGAAATGAAGCAAACCAAGGCCCGCATGGAAGACGCGCTGCATGCGACGCGGGCGGCGGTCGAAGAAGGCGTTTTGCCCGGCGGTGGCGTGGCGTATTTGCGGGCGATTCCTGCGGTTGAAGCGGTCAAGGCGAAAGGCGACGAGCGGATCGGCGTCGATATCGTGGCCCGGGCGCTCGAAGCGCCCATCCGGCAGATCGCCGAAAACAGCGGTCTCGACGGTGCCGTCGTGGCCGATGAAGTCAAGCAAAAGCCGACCAATCACGGTTACGACGCCCGCGGTGGAAAGTATTGCGATATGATCAAGGAAGGCATTCTCGACCCGACGAAGGTCGTGCGCAGCGCGTTGCGCAACGCCGCCTCGATTGCCGGGTTGCTGCTCACCACCGAGGTGCTCGTCACCCGCACCGACGATCTGGCCGGCGGCGACAAGCCGCAGGTTGAAGGCAGCGTTCGCTGAACGGCTGCATTGTTTCAAGCCGCGTACGCGTCGACGGGCCACCACACGGTGGCTCGTCGCGCATGGCGGTCTTCGATTTTGACAATTGAATTCTGAAATCCGTCAGTTGCCGCAATTGCACATGGCCGCCAAACGCGATTTTTACGAGGTTCTCGGCGTGGCTCGCGACGCGGCCCCTGAAGACGTGAAACGCGCCTACCGAAAACAGGCTGCCGCGCATCACCCCGACCGCAACCCCGGCGATGCCGAGGCGGTCGAACGCTTCAAAGAGGCGGCCGAGGCGTTTGACGTCTTGGGCGACCCTGAAAAGCGGGCCTTGTATGACCGCTACGGCCACGACGCAATACGCGGCCGCAACGGGGCCGGCGGGTTTAACGACGTCAACGACATCTTTAGTGCATTTGGCGAGATGTTCGAGGGGTTGTTTGGCGGAGGGGGCGGGCGGCGGAGCCGCGCTCAACGTGGCGAAAATCTTCGCTGGCGGCTCGACCTCGACCTCCGCGATGCCGCCCTCGGTTGCAAACGCCAGATCGAAATTCAACGGGCGGAGTTGTGTGTGACGTGCGGCGGCAGCGGCGCCCGCCCGGGCACGACGCCTGAAGCCTGCAATTACTGCGGCGGCCGTGGGCAAATCGTGCAGTCGCAGGGGTTTTTTCGTGTGCAGACGACGTGCCCCGCCTGCCGCGGAGCAGGCAGCGTTGTTCGCGACAAATGCTCGACCTGCTCAGGCACCGGCCGCGAAGTGCAAACAGTGCGGCTCGATGTGACAGTGCCGGCGGGCGTCGACAACGGCATGCAGCTCTGTTTGCGGGGCGAGGGAAACCCCGGTATCGAAGGCGGGCCTCGCGGTGATTTGTATTGCGAGATCACCGTCGCCGAACACTCGCTGTTTAAGCGCCAAGGCGCCCATTTGCATTGCCGCGTGCCGATCACATTCACGCAGGCAGCGCTGGGGGCTGAATTTGAGATCCCGCTGATTCAGGGGCGGCACAAACTGGAAATTGCGGCGGGAACACAGCCCGGCGAGGTCGTGCGTGTGCGCGGCCAGGGCTTACCCGACCCGCACACCGGGCGCAAGGGCGACCTGCTCATCGAAATTCAGGTCGAGGTGCCCCGCAAAATGAAGAAACGGCAGGAAGAGCTCGTCCGCCAGTTGGCGGAAGTCGAACACACCAATGTCAGCGCTCACCGAAAATCGTTCTTTGAAAAGATCAAGGATCTGTTTTCCAATTCCGAGGAAACGGCCGAACCGGCCGAGGAATGAGAATCGTGTCTCAAGAACCAGTTTCGACCACACCCCCTGCAGACCCCCAGCCATCGCTCGAAAGCCAGTTGGCGGCCGCCCAGGCCGAACGCGACGACTTCCAGCGGAACTGGCTGCGGGCCCAGGCTGATTTCGAAAACTACCGTAAGCGCACGCAGAAGGAGGCTGAACAGGAGCGCCAGTACCGCGTGCTGCCCCTGGCTCGCGACCTGTTGCCCGGTCTTGACAACCTGCGTCGCGCGCTCGAAGCCGCCGGGCAATCGAGCGACCTGACGCAACTCGTCCATGGCGTGCAAATGGTTGTTCGGCAGTTTGACGACATTCTTGCCCGGCATTCGGTGTTGCCAATTGCGGCGGTTGGAAAGCCGTTCGACCCCAACCTGCACCAGGCGATTCAACAGGTTCCACACAGCGTCCATCCGCCGTTCACTGTGCTGACCGAGCTGGAACGCGGCTACACCTTGCACGATCGGGTGGTGCGCCCCAGTACCGTGGTCGTTTCCGCCGCACCGGCCGATGCCCCCGTTGCCAGTTCGCCTTCCGAAGGATAACGCTTTATGCCTACCTATGATTACCTGTGCAAGCAGTGCCGGCACACCTGGGAAGAGTTTCAGTCGATCACTGCGCCGCCGACCAAGAAATGCCCTGTATGCGGTAAAAAGAAAGCTGAGCGGCAGATTGGTGCGGGCGGCGGCGTAATTTTCAAGGGGTCGGGGTTCTACCAGACCGACTATCGCAGTGATGCATATAAAAAGGCCGCTGACGCCGATGCAAAATCGTCATCGGCAGGCGGCGAGCCGAAATCGGGCGGTTCTGGCGGCGATTCGAAGCCCGCGAGCCGCGATTCGGGGGGCAAATCGGGCGATTGAGGGATGGGCCGGTTTCAAACTGTGCCTGGTGCAAGAAAACTGGCCGCAGTCGATACGATTGTCCTTCTCTTTTCCCTGCCGGGACTGTGGCCCAGACGTCGCATCATTTTGATCGGTAATCGCGCATGATTCGGCCCCCGAGTTGCCCGATTTGCAAAAAGCCGCTGCCGACCGAACCGGCGGAAACCGTCGCGCAGAATGCGCCATTTTGCAGCGAGCGCTGTCGCCAAATTGACTTGCTGCGCTGGTTCGACGGCCGGTACGCAATCGTCGAACCGCTCGTTGAAACCGAAGAACAGGCCGAAACTCCTCCCGAAGAGTAGCACGGGCAGCCGATCACCTTCCAGCCCGAAACATCATCGGAAGGCGGTAACGCGGTGCGCTTCGTGGCAGCTTCAGTTTGGCCCGTTCGACGCTGCGCCTGCGGTGGGTGTACCCCATTTAGCCGGCAGGTTCAGCGAGCAGTTCGTGCAGTTTGGCTTCAATGTCGGCGTGCGTGAACGGCTTGTCAGTTGTCGCATCGACGCCAAACACCTGCCTGAGCTGCCCTGTCCGATCATACAATTTGTAATAGGGAATCGCGCCGCCTTCGATTTCGAAGCCGGCGTACGTCTCTTCGTCGGCTCCGAATTGACTGCGTACGTTTTCAAAAGTTGCGCCGCTGTCCTTCAAAAAGGCGAGCGCTGCAGCCTGTTGCCGGTCGGCGTCGCACGACACCGAAATGACCGCCAGCCCTTCGGCGACCAGCTTGTTATGCAGTTCGACCGTATGAGGAAATTGTTGGCGGCAGGGCAGGCACCAGGTGGCCCAGAAGTCGACGAGTACGACCTTGCCCTTGTACTTCGCGAGCACCGCCGGGAAATCCTGCGGAGCGACGACACGCAACGCCACCTCGGCCTGGCCCGCTGCGGTCTTTAGGTTCTTGGGCTCAGCCGGCGCGCCGTGGACAATGGGGGCAGGTTGCGCCAGGCCGGCAGAGGGGGCAGGCGTGGCGTGCACCGGTTCAGGCACAGCAGGTTTCTCACCGCAACCCGATGTCGCGAGTACCAGAATCGTGACCTGCAACCAGGATTTTCGCGACATACCCTGTTTCCTCCAGAAGGCGATTGCGCCCGTTCGGCGATCACCCAGCGCGTGACACATTGGCACCATCCTCGCACACGCCATTCACACGCGGCGGGGGAACAACCGCCCCTTTAGGCAATTGACCACATCCTGTCAATCCAAGAAATCGAAGACCCATTTTTGGAATGATGTCAGCCGATGAAATATCCGGTGGAATCCGAAAACCGTCGCCACAACGTGTTGCTTGCCCGTGGTGCCAGCCGCGTCCTCCCAATCGAGGCCCGCGTGCTTTCAATCGAGATTTCCCGACGCCCGCTGCGTACGCCCCGGCGTCGGGTCAAGGCCAATTGAGCGTGCGCGATGCGCTGAAAGCAATGCCGGCCATCGCCCTTCGACGCGTTCGCCAGCGACACGGCCCGCGGCCCGATTGAACCAGATGCTGAAATCATGCACGATTTGGCCCCCCAGTTGTGGCCTTGCCCCTGCAATCGCCCAAGGATGGGGAAGAGCAAATCGCGTGGAATGGTCGCCCAAGTGTCGCTGCGTACGGATCGGCCAGTCCAGCAGGTTCAGGGATCCGTCGCTGCGGGCCGGCAGAAAGCCCGTGTTCGATGCCGGGCGGCCGATTGTAGCCGGGGTTTGAACTCGAGCGACTGTCGCGACCGCGCGGGCAACAGTGAGGCGCAAGGCTGTCACCGACGGACGTCAAATATTATTTGGAGTGGATACGGCTTGTTTCCATTGTAATGCTCACGGTAAAGTAAATCAGGCGCAAAAGCGGGCCGCGAGTGCTGCGCTGCGACCGGAGGCACATAATGGCAGGACGCGACACATATTATGTAGTGAAACGCCCGCCCGCGCGGCCGTGGCGGCAGCGATTGGCGGCAGGGCTCGCGGCTGGGGCGGCACTCCTGACGATTGGCGTTCCTTGGGGGCGGCCGTTGGCCTCAGCGCCATGCGGTGCAGTCGCCACGGATGCGGCGGAATCCGACCGGCACGACCGGCCACTCGATTCAGGGTTGAAAGTGGGTGAGAAGGTTTCGACGTTTTATGTGCGCGCCGTAACAGGGCCCCTGAAGAACAAGTCGGTGTGTTATGTTTGCCGCAATGGCGAACGCCCGGTGGTCATGGTTTTCTTCCGCGAGATCACTCCCGCCGTGGCGCAACTGCTGCGGGAAATCGACGCCGTGGTCGATCGTAACCGGGCAACGGGGTTGCGGAGTTTCGGCGTGTTCCTGCCGCGCGAGGGCCCGGGGCCGCTGGCTGACGTGCAAACACTGGCATTCAATGAGCAGATCGCGATGCCGCTCACGATCTCGGCAGGGGGCGACAGCCCGCCCGGTCAAAAAGTGCATCCGCGGGCGGCGGTAACTGTCGTACTGTATCGCGAACTGGTCGTCGAGGCGGCGTTTGCCTGCCGGTCAGGTGAGCTCGACGCCGGGCGATCGTCCGTCATTTTGCAGGCGGTGCGTTCGCTGGCGGGCGAAAATGCACCGCCTA
>JAJXXL010000075.1 GCA_021781115.1 Planctomycetota bacterium
GACCCGGTGCGGGGGGGGGCAAACCTGCCCCGGCGACGCCCCCTGTCGGTGTCAAGCGTTAACCGTTATCGGTTCCCGACCGACCGGGGTATTGGTGCCGACTTCGAATTCGTCTGAGGAAGTATACCGCCTTGAAAGCGATCATCAGCGACATCCACGGCAACCTCGAAGCCCTCGAGGCGGTTCTGAAAGACATCAAAAGCCAGGGAATCGACGAAATCTACTGCCTGGGCGATATTATCGGCTACGGCCCAAACCCGCGGGAATGCGTCGACCGCGTGATGTCAACCCGCGTGTGCCTGCTGGGCAATCACGATCAGGGGGCCCTGTTCGACCCCGAAGGTTTCAACCCCGGCGCCGAACGTGCAATCTTCTGGACGCGCGATCAGCTCGAAAAAGGTGATCCGTCGGGCAACAAACGACGTTGGGATTTCCTGGGAGAGTTGCCCCGCTCGCATCGTGAAGACAAATTTCTGTTTGTACACGGTTCGGCTCGCAACCCGCTCAACGAATACGTCTTTCCCGAAGACGTGTATAACCAGCGCAAGATGGAGCGAATTTTCGCCCTGGTCGAGCAGTATTGCTTTCAGGGCCACACCCACGTGCCGGGCGTGTTCACCGAAACGCTGAAGTTTTTTCGTCCTGAGGACGTCGACTTTCAGTACGAATTTGGAGCCGAAAAAGCCCTGGTGAACGTCGGTTCCGTCGGCCAGCCCCGCAATGGCGACTGGCGTTCGCAATACGTCGTGCTCGACGACAACGGCGCCGGAACGACGCGCGTCACCTTCCGCCGGGTGGAATACGACGTGGATCAAACCGTGCAAAAGATATACGCCATCGCCGATCTTGATAATTTTCTCGGCGATCGTCTGCGCGACGGGCGCTAGCCGCCGGCGCATTGTACGGCTCATTACGAAAGGACGCGCCCACGAAGCCCCGCGCTCTGCGTGCCGGCTTTACCCGCGCCAGGAACCAGCATGGAACAAAAACGGTATTTGTTGTTTTTTAGCCTCTCCGCCGCGTTCCTGTTGGTCTGGTTGGGCTTTGTCGTCCCCCGGTTGGTGCCCCCTCGTCCCGCCGCACAGAAAAAACCTGCCGCGAACGCCAAGGCCGCCGCACAGCCCCCCAAGGCAGAGCAGGTCGTCGCAAAAGACGAAGCGGCCTCGCAGCCCGCCAATGCCGATCCAGCGGGCGAGAAGCCTGCCAGCGCCCCACAACCTGCCGACAAGCCCGAAATCGCCGACAAACCCCAGGCCGCCGAACAACCCGATACCGCCGAAAAGCCGCCTGCGGAAATCCAGCCGGTCAAATATCCGCGCACGCAGGTGCTGCTCGGCTCGATCGAAAACCGATCCGACTATCGACAACTGGTTACACTGACGTCGCGCGGGGCGGCAGTCGAGCGTATTGAGCTGAACGACCCGCGGTACACCGAACTGGTCAAGCCGCATCGTCCGTTGTCACTGATCGAGCCCGCGCTGACGTCTGAACAGACGTTGCTGACGACGTCGCCCCAATTTCAGAAGGACCTGGCAGAGCTCGACTGGGAGGTTGTGCCCGGTTCGCAAACTGAATCGGCCGTCGATTTCCGGTTGTTCTCGGGCGATCGGTCGCTTGAACTCCTGAAGCGCTACCGGTTGGGAAAACTCGACGACGCCCACCGGGCAAATGAAAGCCCCGCCTACCTGTTGCGGCTCGACCTGACGGTCAAGAATCATTCGGCCAAGCCGCAAATCGTCAACTACGAAATGCAGGGGCCTGTCGGATTGCCCCTCGAAAACCTGGAAAACACCCAAAAGCACCGCGATATTGTGGTTGGGTTTCTGAAACCCGACGGCTCGATCGACCACAAGCTTATTCCGGCGAAAACGATCGCCGATGCTGCCAACAACAACAAACTCGAAGAATGGAACAAGCCGTTCAAGTACATCGGGGCCGACGTGCAATACTTTGCCGTGCTCGTGCTGCCCGTCGATGACCAGCTCCAATCGCCGTATTTCAAAACTTCGCAGGAAGAGCTGCTCGGCAAACCGAACGCTGAAAAGAGTCAGGTGGGCGTGCGGCTGAGTTCAGTCGATTTGGCGCTGCCGGCGGCAAAAAAAGGAGTGCCGAGCGAAGCGACGCATGCCTTCGAACTGTTTGCCGGCCCCAAGCGCGACGACGTGCTGCCCGACAAGACGAGCAAAGTGCTCGATTACGGCATGTTTTCGAGCATCAGCCGCCCGATGTTGTGGCTGCTGGGGCGATTTTACACCCTGTTTGGCAGCTATGGCGTGGCGATCATCTGCCTGACCGTCGTCGTCCGCGGGTCGCTGTTTCCGCTGTCAATCAAGCAGGCCCGCAGCGCCGCCAAAATGCAGGAACTGCAACCTGAGCTGGCCGAGTTGCGCGAAAAAATCGGCAAGGACAAGGAAAAAATGCTGCGGGCCCAGCAGGAGCTGTTCCGCAAGCACAATTACAACCCGTTCGCGGGCTGCCTGCCGGTGCTGTTTCAACTGCCGATCTTCATGGGTCTGTACCAGGCGCTGAACCACTCGGTCGATTTGCGCATGGCCCCGTTTTTGTGGATCAACAACCTCGCGGCGCCCGATGCGCTGTTCCCGCTGCCCATGCGCATCCCCCTGCTGGGCTGGACCGATTTCAACCTGCTGCCGTTCATTACGACCGGTCTGTTCACGCTGCAGCAGAAAATGTTCATGCCGCCGCCCGCCAACGAAGAACAGGCGATGCAGCAGAAGATGATGACCTACATGACGGTTTTCATGGGAATCATGTTCTACCGCGTTCCCGCGGGGTTGTGCGTGTATTTCATCGCATCGAGCCTGTGGGGCATGGCCGAACGCAAGCTGTTGCCCAAGAAGTCGCCCGCGGCATTATCGGCGCCGCGGTCGCCCGTCGAAAATTCGCGCCCCAAACCGACCGCCCCTCCCGCGGATAAGGACGACGATGCTTCGCTCGGTTTTTTGGGCCGCTTGCTCAAGGCTGCCGAAAAGGAAGTCGCTGCGAAAAAGCTGCCGCCAGGCAAGCGTCGCTGATTCGGGCGACGGTCATTGCGTTCGTCACGCCGCACGCCCCAGTCATCCTGCCGTTGCCATGCCGCTGCCGTTTCACCCCAATGACGCCATCGCGGCGGTTGCCTCGCCGCCGGGGCCGGCGCCGCGCGGCATCGTGCGGCTGAGCGGCAGCCAGATCGCCCCCATCGTGGCCGCAACGTTTCAGCATTTGCCCCATTTCCTGCCTGCGAGCGACACCGCGGAAGGACTTTCGCCCGTTCATGCGGCGGTATATGAAGGCGCCGTTCATCTTGAACAATTCGCGCAGCCCGTGCCCACGTGGCTGTACTCCTGGCCCACCCGACGAAGTTACACGGGCGAACCGCTTGCCGAGTTTCATCTCATCGGGTCGCCGCCGCTGCTGGATGCGCTGCTGAAAACCTTGTTCGCCGCCGGGGTGCGGCTCGCCGAACCGGGCGAGTTCACGTTCAGGGCGTTTCTCGCGGGCCGGGTCGACCTGCTGCAGGTCGAGGCGGTCGCGGCGGTCATCGACGCCCAGGACCACGGCGAACTGCAAATCGCACTGGGGCAATTGGCGGGTGGGGTGTCACAGCGCCTGACGCGGCTGCGCGCCAGCCTGCTCGACCTGCTGGCCGACCTCGAAGCGGGCCTCGACTTCGCCGAGGAGGCGCTTGATTTCGTATCGCACGCTGACCTGCTGACGCGGTTAAGCGCCATCCGCTGCGATGTCGAAGCCCTCCACAACCAGGCAGCGCAGCGAACGCAAACGGCCGTAACCCCAACCGTCGTGCTGGCCGGCCCCCCCAACGTCGGGAAAAGCACGCTGTTCAACGCACTTGTCGGCAGGCCGGCGGCGCTGGTTTCGGCCCATCGAGGCACGACACGCGACTACCTCACGGCCGACCTGGTTTGCGACGGCCTCGCGATTCGACTGGTCGACACGGCGGGCATCGAGCACGCCCGCGAGCCGATTTCGACGGCGGCCCAACGGTTTGCCGCCGATCAGGCGGCACACGCCGACCTGCTCCTCTGGTGCCGGGCGGCGGACGAATCGGCATCAGAAGCCCCTCTGCCCCCCTGGCCGCCAGCACTTGCCCTGGCCGAGGAGCGCATTTTGCGGATCCAAACGCGGTCGGATTTGCGTGTTGGCCACCCGCCTGTGGTCGAGGGCGCGATTTGCGTCAGCGCGCACACCGGGCATGGCTTGGCCGCGTTGCAATCGGCAATCGCCGCCAGGTTAACCGGCAATGCCGTTGGAACCCGCGAACTGACAAACGCCACGGCCGCCCGCTGCCACGAGGGGTTAAGCCGCACCGCCGCCGCACTCGACCGCTCTCTGAAAATCGCATGGGGCGCAGCGGGCCAGGAACTGCTGGCACTCGAACTCCGCGAAGCCCTTGACGAACTGGGCACGCTGGTGGGTGCGGTTTATACCGACGACCTGCTCGACCGCATTTTCAGCAGGTTCTGCATCGGCAAATGAATGCGGCACGAGGGGGTAAAATGGACGAGACCTTGACTCCTTGAATCGAACCTGAGAATAATATATAGATGTGCCGTTGAAACAGTTTTTCGATATTCCTTGTTCAGTCAACTCACAGGTAATCATGTCGTTTTTGCGCAGGTCGTTAAATCGGGCCGGGTTTACGCTCATCGAGTTGCTGGTGGTGATTGCCATCATTGCCGTTCTGGTCGCACTGCTGCTGCCTGCCGTCCAGCAGGCCCGCGAGGCGGCGCGGCGGTCGCAATGCAAAAACAATCTGAAACAGATCGGTTTGGCCCAGCACAACTACCATGACATGGCCTCGATGTTTCCGATTAACATTGGCTGGGGGTCGAACAATTCAACTGTTGGTGCGTTTTCCGACAAAGTCATGATGCTGCCCCAACTCGACCAGGCGCCGCTTTACAATCAGACGAATTTCATGGATTCGCCCTGGTCGGCAGCGTGGTCCGGGGGCAGCAGCAACATCATCACCCAGTCGCAGGTTCTGCCGGTTTTCGTGTGCCCGTCGGTCTCTCGGCTGCCCACGCAAGGCCCGCGGGGAATGTTTACCTATGCCATCAACAATGGCAGCATGCCGCGGCCTTATAACGGGCAATCGCACAATGGATTTGCCGCATTCCTCGGCGGGACGGCCAACCCTCCTGATGTTCCCGTCACCGCCGGCACCGTGGTCGACGGCCTCAGCCAAACCGCAGCTTACGCTGAAATCCTCCCGGACCCCGGTTCGAACCCGTACATTCCAAACGCAACGTCGCGAAACTGGGAAAGCTGCACCGACCCCGTCAGTTGCCGCGCAGCATGTAATGGCGATACATCGTCGATCGATAATCGCGAATACGGTGGGTCGGCATGGGCGGCAGCGTGGGGCGCGTTCAAGGGGGGCTACACGCACACCATGAACCCCATGGAAACCAGTTGTTACAGCATCAATAACACGGGAACCGACTGGGGCAATACGACGCTGACTGCCGCCGGAAGCGGCCATGTCGGCGGGGTGAATGTGCTGATGGGCGACGGCAGCGTGCGATTCGTGTCGGTCAACGTGAACTGGCCGACTTGGCTCGCAATTGGTACCCGTAATGGATCCGAAACCGTCGGAGAGTTCTAAACTGCCGACGAGTTCCCATGGGTCGAGCTCGACGTCGTTTCGACGAGATGGACGCGTGCACTGAGCACCAATGCAGCCCGCTTATCCGGGGGCAGTTCAGCGCCGGCCGAATGACCGGCCAGATGTCTGGTCCCCCTGGATTCCTGACGACGCCCCGCACCACGCGATGCGCATTACGCAGCGTCAGCCGGTTTCTCGCGTGCCACCGTGCCGATACACCCCCGGCAATTCCGCGGTCCACCACGGGGTTATGACCTCTCAATGCTCGGCCGCGGGCACCAGGGGCCCGGCGCAATCATTCGAGTAATTCGGGGCGACTCCCGGTTGCCGGAATCGGTGCAACTTGTGTGGCCTTGACTCTTTGAATCAAACCTGTGAAATATGTATCCTGATCGATTGATGCCATCTTCAAGCTCTCTTTTCTTTTTCCATTTGGCTCAGAGGTGATCATGTCATACTTGCGCAGGGCGCTCCATCGGGCCGGGTTTACACTCATCGAATTGCTGGTGGTGATTGCCATCATTGCCGTTCTGGTCGCACTGCTGCTGCCTGCGGTGCAGCAGGCGCGCGAAGCGGCACGGCGGTCGCAATGCAAAAACAATCTGAAACAGATCGGTTTGGCCCAGCACAACTACCATGACACCTTCGGGGTGTTTCCGATCAACATCGGCTGGAACAGTTCAAACAACAGCCTCAATGGCGCTTTCTCCGACAAGGTCATGATGCTGCCGCAGCTCGATCAGGGACCGCTGTGGACTCAGACCAACATGAACGCACAGCCGTGGTCCAAGGCGTATACGAACGGCAGCCCGAACATCATCACGCAATCGCAGACTCTTTCCGTGTTCGTGTGTCCGTCGCTGCCCCGAAAGCCCGCTCAGGGGACGCAAGGGATGTTCACCTATGCGATCAATAACGGGGCCATGCCGCGGCCCTACCAGGGCCAGGGACATAATGGTTTCGCCGCGTACGTCGGCGGCAACGCCAACCCGGGCGACACGCCCGTCGCCGCGAGCGACGTGATCGACGGCCTGAGTCAGACAGCCGCATACTCTGAGATCCTTCCAGATCCGGGGTCGAATCCGTACATCCCCAATGCCACGTCGCGCAACTGGGAAAGCTGCACTTCGCCCGCAACCTGCCGCGCAGCGTGCAACGGCGACACAACCTCGATCGACAACCGCGAATACGGCGGTTCGGCC
>JAJXXL010000098.1 GCA_021781115.1 Planctomycetota bacterium
GCACAACTGACCGCCGCGCCCCGGCTGCATCTCGATGTTGTGCACGGTTGTTCCGGGCGGAATATTCTCCATCGGCAGGCAATTACCCAGCTTTGGCTCAGCCGCCGGGCCGTTCTCGATGCGGTCGCCCGCCTTCAATCCATCGGGAGCGAGAATGTACGTCTTGACACCATCATCGTAAAGCACCAGTGCAATGCGGGCCGAACGATTCGGATCGTATTCAATCGACACGACGCTCGCAGGAGTACCGTCTTTCATCCGCTTGAAGTCAATCAGCCGATACATGCGACGGTGGCTGGCACCGCCTTTGTGCCGCGTCGTGATCTTGCCCTGGAAATTTCGGCCACTATGCCTTTGCAGCCGGATCAGCAGCGATTTCTCAGGCTTCTTCTTGCGGTCAGTGATTTCTGCAAAATCGCTGACCGAAGCGCCGCGGCGACCGGCACTGGTGGGTTTGTAAAATCGGAGTCCCATGATCCACTCTTTCGTATTCCGGCGTTAACGGCATGCCGGAGTTCAGGATCGCCCGCCACCTGCGGCGGACACTATGCTAGCTGAATGATTTGGCCGTGTGCTGGAATTTCCAGCAGGAGGCGTGGTGCAATTTTAACCAGGGGCGCTACCACCCAATGGAATTTCAGAAGAAAGAGATTCGATCTTCATCGTGCAGCTTGACAATCGCTTTTTTCCACGAGGGGGTTTGGATCTCGATAGTTTTTGTCCGACGGGGTTTGCCCGTGCGGGTCTGGGTGCGTACGCCAATGACGCGTACACTCCACAGCGATTCGACCGCCGTTCGAATATCGAGCTTGGTGGCCAAGGGGTTCACCGCAAACGCATAGGCGTTGTGACGCGTCGAAACGTGCGTCCCCTTTTCCGTGACGAGCGGCCGGAGAATGACCTGATACGGCTCAAGTGTCACGCCAGATTTCGAAAGCACAGCCATGTTAAATATCCTGAGAAGCGGTCGCCAATCGCCGCAAAGCACGTCGCAAATTCGAACTCACACCGCCGGGCACCCGCGCAGTTTACGAAGCGCGGTTTCGCAAGCGGTCTAACGCATCTTTCGTGACAACCAGACACTTCGGACGCAGCAGACTGTACGCATTCAAGTCGCCGGCGGGCAAAACATCGAGGCCGGCGATATTGCGTGCCGATTTCCAGACGTTCTGGTCATACGTGGCGATTGCCAACAGGCACGAGGTTTCGGCCAACCCCAGCGCCTTTAGGATTGTAGCGATTTCGCGGGTTTTCGGCGCAGCGATCGCAAGCTGGTCGAGCACGACGACCTGCTGATCGAGAAATTTGCTCAACAGCGCCATGCGCGTTGCCAGCACCACCGCCTTTCGAGGCAGGCGATAGCTCCAGTCGACGGGGCGCTTGCCGAACGCGCGTCCCCCACCCCGCCGGATCGGCGTGCGCTTGGGGCCCATGCGGGCACGGCCCGTACCTTTTTGGCGATAAAGTTTTTTCGTGCTGCCAACCACCTCGCCACGACCTTTGGTATGCACCGTTCCTTGGCGGCGATTCGCTTCATACATGACGACCACGTCATGCAGCAACTGGCGATTGATACCCGGCGCAATTTCAGCGGGGTCGAACTCGTACGTTCCGACCTGCTGACCGGTTTTATCTCGAATGGGCAATGAAACCATGAAACGATTCCGTTTCGCTCGCGAACCAGGCCTATAAACCGACACCCGCCAACCCAACGCAGCCTTAGCCGCGCTTATTTGTTTTACTCACCATGACATACCCGCCATTCGGGCCGGGAATCGCGCCGCGAACCAGCAGCACGTTGTTTTCAAGATCGACGCGCACAACCTTCAAATTTCGCACAGTGATTCGCTCGTTGCCCCACCGCCCCGCCATCCGCTTGCCCTTTTTGATCTTACCGCTATGGCCGCGATCACAACCGTGCGACCCCACGCTGCCCGATGCGCGATGGTGCCGCTTGACGCCATGCGAGGCCGGCAACCCGCCAAAGTTATGCTGTTTCATCACGCCCGCTGTGCCCCGCCCCTTATTCCGCCCAATCACATCAACATGCACCCCTTCAGCAAACAGCTCGACCGTTAACTTCTGGCCGACTTCACAAGGAGCGTCGCCCGCATCGGTTCGAAACTCGCGCACAAAGCGCGCAGGCTCGCAATCGGCCTTGGCGACCGCGGCGATACCCCGTGCGGCGCGACTCTTCGACCGCCGGCTGGCAATAGCCGCAACGTGGCCACGCTCGGCGCGGGTCGCCAGGCGGCGTGGCTTTTCGCCAAACCCCAACTGCACCGCCTCATAGCCGTCGCGCGCTTGCGTTCGCACCTGCAACACGGTGCACGGCCCCGCCTGGATGACCGTCACCGGCACTATGACCCCGGCCTGGTCATAGACCTGTGTCATTCCAACTTTGCGACCCAGCAATCCGACAGGCATAGCATTCACCCAACACAAATCCAGATGCGATTCAATCCACTCCGAGCCGACAGTCACCCGCCCCACTCCGCCGACAACACCACACACGCGAACAACCGGATATGAACTCCCCATATGTCCGTTTTCAGAACACCCCACTGGCAAACCGCCCGAGATCGCAACCAGCCAGCACTCGTTATGCAAAAGCTGGCAGGCGACGTTCAAGCCGAACAATGCACAGGGAGACGACTCACACCGAATTCAGGAACGGGCTGCAACCCGCGCTAATTGCCCGCAGCTGACGCCTTGATCTTGATATCGACGCCGGCAGGCAACGACAGCTTGTTCAAGGCGTCGATTGTTTTGCCGGTGGGTTGAATGATGTCGATCAGGCGCTTATGCGTACGGATCTCAAACTGCTCGCGCGACTTCTTGTCAATGTGAGGGCTTCGCAGCACCGTATATCGTTCAATGTGAGTGGGAAGCGGGATCGGGCCATGCACGATTGCACCGGTCCGTTTCGCCGTATCGACAATGTCCGTGGCCGACTGATCGAGCACGGAGTGATCGTAGGCTTCCATTCGGATCCGGATTCGTTCTTGCTTCTTCGCAACCACCCGATTGTTCCTTCCCACCAGTCCCAAAAACCAACATCCCCAGCGCATGAGCGCAGGGAGAAAGCTCGAAATAGTAGTCGGACCGTTGCGGTTTGTCAACGAAACGCTGAAAAGTTTCGGCGAAATTCCTGCGAACTTCGCCACAATTTGTTTTCTCAACCCGCTGTCGCCGACCGAATTCGCCAATGCGCCAGGCTCTTCAGCGAGAATTTCGATCCGGCCTGTGCATGGCAAGTGCCCGCAAGGTTCGCCACGACGCCGTCAGGCACGCATGGAGTCAAGCACCTCCGCCGGGGCCTCATCGTATTTCAGCGGTTCCATGCTGTATGATGCCCGACCTTGGGAGAGGCTGCGAATCTGGGTTGAATAGCCAAACATTTGCGATAAGGGGGCTTCCGCTGTAATGACCTGCAAGTCGCCTCGCTGTTCAGTGCCCACGATTGTCGCCCGGCGGATGTTCAGATCCTGGTGAATATTACCGAGGAATTCATCAGGAACGACTACTTCCAGCTTCATGATTGGTTCGAGGAGCACAACGCCAGCGTCGTGCATTCCCTTGCGAACCGCGTCCATCGCCGCGGCTTGCAGCGCGACTTCGGTTCCCTCCGATTCGTTATAGTCGGCATCGATGAGCGTGATCTTGACGTGCATCAGCGGGTAGCCCAGTTCGCCCCCGCCCCGCGCTTCATCGCCAATGGTCTGCATCAACAGTTCTTCAAGCTCGCGCGGCACGACCCCAGGTTTGAGCTTATTGACGAGCGTGATCGGCTCGTCGCCGCGAAACGGTTCAAGTCGCAGCGTGATTTTTGCATATTGCTGACTGCCGCCCGAACTGCGGTTGAAGCTGCCCTGCGTTTCCTGGGCGGTACGAATCGTTTCGCGGTAACTGACCCGCGGCCGATGCACTCGCACGTTAAGTTTCAGGTCGCGTTCGAGGCGGTGGCGAATGACCTCCAGGTGCAGCTCACCCATGCCGCTGATGAGAGTCTGGCCCGTTTCTTCATTGATGCGGGCGCGAAATGTAGGGTCTTGGCGAGCCAGCAACTGCAAAGCGTCGGCCAGTTTTTTTCGCTCGGCGCTCGATTCGGGCTCGACGGCCATGGAAATGACTGGTTCCGGAAACGCAATGCTTTCCAGCAGAACCGGGTGTTGCCCGTCGCACAGCGTATCACCGGTGACGACGTCTTTGGGGCCCGTGAGCCCCACGATTTCGCCCGCCTCGGCAGATTCGGCGTCAATCTTTTCGCGGCGATCGGCCTGGATGTGCCAGACCTGGCTCACCAGCTCTTTCTTGCCCAGGCGGGGGTTCAGCACGCGCGAGCGGCTTTTTATCACGCCCGAATACACGCGCACAAAACACAGGTCGCCATGCGCATCGCTTTGAATCTTGAACACCAGGCCGCAGAATGGCTCGTCGGCTTGCGGTTTGCGGACCTCTGCGGCCGGGCCGCGGCGGGCACTCGGGTTCACGCCTGTAACAGGGGGGCGGTCGAGCGGGCTGGGTAGATAGGCAGCGATCGCGTCCATGAGCGGCTGCACGCCCACATAATTGAGCGACGAACCGCACAGGACTGGCTGAAACAGCCGCTGCAGTGTCCCCAGCCGTACCAGCCGGTGAATATCGGCTGGGGGAATGTCGTCGTGCTCCATGTAGTGCGCCAGCACGGCATCGTCGAGCAGGGCCACCTGGTCGAGCAACTTGCGCCGCCAGTTGCGAGCCACTTCCTCAAACTCGGCCGGAATGGCGACGATTTCCGATTTTGCCCCTTTCGATGCCTCGTCGAAGTACAGCGCCCGCATTTCGATGAGGTCAATCAACCCCCGAAAAGCCCGCGGGTCGGGCGGTGCCCCCGCCCCGATGGGGATTTGCAGCGCAAGCGGCTCGGCGGCAAGCCGCTGCCGGATTTCCAGGAACGTGCGCTCGAAATCGGCCCCGATGCGGTCCATCTTATTGATGAAGCAGATCCGGGGGACCTGATATTTGTTCGCCTGCCGCCACACTGTTTCGCTTTGGGCCTCGACTCCCTCGCGAGCGCTGAAGATTACCACGCCCCCATCGAGGACGCGCAGGCTGCGTTCGACCTCGGCCGTGAAATCGACGTGCCCCGGCGTGTCGATCAGGTTGATCAGCGAGTCCTTCCAACGACAACTGATGGCGGCAGAATAGATGGTAATGCCGCGCTGCTGCTCTTCCGGGTCATAGTCGGTAATCGTTGTTCCGTCGTCGACGTCGCCCATGCGGTGCGAGGAGCCGCTGTAAAACAAGATCCGCTCGGTTGTGGTGGTCTTACCCGCGTCGATGTGGGCAATGATCCCGATGTTGCGGATTCGTTCGGCAGGCCAGGACATGACAGACACCGCTTTACCACGCGAAGTGCGCGAAGGCCTTGTTGGCGTCGGCCATGCGATGCACGTTGTCGCGCGTTGTCATTGCGGCGCCTTCGCGCCGGTAGGCGGCCATGAACTCTTCGGCCAGGCGCTGGTGCATGGGCCGCCCTTTTTTGCCGCGGCTGGCCAAAAGCAGCCAGCGAATCGCCAGAGTTTGCTGGCGCTTCGTATTCACTTGCGTCGGAACCTGATAATTGGCCCCGCCGACGCGCCGCGAACGGACCTCGATCGAGGGCTTAACATTTTCGACCGCAGTGGTGAACACGTCGATCGGCTCCTGATCAGGAATTTTTTCCTTGATCAGATCGAGCGCACCGTAAAACACCGCTTGGGCGACGCTCTTCTTGCCACAATGCATCAAACAGTTGATGAACTTTGAAGCCAGCAACGAATTGTACCGCGGATCGGGTTTCAATTGCGTGGAACTGGCGGTAAAACGGTCAGCCATCGATGCGCCTCGTAAATACCTCGGTGTGTTCGAAAAATTGCAGCCAATACCGCCGGAAGTTCGCGCGGCCATGACCCAAGCCACGCGGCAACGGGTCTTGCCGCCCGCAAAAAATGCCGCGCGCCGCTGATTTATTTCGGGCGCTTCGCCCCGTACCTGCTGCGGGCCTGCTTGCGGTCGGCCACACCCAGCGTGTCGAGCACGCCACGAATGATTTTATACCGCACGCCCGGCAAGTCGCGAACACGACCGCCGCGCACGAGCACAATCGAGTGTTCCTGCAGGTTGTGGCCTTCGCCCGGAATATAGGCCGTGATTTCCTTGCCGTTTGACAGCCGCACCCGGGCCACCTTGCGGAGGGCAGAGTTCGGCTTCTTGGGCGTAATCGTCTTGACTTGCAGGCACACGCCGCGCTTTTGCGGACACCCCTCGAGCACCGGAGTTTTCGTGCGCGTGGTCTGTTTGACACGCGGTTTGCGAATCAGTTGATTGATCGTCGGCATGCAGCAAAACCCAATCAGATCTTCGAGCGCCCCCGGCGCATGGCCGCGGGAAAGAGTGCGGGCGACGCGCCCGGCGCGGGAACAGACCGCCACATTCGGTCAGCTTCCTGCGCAAGGGACTCACTTTAACCCGCTCGGCGCGGCGGGTCAAGTGCCGGAACTTGGTTTTTCCCCGCGTCATAAAAGACACCCGATGGATGTCGCGGGATTTGGTGGCAGAACCGCTGCGGTCGGCATGACCGGGCTGACAGCGTTTGGCTGGCAGTCATGGAATCTTCCGCGTTCCCGCCGCCCGGTTTCCCTGCGAGTGGCAGGGCGGCAAGAATCCCGTCAAACTCACGTTCAGCTTTCCCGATAATGAGGAGCAGGAAAGATAGCCGTGGCGAGCGGCGGGGCGGAGTGCCAGTGTTGCCAATGCCCACCGCCCCCTGCGCAGCGCCGTTGCATCCGAACGGCGCGGTAAATC
>JAJXXL010000167.1 GCA_021781115.1 Planctomycetota bacterium
GGCTTGCCGCGAAGCGCTGCTGAATGCCGGGCACGAAATGGCGTTTACCATACAGACGGACGACTTTGTGCTGGGGCATGCCGAATCGTCGTTGTTCGGTGCGACGGCAAGTGCCTCGTTTGACTGCGTCATCATGAACCCACCCTATTTCAAAGTGCGAAAGGATGCAGAAGTCGCTCGGAAAATGGCGCACGTCGTGCATGGCCAGCCGAACATCTACGCCTTCTTCCTGGCCGTGGCGGCCGATCGGCTTCGTGTAGGGGGCGAACTGGTCGCGATTACCCCTCGGAGTTACTTCAACGGCCCGTATTTCAAACGGTTCCGCAAATGGTTTTTCGATCGCATGACAACCCGGCAGATTCACCTGTTCGAGTCGCGATCAGATGCGTTTCAGGAAGACAAGGTTCTTCAGGAAAACGTGATCCTGCTGGCCGAAAAACGCGGTCAACCGAACGATGTCCTGCTCACCTCCAGCACCGGTCGGAACCTGCAGCAGGTCGCGCGGCATATTCTGCCGTGCACGAGGGTCATTGAGGACTCGTCGGGCGATCACCTTGTTCGCGTGGCGACCAATCGGCTCGAACAGCAGGTTCTTGAGGCGGTCGACAGCCTGCCACTGCGGTTTCGGGATCTGCCGTTCCAGATTTCGACCGGGCCGGTGGTCACGTTTCGATCTGAAGAATTCCTGCGCCGCGAACGCGCGCACGACACCGCCCCGCTGCTGTGGATGCACAATGTTCGGCCCTTCGTGGTTCAATTTCCGCCGCAGGCTGGCAAGCCGGCGCACATCCTGGTCAGCGATGAGTCGAAACGGCTGCTCGTGCCCGCGCGGCGGTATGTCTTGTTGAAGCGGTTTACCGCTAAGGAGGAACGGCGCAGGCTGGTGGCTGGCGTCGTTGAGGCCCAGGATAGCTACGCGCCGTTTCTTGGCCTCGAAAACCATCTGAATTACGTCTGCCGGCCGGGTGAGGAGCTCTCGAGGGAGGAATCGCTGGGGCTGGCGGCCCTGTTCAATTCGGTGCTGATTGACCGGTATTTTCGCGCGATCAGCGGCAACACCCAGGTCAATGCCGCCGAAGTCCGGGCCCTGCCGATGCCGCCTGTCGAAACGATTCGCAAGATCGGGCTCGCGGTTGGCGGGTGCACCGAGAAAACGTGCACGACTGTCGAACAACTGATCGGCGACGTGCTGGGGGTCGCCCGGACATTGGTCAGTGATCTCTGCGAGGCTTTCTTATGAGCAAGCGCGACGACGCGCATGAGATTCTGAAATGCCTGGGCGTGCCCAAGCAACAACAAAACGAACGCTCGTGCCTGACGCTACTGGCACTGGCCGGGCTGTCGGAAGACGACCCGTGGTCTGCCACCAGCCGGCCGCTGCACAGGATCTGGGACATCATGGGGTGGATGAAGGCGAAGTATGGCAAAACGTACGCCGCCAACAGCCGCGAAACAATCCGTCGCCAGACAATTCACCAGTTCGAGCCGGCCCGCCTGATCAACCGCAACCCTGACGATCCTTTACGACCGACGAACAGCGGTGACACCCACTATCAGCTGACCGCCGCCGCATCAGTTCTCGCCGCCTTCGGCAAGCGCAATTTCTCGACGCAATGTGCGCGATTCCTGGAAAGCTTCGGCAGTCTGACGGCGGCGTACGAGCGTGCACGCCACCAGGTCAGGATTCCGGTCCGGCTTCCCGACGGTTCCGCGGTCATGCTTTCACCCGGTGCGCACAACGAGCTTCAGCGGCACGTCATGGAGGAATTTGCACCCCGTTTCGCCCAAGGCTCGGTCGTCTTGTACCTGGGTGACACCGCCCAGAAGCGCCTCGTCGTCGCCACAGATCGCTTGGCTCGACTTGGCATCCGCGAGATGCATCACAACAAGCTGCCGGATGTCGTTCTGTACGATGACGAACGCAAGTGGTTGTTCCTAATTGAAGCCGTGACGACGCATGGTCCCGTATCGCCAAAGCGCCACGCCGAGCTGGAGTTGATGCTGAAGAACTGCCCCGTCGGGCGGGTCTACGTGACGGCCTTCAGCAGCTTCGCCGCGTTCAGAAAGTACGCCTCCGAAATCGTATGGGAGTCAGAAGTCTGGATTGCTGAGGTTCCTGACCACATGATCCACTTCAACGGCGATAAGTTTTTGGGGCCTTATCCACCACGGATCACGGCCCGCAAATGACGACAGCCCTTCCCTGGGATTTCCTTGCGTGCCACGCAAAAAACCAGCAGTCAATTGTGCAACAATATGATAGAATCACGTGTGAGAAGACTGTACCGCCGTGCGACTGCGGCGAACGGCGAATTCGCGGGAATCCAGCCGATCTTGAAACCGGATGCTGCCAACCATGCTTGAACGACCGCAAACCGACCGACCGGGCCCATTCGAGATTTCGCGGCGGCGGCTGCTGAGCCGGTTCGGCATGGGCCTGGGCGCAATCGCCTTGGGCGACTTGCTGAGCGGCCCGCGCAGCGCGGCCGCGGCGAGTGGGGCTTTGCCCGCCCCGCACCATGCGCCCCGGGCGAAGCGCGTGATTTACCTGTTTCAAAGCGGCGGTCCCTCGCAACTCGAAACGTTCGACTACAAACCGCTTTTGAACAAGATGCAGGGCCAGCCGTTGCCCGATTCGGTTCGCCGCGGGCAGCGCCTGACCGGCATGTCGGGCAACCAGGCGTCGTTGCCGCTGGCGGGGTCGATTTTCAAGTTCGCCCAATATGGTCGGGGCGGCGCGTGGATCAGCGAACTCTTGCCGCATATGGCCCAGCGGGCCGACGACATCGCGATTGTCCGGTCGATGTCGACCGAAGCGATCAACCATGACCCGGCAATCACGTTCCTGCAAACGGGCCAGCAGTTTTCGGGCCGGCCCAGCATGGGGGCCTGGCTGACCTGGGGCCTGGGCAGCGACAACGACAACCTGCCCGCATTCGTTGTGCTGATCACGAAGGGCAAGGGCGACCAGCCGTTGTACTCGCGCCTGTGGGGCACGGGCTTTTTGCCCTCGCGGTTTCAGGGGGTGCAATTCCGTTCGGGCAAGGAGCCGGTGCTGTACCTGAACAACCCCGCAGGCATCGACGCGGCCGGCGGCCGAACCATGCTCGACCGCCTGCACGAACTGCATGACCTCGAATTCGCTGCGAGCGGCGACGCCGAAATCAATACCCGCATCGCTCAATACGAAATGGCGTTTCGCATGCAAACCAGCGTGCCCGAAGTGATTGACATTTCGGGCGAGCCAGCCCACGTGCTTGACCTGTACGGACCCGACGTGAGCAAACCCGGCACGTTTGCCGCCAACTGCCTGCTCGCGCGGCGGCTGGCCGAACGGGGCGTGAAATTCATTCAGCTCTATCACCAGGGGTGGGACCAGCACGGCGGCCTGCCGGGCGGGATCCGCACGCAATGCCGTGAAACCGATCAGCCGGCGGCGGCGCTATTGCTCGACCTGAAGCAGCGCGGGCTGCTCGACGACACGCTCGTCGTATGGGGCGGCGAATTCGGGCGCACCAATTATTCGCAGGGCAAGCTGACCGCCACCGATTACGGCCGCGATCACCACCCGCGGTGCTTTTCCATGTGGCTGGCCGGAGGGGGTGTGCAGGGGGGCGCCGTGCACGGCGAAACATGCGAGTTCGGTTACAACATCGCGGCCGGGGGCGTGCACGTGCGCGATTTTCACGCGACGGTGCTGCACCTGCTGGGCATCGACCACGAGCGGCTGACGCACAAATTCCAGGGCCTCGACGCGCGGCTTACGGGCGTCGAGCCGGCCCGCGTCGTCACGGAAATTCTGAGCTGACTCCTTACCTTTTTCCGGCTAATGCCGGCTCATGTCGTTGGAGCTGCCGTCGGCGGCGCGAACATATACCGGCCTTGGGAAGCTGTGGCCCAAATGCGCCCGATGAAAGCCCCGCGTCATGTTTTGCGCAGGGAGTTGCCAGAATCGCCGCCGCGATTGCGGCGGGGCACCCCCCGCCCACTCGCGGCTCAGCGCATCGCTCGTCATCCCGCCCCGAGGGGGCGAAACATTTCCAGCCGGGACAACGCTCCAGGTTTTGGACACGAGACTGGCGACAAGCGCTGAAAGGGCAAAACAAAATGCGGGTAATGGTCAATGGGCGTTTCCTGTTCAGCAACGTTTTTGTTGCGCCCTGACAGGGGGGGGGCGCGCCAAACGCCCCGCAACGACCGGCAGGACCCGCGCTGCGCGGGACGCCGTTGCGACGCTTAGCCTGGCTGAAAAAACACAAAATTGACTGCGACAAAACCTGTCCAGCGTCGCCGCCGCAGATTCTCGATTTGTGTCAATGGCACGTGCGATCAGGATAGCGCTCGCGGAAGTAAACCATGACAATTCAAACGGCTCTGCGGCGCATTCTTCCAGCGATTTACCTGAGATCATCGGGTCTACGAACCGCGGGCATCATTTTGAAGGTGCAATGGGCCCCCAATTCAAAGTCTGATACTCCTTCGCGAACTCGGTCACTTCGATGGCCTGATCGACGGCGATATCGCGAAACACCTGAGTCGTATGGCTGGACGGCCAATGGATTTCCAGGACCGCAACGTTCTCGGCCTGGGCCAGGCCGATGGTTTGTTGCAGCGTGTTGGCCCCGAAACTGCTGCCCGAAGAGACGTGCCGATACGTCGTCAAAGGTTCGGCGCCCGACGTCACCACCTTGATCCGGGCGCCAATCGCGGGCCGGTTGGTTTTCCGCCCGACGAGCTTCACGGTCAGCCAGTGATTCCCCTGACCGGGGTTCTGAAACAGAATGTTGTGGTACTTGTCGCCGTTGGTGGCGCCCCCCATTTCAATGAAGATGTCGGTATTTCCGTCGCGGTCCCAGTCGCCACAGGCAACGCCGTGGCCCTTTTGCAGGTTGCCTGTGCGTGACGTGCCGGTGATGTCGGCGAATCGCTGGCCGCGCACGTTTTTAAACATGCGGCTCGGGTCAAGAAACTCCAGCTCGGGCTGGCCGGTTCCCAGGTACATGTCCAAATAGCCGTCATTGTCAAAATCGCTGAAGTTGCTGCCCATGGCCGCGAGAACCACGTCCAGCCCGACCTCTTTCGTCTTGTCCTCAAACCCGTGACCGGCCACGTTGCGAAAGAGCTTGTTCGATTTGCGTGTGTGTGGTCGTCCCAGCAATCCATTGACGACATCGCTCAGGGTTCGGTCGTAGCAGGTGGCGAAAATGTCGAGCCAGCCGTCATTGTCATAATCCCAGGCCCAGCAGGAAAACCCGAACATGGGGCCATCGATACCCATCTGGTGCGTGACATCGACGAATGCACCGTCGTGCTGGTTTCGAAACAAGCGTGCGCCCCCAGGTGTCAGATAATTCAGAAAAATGTCTGGGTAATCGTCATTATCGAAGTCGAACCAGGCGGCGCCCTTGCAGCCGTAACCGCCGTCGCCGTGCAGGCCGGCTTTCACCGCCACCTCTTCGAAGGCGTTGTTTCGCAAGTTGTGATACAGTCGATTCGGTTGCCGCTCGCAGCAGATGAACAGATCGAGCCAGCCATCGTTGTCGTAATCGGCCCAAACCGCGGAAATGGAATTGACCGAATCCATCAGGCCGGCCTCGGCGGTGACGTCGGTAAACGTGCCATTGCCATTATTCCGCAGCAACGTGGGCCGCATCGGGTAATTCAGCCACGCGCCGCGAATGATGAAAATGTCCATGTGGGTGTCGTTGTTGTAGTCGGTTTGCACACAGTTCAACCCACCCAGTTGGCTTCGCAGCCCGGCCACTGCCGTGCGATCGTCAAACCGGCCTTGCCCATTGTTGTGGTAAAAGACCATGGGGGTTGTGGCGTCCCAAGTGGTGGCGGCAATGTCGAGCAGGCCGTCGTTATCGAAGTCTTCCATGATGGCGCCGCCAGCCTGATTGAGGCGGTTGACCCCCACGGCGCTGCCGATATCGCGGAATTTTCCAATATCGAACTCCGAATTGCTGAAATGATCCAGGCGGATCAAAAAGCGGGGATCGACCTGATGTGGATGCTCGCCCAGCGTCATGTGGGCCAGATTGAGCAGCCACCGGACCTCCAGATCATGCGGAAACTGGTTGAGGTACTCTGTAAAATGCTGAATTGCCAGACGGGAACCCCGCGGATTGGCATGCACAGCGGCGGGAGAAATCGGCAAAATACAGGAGCTTTCGCCGCGGCACATGATGCAGTTTTCCGTTTCGCCCAGGCGCAGCGCGGTGACGCCCTGAAAGAAGATTATGCCGTACAGCGTGCCTTGGGCCGCGTCGTCGTCGTGTTGCACTTCCGTTCGGAGTTGCCCAAGAATCTGATAGGCTTGGGCCGGTTCGCCTTCGTAGTTGCAGAGCGCAGCTTTTTGAAGCAGCAATTGAAGTCGCGCCAGACCCGAGGCCATGGGGCTGGTCAGCGCCGTGTCGATCTGCTCAATACACCGGTACCCCACGCGCTGCCAGCTGTGGCTGATGTCGGCCAATGAAGCCGTGGGGTACCAAGGCAGGAGTGACGTAACCGCCGTGCCATATCCTGATGTATCAATGCCCGCCGGGCGCGCCTGGTACACGATTCCCGGTCGGTTCACGAGCCCGGGGCCAGCCGCCGATGGGGTCAAATACATCCAGGCCGCAGTGCCAATGGCACCCGTCAGGATCATTCCCGCCAGGTATTTGACAGCGGTGGGTCGCCACAGATCGCTCACAGAATTCGTGTTCATAATGCGTTTGTCTTTCTATTGATTCGTTGAGTTTGATGGTCAAACCACTGCCGAAATATGCTTGCATTCGGCTGTCGAATGGCCGCCGACACGTGTCCCGTGCCCGCCCAGGGC
>JAJXXL010000462.1 GCA_021781115.1 Planctomycetota bacterium
CAGGGCGGCTTCGATGGCGGGGGCGGTAAAGGGCTCCAGCACGGCGAGTCGGTCGCGAAAGGCGGCGAGGTGTGCGGAAACGCCCGGCTTTTTCACCCTCTTCGCAAACGCCGATTCGTCGCAGGGGTAATCGTCGGTAAAGAAGCTGGCCGCGGCCAGAATGTCACTGAAGATTTTGAGGCGGTCGCCCAGGGCAGTGACCACGGCGGCGACGTATTCGCGCCGGGCTGTTGAGACCGGTTCGTCTACAAGTTTGGCGGCGATCAAAAACGGCAGGCAGCCTGACACCTTGTCTTCCAGCGGCAACTCTTTCATCCAGTGGCCCTGAAAGCTGTACAGCTTGTCGGGGTCGAGGCCGGCGGGCGATTTCACGACGCGATCGAGCGTAAAATGTTCGACCAGCGTGGCGACCGACATGATTTCCGTCTTTTCATCGAGTGACCAACCAAGCCGCCCCAGGGCATTGACGACGGCGACGGGCAGGTAGCCGATTTTTTCGTAGTATTCGACCATGACCGGGTCGAGGGCGACCGATGGGGTGGGCTGTTCAGCCGGCGCGGCACAACCAGGAGCGGGGGCAAGGCCGATTTGAGGAAACACCTCGTCAGCCTTGTCGAACAGTTTTTTGAACTGCGGGTTTTTGCGGTACTGATCGACCTTGCGCTTGCTGAGCTTTTCCTTGGAGCCTGGCGCGGCGACATAGGGCACGTGGGCGAATTCGGGCAGGGCGTTGCCCAGCGCCTGGTGCAGCAGGATCTGAATGGGCGTATTCGACAAGTGTTCTTCGGCGCGAATGACATGCGAAATATGCATGGCGGCGTCATCGACGACGGTGGCAAAGTTGTACAGGGGCGATCCGTCGCCGCGGCAAATCACCGGGTCGGGCAGCAGGGCCGCATCCCACTCGACATGGCCCCGAATGTGGTCTTCGAGCACGACCTTTTGCTCGCGCGGCACGAGAAACCGCAACACCCAGGGGTAGCCCGCCGCCACCCGGTCGGCCTGCTCGGCCGGCGCGATGTCGAGCGACCGGCGGATATTGATGTAGGGCCGCTTGTCGCGATCGGCAGCGGCGCGATCAGCCTGGATTTCGGCGGGGGTCGAAAAATCGCGGTAGGCGTAGCCCGCGGCAAGCAGGCGGTCGGCAGCGGCGCGGTACAGATCGCCCCGTTGCGACTGAAAGTACGGCCCGCAGGGCCCGCCGACTTCGGGACCTTCGTCCCAGAAGAGTTCTAGCCAGCGGAAGGCCCGCAGGATCGGTCCCAAGGCCGTTTCCTGGTTGCGGGCCTGGTCGGTATCGTCGATCCGCAGGATGAATGCGCCCCGGTTGTGGCGGGCCCAAAGCCAGTTGAACAGGGCGGTGCGCATGCCGCCGATATGCATGTAGCCGGTGGGGCTGGGGGCAAAGCGGGTGCGTACGCCGCGGGCGGGTGAGGCGGGTTCGGTCATATTTCAAAATCGCGGGTCAAACTGGGGCGGGGTTCGCGAAAGCGGGCATTGTACGCGAAGGGGTTCGGCACGGGTAGCCGCGTGCGATTCAATCGCTCCAGTCGAGGCGCGATATGCGGCCCGAGTGAAAGCCGCAAATGACGGCATCGCCCAGTGGGGCCGCCGCCAGGTCGATGATGTCATCGGGCAGCACGGCCTGCCAGTCGATGACGCCACTCGATTTCAGCCAGTAGAAGTGGCGTTCGATCGTGGCGGCGGCGATGCGCCCCGGCAGAAAGCTGGCCGCGATTTTCGACACGGTTCCGCCCAACTGGTACGAGCCGCGTTGCGCGCCATCGGCGGCGTGGCACTGAATGCCGTACGTGTAACAGGCGAGCAAGATCGACTGGCCGTCGCCAGATACGGCCAGACCGCCCACCTGGCCCCACAGTTTTTCCTGCCACAGCAGGTCGCCCTGGAAACTATAGCAGCACAACAGCCCATACTCAGCGATACCCAGAATGGCCTGTTGGTTGACGAGGAATTCGAGAGCCACGAGTGGCTGCTGCGATTGAAACTTGCGCAGGAGTTTGCGGTTCATGTCGTAAATGAATGTGAACCCGTCTTCGAGGCTGACGGCCGCGTACTGGCCATGTGCATTGACCGTGACGGCAAGCGAAGCGGCGGGCAGCTCCGTCGAACCTTGAAAGGTGAGCTGGCGGTTGAACCAGAGCAGCCGCGTCGGGCCGATGAGTGCCACGCCACCCTGCCCCGTGTCGCTGATCGCGAGCGCCCTCAGCGGGGTTGGGCCGCGCGTAACAGCTGCGATCTGGCCGTGGGGCGAAATGAGGTACAGGCCACCGCTTTCATCGCCCGCCAGCACTTCGCCCGTTTCGCGACTGAACCGCAGGGCGACGAGCGGCGCGTCGGCAGCGACAGACCAGCCCAACCGGGGAGCGGCGCCGCTCCCCAGGCTCAGCCAGGCCGCGGGGTCGTCGGTCATCGCGAAGCGACCTGGCGGCGAAGCACTCCCAGTGCGCTTTGAATGTCCTCGTCGCCGGCCACGTCAATTTCGGTCGGCCCGCGGAAATGCACGCGGTGCTGGTCGGGGTGGGGTACGTCAATGTCGGGCTGCACGCCGATCTTGCCCAGGGTGTGGCCCAGTGGCGAGTAGAATTTGGCCGTGGTCAACCGCAGCCCGGTGCCACGCGAGATCGGAAATATGCTTTGCACCGACCATTTGCCGTAGCTCTTGCGACCGATAATCCGCCCGCGTTTGTAGTCGCGCACGGCGCCCGCCACGATTTCGCTGGCGCTGGCGCTGTCGCCGTCGATCAGCAGGGCGAGGGGCACCTTCCACGTGCCGGGCCGGTGTGCCGAATAACTCATGTTCTGGTCGATCGTGCGGCCCCTGGTCGAAACGAGCACACCATCGTCTACGAATCGGTCGAGCACCTCGACCGCAGCGGTCAGCAGCCCGCCGGGGTTGCCGCGGACGTCCCAGATCAGGGCCCGCATACCCTGGTTGCGCAACTGGTTCAGGGCAGCGTCGAGTTCTTCGGCCGACGACTTCTGGAAGCTGGCCATCTGGATGTACCCGATTCCGTTTTCGCGGTCGATCATTCGCACAATGGGAATGCTTTTCACTACGACGGCCCGGCGGGTCAGTCGCAGTTGGCGGTGTTCCTCGCCTTCGACGCGGCTGACTTCGAGCGACACCTGGCTGCCTTCGCGGCCCTGCAACAGGCCGGCGGCCTCGTCGGTTGAAAGGTTGCGGCAGTCGGTGCCGTCGATCGTCACAATATGTTCATTGTTTCGCAGGCCGCCTTCGGCAGCGGGGCTGTCGGGCAGCACGTTCACGAGTAGCAGGCCCTTGCCAGCCTCGGCCTTCATTTCTATCCCGAGGCCCACAAACTGGCCCTCGATGTTGCCGTACAGGTCGCTGAGGCGAGTGGGGGTGAGAAAGCCGCTGTAGTCGTCGAGGGCGTTGCAGCCGCCGAACACGTATTCCATGACGACCGGCCCCGCGGGCAGGTCGAGTTCGTTGCGAGCGATGTCGCAGATTTGCGAGACGACGGCGCGTGCGCCTTCGCGGTCGGGGTAGGCGATGGGCTTGTTCCAGAACTCATCTCGCAGGCGGCGGCGGAAAACGCTGGCATCGGCCGGCACGCGACCGGGGGCGTTGGCATTAAGAAACCGCTGGTCGTCGAGCGCCAGGTACAGGCTTTCGGTGCCATGTGCCACAAACGATGTGGCGCTCATGGTGTCGACGTACGCTCCCTGGACCTTGCCCAGTACCTCGTCGAACAGGGCCAGGGCCTCGGTTCGGGGCAGCGATTTCAGCGATTTGAGAAAGCTCTGGTCGGTATAGCGGCGTTCGACGCTGAAATGAATCTTCGAGCGGCGCAGGCCGTACTCGAGTTCCTTGTTGTCGGGCCACGCCTTGAGGGCGTGTTCGTAGTGTTCAATGGCTTCGAGCCATTTGTGTGAGCGTTCGAGTTCAGCCCCGTTCTGGGCCAGTTCGCGGACGCCGGCAACCGTCGCCGAACCGGCAGAATCGGCATAACCGGGTTGAAACCCCAGGATTGTTGCCAACCCAAGGCACACAAGCAACAGCAACCCACGGAGGTAAAATCGGTGCGTCATGGTTTTCCTTCTCTCTACCCGAAGGCCGCCAGGGCCGGGCGCGTGGGGCGCGAAACGGACAGGCGTGATGCAAATTCTCCACGCGCGGCAACGCGGGGTGAGGGCGCGTGTTGCCGTTTCGCCGCAGCATGTTCGCAAAACGCAACATGCCGCGACTCCTTGAATATAAAGCACGTTTCCGGGGTGGTCAAATTGCCGCAGCGCGCGGCGCGGCAGCAGACCCGGCATAATCAGGCGCACCCCACCGCGGCGCGACAGTCGTGCCGATGCGCGAAAGCGTGCCGGTTGCAGGTGTGCGCCGCGTGCCGCCCGGCGGTGCAGTGCGTGCGGCCGGGGGGGCGGCCGAATCGGCGTAATCGCGCCTGCGCGAGCAGATCAGGCCAGCAGCGCCTCGAGGTGCAGGCAGGCGGCGGCCGCACCGCATTCGCCCTCCAACCGCGAGGCCACTCCGGCGGCTCGCGATGCGTATTGCGGGTCGCCCAGGATGTATTGCAGTTCGCGGGCGGCGCGGGCGGGGGTGTAGCGGTGGCGGGAAACAGAGCGGGCGATCTTGAGCCGCACCACCCGTTCAGCGTTGTCGGGTTGATCGAACGCATAGGGAACGACGAGCATGGGGCGCCCCGCGCGCAAGGCTTGCGCCGTTGTGCCGATTCCGCCCGAATGCACGATCGCGCACGCCCGGGGGAACAGTGCCGAATAGGGGGCGTATTCGAACGCCGCCACATGCGGCGGCAGCCCCGCCGGCCAATGCCGCTGGTCGCGCCCCACGAGCAATACCGCCCGGCGCCCGAGCAGCGCCGCTGCCGCTGCGCTCTGTGCATAAAACGCTCCGGGGTGCATGACCGCCGCGGAACCAAGCGTGAACACGAGCGGGGGCTCTCCGGCGTCGAGAAACTGTTCGAGCCCGGGCTCAAGGCCCCCACTGCCGTCGTGATCATAAAACGTGAATCCGGTGACGGCGGCATGCGGGGGCCAGTCGGGTTGCGGGGCGCCCAACACTGCCGAATACAGGGCCAGCACGCAATGCGGCGAATGCTGTCCGGAAAAGACGGGGTTCCCGGCGGGGGGCAAGCCAAGCTCGGCCCGCAGCCTGCGCCAGGGCTCGCACCAGGGGTGCACGCGGTGGCAGAGCCGGCGAAACAGGGGACCGTAAACCGCCGGCCCCAGAAACCGCAACCGCGATAAGAACGGGGCGGGTGCGAGCACCGGCGGGTCGTAAACGGAAAAGAACGCACTCGGCGCCAGCACCGTCGAGGCCCAGGCAATACCCAGGCGCTCGGCGACGAGCGGCGCTGCAAACGTCAGGCAGTGCGAAACCACCAGGTCGGCCCCCGCCGCTGCCGCTGCCAGGTCGGTGTACGAATCGCGCAGGTGCGGCATCAGTATCTGGCGGATCATCGTTTCGGGCCCGCGCCGCAAATCAAGCAACTGGTCCAGCAGCCGCGGATCGTTGTCGATGAGCGTGCGGTCGGGGCGAACGGGGGCGAAGCCAATTCCTGCGGCGATAATCTTCTGCCGGTAGAACTCGCTGGTGGCAATGACCGGGTCATGCCCCCGCGCACGCAGTTCCAGGGCGAGCGCCAGGTAGGGATGCAGGTCGCCCAGCGAACCGAACGTCGTCAGCACGATGCGTCGGCCGGCGTGGGGGCGAATTGCGGTTTGAAGGTCGGGCATGGGCGTGCGGGCCGTCGGGCCAGAGTGGGCTTTAGTCGCCGGGCGCGGGCGGGTTCGCGAGCGGCTGCGCCGGGCTGGCGACACATGTCGCCACGACCAGGTCGCCGGTGACGTTGAGCACGGTCCGGCACATGTCGAGCACGCGGTCAATGCCCATGATGATGCCGATGCCTTCGCCCGGAATGCCCACTGACTGCATCAGCACGACGATCAGCGGCAGCGACCCGCCGGGCACGCCCGCCGTGCCGACCCCGGCCAGAATGGACATGAGCACCACCTGGATCTGCTGGGCCGTACTGAGTTCGACGCCGAACACCTGGGCCATGAACAGCACGACAACGCCCTCGTACAGGGCGGTTCCGTTCTGGTTGCCCGTCGCCCCCACGGTGAGTACGAACCGCGAGATTTCGTGGGGCAATTGCAAATCGACCTCGGCAACCTTGATGGCTGTGGGCAACGTGGCGCTCGATGACGACGTGCCGAACGCCACGAGCATGGCTTCGCGAACGCCTCGAAAAAACCGGGCCGGGCGAATCGGGCTGCACAGCGTCAGCACGACGGGGTAGGTTACGCCCAGGTGCAGACCCAGCCCGAGCAGCACGGTCAGCACGAACCAGAACAGCGTCACGAGAATGTCCATGCCCAGCCGGGCCGTGATCGAAAACACGAGGCACCCCGCGCCCAGAGGAGCCAGCCGCATCGCCCAGCCGATGATAACCATCGAAATCGCGTTCAGCCCCTCGAGCCAGCCAACGAGCATGCGGCATTGCTCGGGGGCGGCGGTAATGGCGGCCCCGAAAATCAGGGCGAACACCATGACGGCCAGCATGCCGTTGCCCTTGGAACTGCCGTCAATCGCCCCAGCCAGTTCCTGCATCGGGTTTTCCGGCAGCATGTCGACCAGCAGGTCACGAATCGGTTTGGCCTTGCGGGCCTGCTCGACGCTCGTCGAAGCGCCGGCGGCGTAGCGTTTGGCCAGTTCGTCGCGTTTTTCGGCGGGCAGAGCGTAACCGGGGCGAATCAGGTTGACCAGCGTAATGCCCAGCACGACCGCCGTG
>JAJXXL010000015.1 GCA_021781115.1 Planctomycetota bacterium
CCAAAACCTACGGCAGTGCCAACCCGGCGCTGACTGACCAGATCACGGGGTTTGTGAACGGCGATACGTCGAGCGTGGTGACGGGCACGCCGGTGCTCAGCACGACGGCCACGGCGGGCAGTGGCGTGGGCAGCTACGCAATCAGCGTGGGGCTGGGCAGCCTGAGCGCATCGAACTACGACTTCCCGAACCTGGTCGGGGGGACGCTGACGGTGACGCCGGCGCCGTTGATCATTTCTGCAGCCAGTCAGGTAATTTCTCAAGGGGGCACGCTTCCTCAACTGACCGCGACCTATAACGGTTTTGTGAACGGCGACACTGCGGCAAACCTGACGTCGGCACCGGTGCTGGCGGTTGCCGCGAACGCCGCAAGCAACATGGGTATGTACCCGATCACAATCAGCGGAGCCGTTGATCCGAACTACCAGATTTCGTACCAGCCGGGCACGCTGACGGTTCTTGCCGGTTCTGAACGCATGTTCCGCCTGTATAATCCGAACAATGGCGATCATCTTTACACGACTTCACAGGGCGAGTTCGATCTGGCGGTTTCACACGGCTTTAACGATGAAACAACCGGCAACCCCGGTTGGGGAGTCTATCCCGCACAGTTGCCGGGAACAGTGCCCGTGCACCGGGTTTATCTGGCAACGCTGGGTCTGCACTACTACACGCTTTCGGATTCCGAGCGGAATGGACTCGTGCAGCAAGGATGGACGTCAGAAGGTGACGTGGGTTTCCTCTATCCCCCCACGACGACGTCGCCGCCCGCAGGCACGACGCAGATCTATCACACGTACATTGCGGTAACGATCAACGGTACGCTCGAGGGCGATCATTTTTTTACATCGAGCCAGTCGGAATACGACGGCCTGGTCGCACTGGGTTGGAGTTCGACCCAGGCATCACTCGGATTTGGTCCGGCGTTCGCTGCTTTCGGCAGCACGAACAGTGCCGCACTCGCCGCACAAACGCGGGCCGATGTTTCGGCGAAAGCCAGCGGCGATTCGCCGGCCGGGTTGCCGCTGAGCACAGCGCCTGGAACGGCAGGATCGGGTGTGGCAACGGCGGCGGGCAATGCTGTGGCCGTCGCGCCCAATGCTTTCGTCACGCCGGCTGCTGCGACGGAAAGTGACATGTTTGCGTCGCGCGCAACGAATCAAGGCGGTGGTACGCTGCGCCTGCATGAGCCCGCGCCTGCACCGCTTGACGATTACTGGGTGCAGGTCGGGAAGAACCTGTTGCAGGGAGGCGGTGTTGAATTGTTGCCGTGATTCGCATTAATTGACGCGTCGCTGTGGCTGAGCCCACGACAACCCACATCCCGTTGGATGTCAGGGCGTTGAGCAAGACCTGCGGGTTCCAGCTGCGCGAGCGGCGTTTCACAATGAGGCGACGTTGGCGGTGTGCGGTTCCGGCAGCGCGTGCGTGAACCGGTTCGAAACGCAGGATGTTCGCGAGCGTTGATATGCTGATTCTGTGCCCGACCTGCACGACATGTAACTTCGAGATTTTCATGACAGGTGTTTTTAATTTTCCATGCGTTGTACATGGCATTGTCGAATCGCCTGACTCTCAACGCCGGTTGGCTGATGCAGAAACGCACTTGGATTGTTTCCGCACCGTGCCGAGCCTGGGGCAGAACCGCCGCCCGTTTGGTTTGACAGGTTCTTCCAGTTCTCAAAACTCGTCAGCGTTCTGAGGCGGGCATTTGAATCGATCTGGTGAATCCTGCGTCATCGACTTCAAAGAAATTCTTGTATTGCAATCCAGCGATTGATACAAATTGATCAATCATGAAGTAGATTAACCCGATGTTCGCGCTGGCCCTGCCGGTGAGGCCAGCCAGAACGCCTGGCATTCTCCGATGAGATTTCGATGGCTGTTCCCATTGCACAGCTCGTCAGTCACCTCGAAGACAGCGGGATCGTCGCTGCCGAGACGCTCAAGGACTACATCCCGCCCAAGGCTTCGCCGAAGGATGCCGAAGAACTGCTCCGGGAATTGATCCGGCAAAACAAGCTGACGAAGTTCCAGGCCGACGAGGTTTACAAAGGCCGGGGCAAGTCGCTCACTTTGGGCAATTACGTCCTGATGGAGAAGATTGGCGCAGGGGGCATGGGGCAGGTTTTCAAAGCCCGGCACCGCCTCATGGACCGCCTGGTAGCGATCAAGATGCTTCCCAAAGCGGTCATGAATGACCCCTCGGCCATTACGCGCTTCGAGCGCGAAGTGAAAGCCGCCGCCAAAATCAGCCATCCCAACATCGTCACGGCGCACGATGCGGATCAGGCGCAGGGCATACATTTCCTCGTTATGGAATTCGTCGAGGGAGTCGATCTCTCGGTACTCGTCAGGAAGAGCGGGCTCCTGCCTGTGGATAAGGCGGTCAATTACGTACTGCAAGCGGCCCGCGGGCTGGAGGCCGCGCACAAGCAGGGAATCATTCACCGCGACATCAAGCCCGCCAATATCCTTCTGGACAGGGACGGAACGATCAAGATTCTGGATATGGGGCTGGCCCGCCTGGGCACCGACGGCGAAGTCGCGAGGCAGGCCGACCTGACCCAAACCGGTGCCATCATGGGGACGGTCGATTACATGGCCCCCGAACAGGCAGTGAATCCGAAGACGGCTGACGGTCGGGCAGACATCTACAGTCTGGGCTGCTCCCTGTTCTTTCTGTTAACCGGCAAGCCAATTTATGACGGAGAAACGCTTCCGGCAAAGATCATGGCCCATCAGAATGAGGCGATTCCGTCGATGCGGGCCATTCGTCCTGACGTGCCGGAACCGGTCGCGGCTGTCTTTTGCAAGATGGTCGCCAAGCAGGCCGCAGATCGCTACCAGAACATGAGCGAGTTGATCGCCGATCTCGAGCGCAGGGCTGGCGATCAGGCCCTGCCGTCCTCAGTACCGCCCGCTTCCGGCAGTGGCTCCGGTCCTGGCCCGGGCACAATGAACGTGGCCGACCAGCCCACTTTGCCGCCCCGCGCGGCCGGGCAAGTTCTGGTCGCTGCAACCAGTCAGGCCGATGTGGCCACTCCCGCCGAGGTAGACGGGCAGCAGCGGAGGCTGCAAAAGCTGCTTCACGACCAAAACTACGACGTGGCGATTCCGATGCTCGTCAAGCTGGCCGGGCGGAAGGAACCACTGTTTCACGACGCGGCGGCATGGGCGAAGAGCGAACTGCCAGCAGCCAAACAGAAACAGCAGAAACTTCGCGAACAGGTGAGCGCGGCTTGCGTGAAAGCCCAAAAACTGATGGAGACGTTCAACTACGGTGCCGTTGCGCAGGTTCTGGAAGCAGTTCCTAATGTGGCCCGCACCGATGAAGTTCGGCAATTGCTGACTTTGGCCGGCGAGCGCTATGAAGACTGCCTGGGCCTGCAAAGCGAAATCGACAGGGCGGTGAGAGCCAGGAATTACGAGCATTTGCTGCCGCTGGTGAACCGCTTTCTGAAGCTCAAACCCGACAACGCCAAAATGCAGCGGCTGGCCAGAACCCTGTCTCGCAACAAAGCCGACCGGGCTGTCCGTGACTACAAGGGGTCGGGGTGGTACTTTGACGTCGCCGGCCGCCTTGTCGAGCCGAAGGAAATTGCCGGCGCCGCCGTGCTCATCCTGGTCATCTTTGCAGGCCTGACGTTCGCCCTGCAGTCGTACCTGGCCGGCAGTCGCGAACCCGACTTAGTCGCGCCGCCGAATGCGGTGGCCGATGCCAGAGCAGGCAATCCACCGGCCGCCGGCGCGAAGCCAGATCCGGTTGTCAGCAAGCCGGACGTGGCCCCGCACGATTTCGCAAAGTTTACGGAAATCATCCAGGATGCGCTCGACGGGAAACTGGCCGGCGGCTATGCGCTGGTGGTCCTCGAGAATGGAAAGACAGTCGCAGAGCGGGCCGAAGGCTGGGCACGTGCCCCCTGGGAAAAGGATGACCCCAGTGTGAAATGGACGCTCGACAAGCCGATGTTCGTATCCGCCATCTCTGAAGCCGTCACTGCCGCCGCTTTGCTCAAGCTCTGGGAACAAAGACGTTCGACGGACAACGAATTTTCTCTCGACGACCCGTTCTGGCCGCACATTCGCGACATCTGTCCAAATGCGGGCGATGATGTGCAGCGCGTCACCATACGCCAGTTGCTCCAGCACCGCACCGGCTTTGTGGCGGGAAACACCGAATACAACACGCCGCAGGCCATTGCAAACCTCTTGGCTCGCCCGCTCGCTCACGAGCCCGGCACGGTCAGCGAGTATCAGATCAATGATTACTACCTGGTTCGGCTGGTGCTCGAGCAGATCGGCCACGTTCAATACACGGCGTACGTCAGGGAGCACGTCTTGCAACCCCTGGGCATCACGCAGATGGAAACGCATTTCGAAGCCAGGCAGCCGATATGCGGCTATCTCAAACCGGGCAGCAATCGCCCGGGCTTTCCGTTCGACTGGCAGTGGGAGTCACGAGCCGGTTACGCCGGATGGTATGCCTCAGCCCGAGATCTGGCCCGGTTTTTGTACGGTCTGCGCGAGCACAAAATCCTCAGCCCGCAGA
Organism: Planctomycetota bacterium; assembly: GCA_021781115.1. Taxonomy (GTDB): domain Bacteria; phylum Planctomycetota; class Planctomycetia; order Planctomycetales; family Planctomycetaceae; genus JAJXXL01. The sequence continues at coordinate 4,553 of JAJXXL010000015.1, forward strand.
CGACCGCCATGATGCGCGCCGAGAGAATGGGGTTCCGTTATTCTGACCCTGGCGTCGGCTGGTTCGGTATCGGGGGGTGGCGCTGGATCGAAGGAATCGGCGAGGGGTCTCGAGCCGGCCAACTGACCAGCGTCAGCGCCCAGTTCACAGACGGCGTCGATGCGGTCCTCCTGGTCAACTGCGAGCCTCCCACCAACCCAAGAGATCTTGTGGTCAAGGCGTGGCGCGACAGCCGGGCAGGTCAGCCGAAATTGCCTGCGCTCCAGCCGACCGGCACCGATCAACCGGCCCGAAAGTCTGCCGCCGCGCCTCCCCGGGACCAGGTCGATGCCGTTGCCAGAAAGCTGGTCGAGCTGAATCCGGGATTTGACGGAAAGGTGACGCCCACCATTGAAGGCGACCAGGTCACAGGTTTGCAGTTCAATTCTGACAAGGTGACGGACATTTCTCCGGTTCGGGCATTGACGAAATTGCAGACGCTGAAATGCAATGGGAGCCTCGAGAATGGACCTCAGGGAAAGCTCGCCGACTTGTCGCCACTTCGGGGCATGTCGCTGTGGTGGTTAGAATGCTATGGGACGAAAGTGTCTGACCTTTCGCCGCTGCAAGGAATGCCTCTCACGTTTCTGCATCTGAACTGGACGCAGGTATCGGATCTCTCGCCGCTCAAGGAAATGCCGTTAAAGGGTTTGTATCTCGACCACACACCCGTAACCGACATCTCGCCATTGAAAGGGATGCCACTCGACTTCCTGTCTTTCATCGGGACGAAAGTGGCTGATCTGTCGCCCGTGCGCGGCATGCCGCTCACAAGAGTTTGTCTCGCGCGGACAAAAGTCGTCGATCTTTCGCCACTGGAAGGCATGGCGTTGGCAGAGATCTGGTGTGACTTCAAGCCCGACCGAGACACGAAAATCCTGCGCCCGATCAAGAGCTTGACGAAGATCAACAACATACCGGTAGCCGAATTCTGGAAGCAAGTCGACGAACTGAAGAAGGCGCGGACCACGAAGATTAATACGCCCAAAGATCCTGCCTTCAGAAAATGGTGCAGTGATGTCGCTCGGATGTCTCCTCAAAAGCAAGTGGAGGCTGTTGTACAAAAGTTGCGGGAGTTGAATCCCGAATATGACGGGAACGTAGGCGTTGGATTTGTCGAGATAGTGACGTCGGACTCTCGACGTACTCAGGTGACAGGTTTGACGTTCTCCTCTGATAACGTAATCGACATTTCTCCCGTACGAGCGTTTGAGGGGCTTAAGAAGCTCGAATGTTTTGGAAGTTCCGAGCTTGCACCCGGCGGAAACGTCGTTGGTAAGGGAAAACTCGCCGATTTGTCGCCACTTCGCGGCAAGTCGCTAACGTCTTTGGCATGCTTCTGTACGCAAGTACCCGATCTTTCCCCGCTCAAGGGAATGGCATTGAGCTATCTGAACATCGGCTGTACGAATGTTGCCGACCTCTCGCCGCTCAAAAACATGCCTCTCAAGTTCTTGCACTGCGACCGGACAGAGGTGTCGGACCTGTCGCCGCTCAAAGGAATGAAGCTCGAAGACTTTACGTGCAACGATACAAAAGTCGTCGACCTGTCGCCGCTGAGACGGATGCCCCTGAAGGCACTGTGGTGCGACTTCGAGCCGGAACGTGACACCGAGCTTCTCCGGTCGATCAAGACCCTGGAGACGATCAACGGCAAACCGGCAGCCGAATTCTGGAAAGATGCCGCGGCCCAGCAGAAGCGGAAGTCGCCGTGAGTCGATGAATGCCACGCGGGGCTGTCGCAGCCCCTGCACAAGGAACGCTGATGCAGTTGCAACTGACAGTCGTTGCCGGACCGGATCTGGGCCGCACGTTTTTGCTGGCCGGTGGTCAATCGATTGCCATCGGCCGCGGGCGGGATACGCACACGATGCTTAAAGATCCACGGGTTTCGCGGCGACACTGCGTGCTCGATGTCATCGGCGGCCGCGTCTCGCTTACCGATGGCGGCGGGTCGGGTGGGACGCTGGTGAATAACGTGAAGATCGGCCGCGTCGAGCTGCAGCCGGGCGACCTTGTGCAGATTGGCGAAACGATTCTTCGGTTTGACATTCAGTCAGCCAGCGAGGCGACGCTGCCGCCTGCGGCACCGACCGACAGCGAAGCCGAACACGCGGGCGACCTTTCGGACCAGATTGGTAAAACACTGCACCATTACGAGATTGTTCGCGAACTGGCGAAGGGGGCCTCGGGGG
>JAJXXL010000429.1 GCA_021781115.1 Planctomycetota bacterium
GGGGGGCGCATCGCCGAGCAAGGTTTCCTTGGCTTGTCGGCACAGCCGTACCAGCACACCCCATTGCCTGACATCAAGTTCAGCCCCGGTCGCCAGCAGCCGCTGCTCAACGTGATGAGCCAGGGCCAGGTCGAGATTGTCGCCGCCGAGGATCAGGTGTTCGCCGACGGCGGCACGGTGAAACTCTACCTTGCCGCCCGCGCCGCGCCGCACGCGAATCAGCGTGAAGTCGCTCGTGCCCCCGCCGATGTCGCACACGAGAATTTTCTGCCCGGGCGCGACCAGACGCTCCCAATGGCCGGCGTGCGCGGCGATCCACGAGTAAAACGCGGCCTGGGGCTCTTCAATGAGCACCACTCGGGGCAGACCCGCGCGCTGCGCGGCGCGCACCGTCAGTTCGCGGGCGATTTCGTCGAACGACGCCGGCAGCGTGATGACTACGTCCTGTTCAGCCAGTCGATAATCGGGAAACCTCGCGTTCCAAACGTCATGAATGTGCCGCAGATACCGGGCGCTGGCCTCGACAGGCGAGATTCGACGCACGTCAGCTGCGCCGCGCCAGGGCAGCAGGTCGGCCGTGCGATCGATCCCCGCGTGGCACAACCAGGATTTGGCTGAGGCAATCAGCCGGGCGGGCGACAATGCCCCCTGATCGCGGGCGAACACGCCGACCGCGTATGTCGGCTCGGCAGAGCCCCACGGCAGTCGCAGAGCCCCGGCGGGCAGTTCGCCCGCGAGCGGCTCGTAGTGAAATGACGGCAGCGTGTCGCGCGGTTCAACCTGCCCCGCGGCGGTCAGTTGTACCATCGTCAGCGTATGCAGTTCCCACCGCTCGAGGGTCGTGTCGACGTACGCCGCCGCCGAGTTTGTCGTGCCCAAGTCAATTCCCACAATGAATCGGCTGGACTCGGGCGGTGTTTCTGTGACAGACGCCCCGGTCATTGTGCGGCCTTCGCGGCAGTGAGATGATAAGGGTTCTTCCACACCAGGCACAACGGCCGCGGCCGCCGCTCGAACCCCGGTTGTCGCCGCGCTGCGTCAATTGCATACAGCCGGCGCCCGTTGATCGGGCTGACGTATTCGTAAAGCGGCACGGCGGTCGGGGGTGGTTCAGCCGCGTCGTGGGGCAGGGCGTAGAACAGCGGCGGTGGGGCGTTCGCGGCCGGCACTCGAACGTCAAGCATCGGGCGGCCCTCGGCGGCAGCGTCTTCGAAGACGGCAACCCAGCCTGAACCGGGGCGATCACAGGCAAAAAAAGCGATGCCGTCGCCCCATTGGTCCGGCACAGGCGGCTCGCCGCCCGTGCGAAGTTGTTCGCCACGCTCGTTCCTGACGCGATATACGGGCACCGGCAAGACCAGACGCGGGTCGGCAAGATCGAGCTTGTACAGGATCTGGTTGTAATCGTAGCGCGGCGTTTGTTCGGCGTTGCCAGAAAACGAATTCGTGTAAGTGCCCTCGAAGTATATCTCGCGCCCACCCGCCTGATCAAACAACGGGTGTTGCTTCGGGTTGTAAAAGCTGTACTTGTCATGTGTCACGATTTTCACGGCGTAAACCCACGGTCCGACGGGCGAATCGGCCTCGGCGTACCAGGTTTCGCCCAGTTCAGAACTGCCGTGCCATTGCGCGAACACCATCACAAACCTCGCCCGCCAGGCGTTCCAGAATACACTGTCGTTGTGGGCCCGCACTGTGGCGCCCGTGCGCGCATCCTGCAATTGAATCAGCCCAGACGAACGGGGAATCGTGCCTCGCGCGATCCATTTCGCCTGGTCTGTCGGGTTAAGCGGGGGCGTGTTTTTTTTCCACGCATATCGCACGGCGCCATCAGGCAAAACGTCGGGTTGAAAGTCGTCGACCGCAGTTCCCTCCTTCAGGCACGAAAAGGCCTCATATTGCCCGGGGTTCATGAATGACTCGGGATCCGCCGGTACGCGCACGAGTGGCAGCGGTTTGACAAAATGCACGAATTCGCGGCCCATGTCGGCATGCACCAGTGTGTGTCCCTCGGGGACGATCGGGCCGTCGAGGCTCCATTCGCGAACATGCTCAAACCGCTGCGTTTCGGCGTTGAACTCGGCCAACCCGCGGCGATAGATTTCCAATGGTGGTTTGACCTTGCCATAAAACCCGAACATCCGCTCGCGGCCCGAGCCGCCGCGCAATGTGGCCACGCCGTCGAGCCAGGTCGGGCCGTCGCCTGGCATTGCGGCCATTGGACGGACAAAGCCGTCGTCGTTGACAAAATAATTCAGGTCGATGCCGCGCTCGGGGTCACAACCGGCGTGGGGCGGCAGGGGCGACGTGGCTCCGGTGGTATGGAAGTTTCCCAACGGATAGGCCGGCCGATTTGTATCGCCCCAAAACCAGTACAGCTTTCCACCGAAGGTGGCGTTGATCACGCTATCGGAACCAATCACGAGGCCATTGAGCACCGGCTGGCGGATTGGTGTCGGCTCACCCAGCAAAACGCTGTCGCGGTAAATCCCCGCACCGGTGATGCGATACAACCGCTGAGCAATGTTGACCCGCCTGATTTTCAGTTCTGCCGCTTGGCCCGGCGTTGTTTTGAGGGCCGTGCCACGGTAGCCGAAACCATCGCGCGGAAATTCGTACCCGTGGCTCTTCACATGAAAGAACACGTCCTGGTTCATCAGCCCCGGTTCGAAAAAAGCCACCCGTCCCGCGCTGTCAGTGACGTACCGCAAATTATTCACGGTTTCCAGTTCGACGAGCGGTACGCCACGCCCCGTTTCCTCATCGACCACCCTGATCTGGAAATACGCTTCGCCCACGGCGGCCGGTGTCGAAGCCAGCAGAACGAACAATGAAACAACGCAGAACGCAGGCATGGCAATGTTCTCTGAAGTATTTTCACGCGCGGCCTGATGACGGCCAGCACGTGGCCGCATCGTCGCACAATCGGCCTGAACAGGAAACCCCCGCCGCCGCAAACTTCCAGTTCACACAATCCCAATTTAAAACCCGCGCCGTGCCCCCCCGAACATGGATCAAGATCGATGCCGCACGCCGCGGCTGCGGGCACGCGGCGATCGTTTCGCTTGGGTGCTGTCGGGCGCGGGCTTGATCATCGGGCGGCAAGACGCCAAGATCGTGGGCGGTCTGCACCGCCCGACCGTACTGGTCGACGCAAACAGCGGTGTCCCTGGATTTCGTTTCCGGTTCGTCCCGCCCCAGTTGCCAGCGTGAGGCCATTCCATCGCAACCGCGTTTCAGTTTGTTTTCGACCACCAAGACGCGCATTCGCCCGCGCGGACAGGGCAATGGATTACCCCACATGGTGTGGTCGAAACCCCGGCATTCATGCCGGTGGGAACCCAAGCCACCGTCAAGGGGCTTACTCCCGACCAACTGCGGGCCGCCGGCGCGCAAATGTTGCTCGCCAACACTTACCACCTGGCGTTACGCCCAGGCGCCGACGTTGTGGCCGAACTGGGTGGCCTGCACCAGTTCATGGGTTGGAACGGCCCGATTTTGACCGACAGTGGCGGGTTTCAGGTCTTCAGTCTGGCGCGGTTGACCACGTTGACCGAAGCCGGGGCGACGTTTCGTTCGCACCTCGATGGCAGCCTGCTCGAACTCTCGCCCGAGCGGGCCATGCGCGTGCAGGAGCAGCTCGGTGCTGATTGCATCGTCTGCCTTGATGAATGCCCGCCGCACCCCGTCGAGCCAGAGCGCCTGGCAGCCGCCGTCGATCGCACCACTCGCTGGGCGGCCCGCTGCCGCGACGCTCAAGCCCGCGCCGACCAGGCGCTGTTCGGCATCGTGCAAGGAGGTGTCGACCGGGCGCTGCGCGAGCGATCGGCGGCGGGGTTGTTGCCGTTGGATTTTCCCGGCTATGCGATCGGGGGACTGAGCGTTGGTGAGCCGCCGCAACAGATGTACGCGACGCTCGACTGGACTGTCCCGCTGCTGCCGGCCGATCGGCCACGCTATTTAATGGGAGTCGGGCGGCCGATTGACCTGATCGAGGCGATCTCGCGGGGAATTGACCTGTTCGATTGCGTGCTGCCGACGCGCAACGGTCGCAATGCCATGGCATTCACAAGCGCCGGGCCGCTCAGGTTGCGAAATCGGGCGTTTCAACGCGACCCGCGGCCGCTGGACCTCGAATGCGGCTGCCCGGTGTGTCGGCAGTTCAGCCGGGCCTACCTGCGGCACCTTTTCCTGGCGCGTGAAATGCTGGGGCCGGTGCTGTTGTCGTGGCACAACGTCGCATATTACCAGTCGCTATTGGATCAGGTGCGCCAGGCGATTCGCGAAGATCGGCTCAACCGGTTTCGCGACGTTCAACTTGCCCGTTGGACAGACTCTGACTAAGATACGGCCTGAGTTTCGGGCCGGACGCCCTGCGGGGCGAATTCGGCGGGTGCGGGTTGAATGCGATTATCGCGTTTCCCGAGATTATGCGATGCGCCGTAATGACTTGCACTGAATTGACCATACCGCCTCTGGCTGTCGGCGTTTGAGCCACGAGCGGGCGTGAAGAAAGGGTTTGAATGAGTTATTGGTTGACGGCGGTTCAATTGCTGGCGGAAGGCGAGCCGCCCGCCGCGCAACAGCCGAGCGAGTTGACTTTCCTCGTGCCAGCGGCGTTCACGCTGTTTCTCTTATGGCTGGTGGTGCTGCGCCCTCAGCAAAAGCAACAGGCGCGCGAACTGGCCAAACACAAGGCGATGCTCGACGCGTTGAAAAAGCACGACCGCGTGGCGACGGTGGGCGGCATCATCGGCACGGTCGATAACATTTCGCCCGATGGCACCGAGGTGACCCTGAAAGTCGACGATAAGACCAACACCCGGATCCGTGTCCTGCGCAGTGGCATTCAACAGGTGCTCGCCAGCGAGCCCGTCGCCGACGCTGCCGGGGGCATCGCCGTGAGGTGACGGCCTGACACGAACGGGCACCGATTCGCGCCAGCCCGTTGGGCGGCAGGAAAGCACCCGAAAACTGACACTTGGCGCTTGCGACAGACACGATTCACGTCATTGCCGCGTTCAGCTGGATTTGCGGCGCCCGAATTCATGAAACCTGTTCGAGGAACTCAATGCTCGATTCTCTGATCGTCGTTGGTTACATCGCCCTGTTCTTCGTGCTGCCCTTCGGGCTGGGCGCGATCTTGGGCTCGGTGCTGCGCGTCAAGGAATACTCGGTGCGCATGGGCTTCGTGCTGTTTACGATTGGGCTGGGTTGCGCCCCGTTCATTATTCAAATCGCGCGGGGGCACAGTTGGCAGGACGCGCTGTCGTACGGTATTGACCTGGCCGGTGGCACCAACCTGATCTATCAGCTCGAGGACCAGAAAGACAGGGAGCCGCTCGACGGCGACCCCAAGGCGAAATCCGGCGGCCGGTCGGGTGTGAGCGTCAACGATCAGCTCATGAACCAGATGGTGTCGGCTGTCAGCCGCCGCATCAACCCGGCCGGCACAAAGGAAGTCACCGTTCGCCGCGTCGGCCGCGACCGGATCGAAGTCATCATACCCGGCGCCAACCCGGCCGCCGTCGAAGACGCCAAACAGCAGATGACGCAATTGGGCAGCCTCGAGTTTTCCATCGTGGCCAATGTTCGTGACCATAAGGACTACATCAATCGGGCACGCTCCAGCCCGGCCGCCGACGTCCGCGCAGGCGGCAAAGTCGTGGCCGCTTGGCGCGAGCTGGCCCCCGACGTCGATGAAAATGGCAAACAGTCGCCCCAGTCGGGGTTCGACGCCGACCCGGAAATCGCAGTGCGGCAGATGAAGGGCCGCCCTGAAGGCTTTAAGGAAGTTCTGGTGCTCGTCGAACCCGACGAAAACAAGCGCATCACGGGCAAGTTGCTGAAAACTGCACGGGCCGGCAATGACAGTGAAGGTCGGCCCGCCGTGCACTTCACGTTCAACATCCAGGGGGCCAGCCTGTTTCAAAACCTGACGATGTATTACCGCCCCCGTCAGGACGGCACGAAGCGGAAGCTGGCGATTCTGCTCGATGGCAAAGTGCACAGCGCGCCCTACATCAATGACGTCATTTCCGCCACGGGGCAAATCACCGGAAAATTCACCGAAAAGGAAGTGAATAACCTCGTCGGCGTGCTCAATGCCGGGGCGTTGCCCGTACCGCTCAAAAAAGACCCCATCAGCGAATTCACGATCAGCCCCACGCTGGGGCTGGACGTGCAGTCGAAGGGCAAGCTGGCGTTGTGGGTTTCGACCCTGTCCGTTGTGCTGTTTATGGGCGTGTATTACCTCGTGGCGGGGCTCGTGGCCGATTTCGCCATGATCCTCAACCTGCTGTTCATCGTGTCGGTCATGGCGTTCATCGAGGCCGCGTTCACGCTGCCCGGCCTGGCCGGACTGGTGCTCAGCGCCGGCATGGCGGTCGATGCCAACGTGCTGATTTACGAGCGCATACGCGAGGAAACGCAGCGCGGTGCCAGCCTGCGCATGGCCATTCACAACGGCTTCGACCGGGCCTTGACGGCTATTGTCGACTCCAACGTCGTCACGCTGATAACCGCCGTGATTCTGTTCATGATCGGTACCGACCAGGTGCGGGGCTTTGCCGTCTCGCTGTTCATCGGTCTGGTGATGAATCTGTTTACGGCGGTTTATGTGAGCCGCGTAATTCTCGATGTATTTGAACGGACACGCATCACACGCAAGCTCAAAATGCTGCGGCTGATCGGCGTCACTCATTTTGACTTCGTGGGGAAGCAGTTCATCGCCACCGCGGCGTCGCTCGTACTCATTACGGCCGGCATGGTGGCACTCTTCGTCCGCGGGTCTGAAAACCTCGACATTGACTTCACCGGCGGCACGATGGTCACGATGCAATTCACCGAATCGCAGAACTCTGACGACGTACGCCACAAGCTCGAAAAAACTTTCGGCTCGAACATTACCGTCGAGGAACTGAAAATCGCCGGGCAGAAGGCGGCGGGAACGCGTTTCCGTCTGCGCACCACGAACGATCGCGAAGAGGAAATCAAGGAACTCGTCAACCAGACGTTCCCAAACCAGCTCGTGCGCAAAACGATGACACCCGGTCCGATCGAAGTCATTCCAGGCGCCCCGGCGGCATCAGACAAGGAAAAAACGCCCGCGTCGCCGGTCGATGAGCTCTTCGGCGGCGGACATCAGGTCAAGTTGGCGTTCAGCGACGAAATCTCGCCCGTCACCATTGAAAGTTACCTCGTCAAGGAATTCGCCCGGCAGAATCGGCCCCAGGCCCAGACCTTATTTGCACTCGAAGGCCTTTCAGGTACGGGCGTCAACGAGCAGGAGGGCCGGGTCAAACTGTTTGATGCGATGCGGCTCAAGGTTGTCAAGGACGTTCCTGAAACCGAAGTCGCCGCCGTCGTGAACGCGGTGCAAGGTTCGATGCAGAACAGCCCGAGTTTTGAAGAGGTCACGAGTTTTGCCAGTGCCGTCGCCGACGAAGCAATTACCTGGGCCATCGTGGCAATCGTCGCCGCCTTGCTGGCGGTGGTGACCTACGTCTGGTTCCGGTTCGACAAAATGGTGTTCGGCCTGTCGGCCGTCGTGGCCCTGATTCACGACGTGCTGGTCAGCTTGGGGGCGGTCGCGCTGGGAGCCTACCTCAGCCGCACGCCACTCGGCCCGATGCTGCTCTTGACCGACTTCAAAATCAACATGCCCATGATCGCGGCGTTCCTGACGATCGTCGGCTATTCACTGAACGACACGATCGTCATTTTTGACAGGCTCCGCGAAATTCGCGGCAAGAACCCCGACGTCACTAAGGACATGATTAACCTGACGGTCAATCAATGCCTGAGCCGAACGCTGCTGACGGCGTTTACGGTGTTCATCTCGGTCGCCATTTTGTACGCCCTCGGGGGTGACGGAATTCACGGCTTTGCGTTTTGCATGGTGATCGGCAGCATCGCCGGCACCTACAGCACGGTCTATATCGCCAGCCCGCTCGTGCTGTGGTTCATGCGCCGCAGCCAGCAGAACAGTTCGGGTGGCCGCACGCCGGCGAAAAAGGTGGCGGGCGCGGCCTGATTCGCCCGCCCTCAATTTCGCCCGCCCTCAATTTCGCCCGCCATCAGGCCTCGTCGTGCTGCAGTCGCAGGCTGCGGGTCATTGCCTCCAGCACGCTGCCATTCTCTTCAATTTCGCGATCGTTGGCCTGGTAAAGTACAAGCACGGTGGCGCGCGGCCCGCGAAACACGCGGGCCCATGCGCTGTTCAGCAGTTCCAGGCACACGAATTCGATGTCGCGGGCGAGCGTAGGCCGCCGGCAGAGGCGCGCTTTCGCCGGGTAGAAATCGAGCTCGTCGTACTCTTCGCGAAAGGCATCGAGCACCGCCTCCATAATTTCTTCAGGAGCGGGGCGGTCTAAAAACAGTGACAATGACCAAAACGACGTTTGTGCGCTCGACACCGTGATCGACACTTCGTCGAGCTGCTCGTCGACATTGAGCTGCCATTCGCCGGGGTACTTGAACTCGATTCCATGCCCTGCGTAAATCTGATCCATCGCTGTGAAAACCTCGGTGCAGTCCGGTACGTCGCCATGGCGCAACGATCGTCGCGGCGATCAAATCACGTCGCGGCGGTCGCGGCCGAAACACGCAGGTGCGACACGTTGCACAGCGTCGGTTTCGGCCGTTTGCGACATTCCGGGGTTGAGACGAATCGCTCGATCGAGTATGCTGGAGTTATTGAACAGGGGCCAACGGAAAAGTACAAGTGAAATGTCGAGGTTGCCTTTCCCGCCGGGTCGTTCGTGTCTCTGTAACGGGTTCTGTACAATTCTCGGCGCGCCGGAGTTCAAACGCGGCTTCAACTTCGGTTGCCAACCAATGTTACCGTTTGCCATGCATCATTTCTCGCGGGTTCTGGCGAGGCAATCTTCGCTCTGAATGCGATTACCAGCGTTTGACGCGCCATCGACGGGCTTGCCCTCGACCAAACAGCTGCCCCTGTTTGGCTGTCGACGGAATGGCTGACACGGGTCGCCGGAATTGAGCCTTCCGGCGGATGGACCCCGGCTTGGCTCGGAGGATGAAAATATGGCTTCGACTCGTGCCGATGAAGTGGCCGAAATCCTGTGGGAATTGAAACGCGCAGGTAAAATCTCGACCTATACCCTGATTGCACGCCGTGCCGGGTTCAGCGCGGGCAGTAACGGCCGAGCCATGGATTCTTGCCTTCGCGTCGTTCGCCGTGACTGGCCGCACTTGAACTGGTGGCGCGCGGTGCGCGATGACGGCTTTCTCGAGAATGGTTCTGAGCAGGAAGCCCGGCTCCGCGAAGCAGGCTACCAGGTCGAAGCGATCGACGGCGGCAAGCGCTCAATTGTCATTTCGCTCGAAACGCACCTCATGACTTGGGATGTTGCCCCCGCAGGAGTCGTCGAAGCCGAAGTGCCCACGACGGCGGCCAAGTAACCCGCGCGGTCGCGTCACGACCGCCTTCCGGCCGCGCGAGTTGCCATGAATCGCCCGCCCGCCCCGCCCAACGCTGATTGGCTGCCTCGTCTGCATATCGCGGGGCGGTTGATGTGGTGGATGGCGGGCGTTGTGGCTTATTGCTTCGGCGTGGCCGTAGTGCTTGACCAGACCCAGAGCGCCAAATGGCCCGACGGTGTCGAGTGGACGGCCGTCAACGGTCTGGTTCTGGGCTTGTTGCTTGTGTTCCGCAACAAGGAGGCCTACGACCGCTGGTGGGAAGCCCGCAAGCACTGGGGGCAGTTGGCTAACGAGATTCGCAACTTGGCGCTCAAGGCCCGGGCGTACGCCGCTGTCGATGACCATCAACTCGCCGAGTTTGGTGCGTTGTTAATTGGGTTTGCCACAAAGCTCAGCGAATACCTGCAAACCATTCCGGCCGCCGAACCGCTTCACTCCGCATCCGATTCAGGATACACGCCGCCCGAAGCCACAGTGCAGCGCATTTATGACACGTTGGCGCGGTGGGATCGCGACAACAGGCTGGGCAATGCAGCGTACCTGCTCGACTGGCACGCGCGGGGGCTCATTGACTCGATGGGCGCGTGCATGCGGATCCGCAACACGCCCCTGCCTTCATCGTACCGCGCGCTGCTTCGGCACGGCATTGCGTTTTCGCTCATTGCAGCGCCCTGGTCGCTGCTTTCCGAACTGGGCTATTGGGGGTTGCCCGAACTCGCCGTGGGCTTCTATTTTCTCCTAGGCATCGAATTCACGGCCGAGGTCATCGAACACCCCTTTGGCCCTGAACGCGACGATCTGCCACTGGCGGCCTATTGCCAGGCGATCCGGCAATCCGTCGAGGCCGCGCTTGGCAAATAGTGCCACCACCGCAAGAGCCGCGCACGCTGTTCGCGCGCATTGGCTTAATGGTCCCGAGGCAGATTTTGAAATCAGGCCCCGTGTACGCTGCGGCGCGTTATTGCGGAGTTGCCGGCCGATTGAGCGCGAGATCGAGGTCGACTGTGCGGCTCATTTCACAATCAAATTTGAAAAACCGTCATTGTCTGGTGTCTATTGCGATGGACCTGGCGAAGAACGATTTCAGCATGGCGGGTTGCAGTTTGACGCGGTATACTCTCGGCGCCTGGCGGGTGAAACGTCTGAACAAGAGAACTCATCCTGGAAGATTACAAGTTGAAGTGTGGGCGACGTTCGCAGCCGAATCGGCTGTGGCGGATTTGAATAATCAGACTCGTGTCAAGATTTCCAGGAGCCAGTCATGCGCTATCATTCCGTCGGGCTTGAAACATTCGAGGGAACGATCGAAGTCGCCGGAGCCGAGTTTCGCGTTTCGGGCGAACTCGAGATTCAGGATCGAGCGTGGAGCGGTTACTTTTTCGTTCCGCTCGACGGCAAACTGTCGCCCGATCGTGTCGATGAAGAATTTCACCGGCTGACGCTCGATGGCGGGCTGTGCTGCGACGTGCAGTTCGAGCCGAATAACTTTGCCGGCGGCAGCGTGATTCGCTTCGTGGGCGTGGCGACCTGAGTCCCCGGCCCGAAATCTAATCTCGATCGATTCGGCGGCTCGCGAGGCTGGCCCACGCGGCCGGCGCACCGCACGAAAGCATAATCGGATCGCGGCGTACGGGGTGTTCAAACGTCAGTCGCGCGGCGTGCAGGGCGATCGCTCCATCGAAACCGTGCCGGGCTCCGTATTTTCGATCGCCAAAGATCGGCATGCCGGCATGGGCGAGTTGCACGCGAATCTGGTGGCTGCGACCGGTTTGCGGTGCAATTTCGATGAGCGTCAGGCCGCTACGACGGCTCAGTCTCTGGTATTGCAGCACGCTGCGCCGAGCGCCGGGCGTATCGGGCGAAACAGAATCGACGCGGTTCGCTGCGGCATCTTTAACGAGCCAGTCTACGAGTTCGGCAGTGTCTCGCGCCGGCACGCCTTCCACCAGCGCGTGGTAAACTTTCAGCACACTGCCGGCGCGGAACTGTGCTGACAGCCGGGAGGCGGCCTTGCTCGTGCGTGCGAACAGTACGATTCCCGAAACAGGACGGTCGAGCCGGTGCACCAACCCAAGGTAAACATTGCCCGGTTTACGATATTTCTCGCGGAGATACGCACGCGCCTGGTCGAGCAGCGTGGCATCGCCTGTCGAATCGCCGGCGGTCAAGAGGCGCGCGGGTTTGACCACGGCCAAGCAATGATTATCTTCAAACAGAACCTGCAATGGCGAAAGCATGGCGACTGGCAGTGGGTAATGGCATGGGAACGCCCTTTGACTTCACGAAGCGGACGTTGGCGGTCGTCGAATTCATCCTGGTCGAATCGGCGGCTGATTGGCGCACTCAGGCCGCGAATCCGTTTCAACATTCTGTCAGCCGCTTGACAAGGATTGTGGCATACGCGCCGCGCGGCAACTCGAATTGTAACGCAAGTTTGTGCCGACGGGGGTAAAGTTCGTCGGGTTCAGACCGATGGCCGACTGCGGCGGGCGCGATGAGCGCGGCCCGCGAGCCTTTTGAAAAAAAGCTGTCTCGCGGGTGTTTGACGCGCAATTGCCGCAGCTCCATGCCGAATTCGGCCAAAATCTGTTCGAGCAACGGCAACCACAGCCCCATGTTCCACCGGCTGCGGGCCGACGGCAGGGGAATGACCGCCGCGGCAAGTTCGGCGCGGCGGCCGGGGTCGAGCGTACGAAAGAAGGGGGCGGGTTCCATTTCAAGCGGTACGTGACAGAGCTGATCTGCCGGAACGGCCTGGCGAATCTGTGCGGCAAGCAGCCGGTTCCAGAGAAAGCTTTGAAACGCCGCAAGATAAATCCCGCGCAGGTCGGCCCGCATGCGGGCGAACGCGCCTTTGAAATCGCCCGGTTTGTCGGCGAGGTAAGTGATGATACTGCGGCGATTCGACCGCGCCAGGGCCGCCTTGCATTCGGGCCAGCGTCCCCAATACTCACGAATCAAGCGTTTTTGTTCGCGTTCGTCGGGCCGGTCGTGGGGGTGCGCATCGGCCAGGGCCAGCCACAAGGCACGTTCATAGTTGCCCAGGCACCAGGGGTGCGCGATGAATTCACGCGATTCGCCCACCGAACCGAACCGCTGGTCGTCAAAATAATTCGGCAACCCGCAGGCCAGTGTTTCGCCTAAAGCTGCTTCAGCCTGGGCGAGCGCTGATACCGACAGGTCGCGAAGCACGATGTTAAAGCGATTGCCGGCAATGTCGTGCGGCGTAAACGCCCGCGCCGTCTGCCCCAGGTACTGCAACTCGAACTGCGGCTGTTCGAGGCCACGCCGCAGGCCGTGTCTGACGGTTACATATTGCCGGGTCAGCGCGTGCTTGTCTTTCAGCCCACCGTACGAAATGCAATGCCGGGGCAAATTCCAGCACCGGGCGATGGCCTCGATCGCTTCGGGCGTGCCGAGCGAACGCTTGGTCAGGCAATACAGCGCGAACCCGCCGCCATCGGCGACAACCGTCGTCAGTTCCTCGACCTGAAAATCCTCGGGAATTCGTTTAAGCTTCACGTTGCCTGCTTTCGAGGCGAAACAAGAGTGCCGACGACAATTGTTACCCGCCGGATTGCCGGCCCGAAGGCGAGGCGTAGCCCAACACATGGGCCAGCCCAACCGCACAAGAGCGGTCGGGCCGATGCGCGGCCTCGGCCCCCACCCACCGGCAGATTTTTGCATCGCGAGCGGCGGCGTTTACCGGGCCATTCGCGCCGCGGGTACTTCCCCAAGGCAACTGCCAGGCGATGGTGGCGGCAGCTTGGGAGGGCCGATTGCATACGGGCCCTGCGATTCGCCGTCGCCTTGCAGCATCGTAGCGAAATTGCCACTAAACTGCGAAGGTGACTTGGGCTCGATCTTTTGAAATCTGTGTCTACGGTGCACTCGCTTTCCTACACGAGCGATACAAATCGAACAACCCGCTTCAGCGTCAGGAACCTGCCATGCCCGAAACCGAAACGCGAAATGACAGCAAACACAAGGTCACCGCAATGAGAGTGGTGCTGCTCGTCGTCATGTTCGTGGTGCTGGTGATTTACCCGTTGAGCGTGGGGCCGGCCTTGGGGCTTTGTTGCCGTCTGGACGCCCCCGGGGCGATGGAGGCGGAAGTCTTCATCGCATACCTGCCCGTGATCTTAGTGTTCTGCTCTACCGAACCCTCGCGTGAATTATTCAACTGGTATATAGAACTTTGGCAACCTCCTGAGAGATCGTTTCTTATCTTTGATTCGCGAGTTGATTGGCTGCCATAACGAAACCGCGCGGTTTACTGTCTCCTGCGAGTGATGGGCCGCCGGCAGAAGTGCGTCGAACCGGGGGCGGGGCGGCGTGAAAACGGGCACCGCCGCGTCGGTGGCATGACGGCAGACGCCACGGTTCAGATCGGCACATCGTGTGGCAGGCATGGCCGGTACGGGCCACCGCTGTCGCCGCTTTATAGTCCGCCCATTGTCGGCACGGGCCGTGGCAGGCGACACGTGCTGGTCACGTACCTGCTACAATGCACAAGTGCCCGCTGATGCGTCGAAATTGACTTCCGGAACTGCTACCATAGAACAGGCCCATGTTTGATCGATTCCTTTGGAGTGGGGCGGATTGAGGCGCCCAGCATCGTGGGGGCGGTCTGCATGAGCAACAGCCGCCCGCAGCCTGCCACCGAACGGACGCAAACGTCAGGACTTGCTTAGACGTTCGGCCACTGCGGCGGGTTTGCGAGCACGGAGTTTACAGCAGGATTCAGTCAGGATGAACAACCATTTGATTCGAAACGGCAGGGTGGCGGCGCTGGCGCTGGCCGCCATGGCGGTGGCGGCACGCGGGTTCGCGGAAGATCGGGTCGATTTCAATCGCGACATCCGCCCGATCTTGTCGGCGGCCTGCTTCCAATGCCACGGCCCCGATGCTTCGAAACGCAAGGCCGAATTGCGGCTCGACACGCGCGATGGCGCGTTCGCCCCGCATGACGATCGCGTGGCGTTCGCCGCAGGCAAGCCTGACGCCAGCGAAGCGTACCGGCGGATCACCAGCGACGACCCCGACGAGCGCATGCCACCGGCAAAGTCGGGAAAATCGCTGACTGAACGGCAAATCGAATTGATTCGTGCGTGGATTGAACAAGGCGCCGCGTGGCACGACCATTGGGCGTTCGTGTCGCCACAGCGGCCTGCCGTGCCCCAGGTCAAGGCAGAAGGTCGGGTGCACAATGCGATCGATGCGTTCATCATCGCGCGGCTGGAACGCGACGGGTTGTCGCTGGCGGCTGAGGCCGACAAGACGACGCTGCTCCGCCGATTGAGTCTCGATCTGATTGGGTTGCCCCCCACCATCGCCGAAGTCGATGCGTTCCTCGTCGACGATTCGCCCGACGCCTGGTCGCGGCAGGTCGAGCGGCTGCTGAGCTCGCCGCATTATGGTGAGCGCTGGGGGCGACATTGGCTCGACGCGGCGCGCTACGCCGATTCTGACGGTTACGAGAAGGACAAGCCGCGCCAGGTGTGGTTTTATCGCGACTGGGTAATTGACGCCCTGAACCGCGACCTGCCTTACAACCAGTTTCTGATCGAACAGATCGCGGGCGACCTGTTGCCGGGCGCGACGCAGGATCAGATCGTGGCGACCGGATTTTTGCGGAACTCAATGATCAACGAAGAGGGCGGCGTCGACCCCGAACAGTTTCGGATGGAGGCGATGTTCGATCGCCTCGACGCGATTGGCAAAAGCATTCTGGGGCTGACGATTCAATGCGCCCAATGCCACAACCATAAGTTCGACCCGCTCACGCAGGAAGACTACTACCGCATGTTTTCCTGCCTGAACAACGACTACGAAGCCAACGTTGTCGTGTATAGCCCCGCGCAGCAGGCGCAGCGGGCCGAAATCTTCCAGAAAATCGGTGAAATTGAAAAGCAGTTGCAAATGGGCCAGCCCGATTGGCCCGCGCGGCTGGCCGCATGGCAGGAACAGGCCCGGCAGAATCAGCCCGAATGGGTTGTGTTGCGACCCACGGTCGATGACATTTCGAACGGCGGCCAAAAGTACCTGCCGCTCGCCGACGGTTCGTTTCTGGCCGCCGGTTACGCCCCCACAAAGCATCGGGTGAAACTTACTGTGCGCACCGACCTGCCCCAGATTACCGGGTTCCGGCTGGAACTGCTGACCGACCCGAACCTGCCGTGCGGCGGGCCGGGGCGGAGTGTTCGCGGAACCGGCGCGCTCACCGAATTTGAGGTCGAAGCGGCGCCTGCCGATGCACCCGATAAGGCGACGCGAGTCAAGCTTGCCAAAGCGACTGCCGATCTGAATCTGCCTGAAACGCCGCTCGACGCAATGTTTGACGATCGCAGTGGCAAACGCCGCATCACCGGGCCGATCGACTTCGCCATCGACGGCAAAGACGAAACGGCGTGGGGCATCGATGCCGGCCCGGGGCGGCGCAATCAACCGCGGGTGGCGGTGTTTTCGGCCGCCGAGGCGATCGCCAACCCGCAGGGAACCGTACTGACGTTTTACCTCAAGCAGAATCACGGCGGCTGGAACAGCGATGACAATCAGAACTGCAATCTTGGCCGGGTGCGGTTGTCAATAACGACGGCACAAGACCCCGTTGCCGACGCTGTTTCCCCGAGCGTGCGCGCGCTGCTCACGGTTGCCGCCGACCAGCGCACTCCCGCCCAGACCGCCGCTTTGTTCAGCTATTGGCGAACGACTGTGCCCGAGTTTGCCGAAGCGAACGCACAAATCGAAGCGCTCTGGCGGCAACACCCCGAGGGTGCGACGCAATTGGCCCTGGCCGTACGCCCCGAACCGCGTGAAACGCACCTGTTGCAGCGGGGCGACTTTCTGAAGCCGATGCAGGTCGTGCCCGCGGGTGTGCCTGCGTTTTTGCATGCGGCGAACGTGTCGGCGGGCGAGCCGCCGCGGCTGACATTCGCCCGCTGGCTGGCCGACGCGCGTTCGCCGACTACCGGGCGGGCCATTGTCAACCGGGTCTGGCAGGCCTACTTTGGCACCGGCATCGTGGCTACGGTCGAAGACCTGGGTTCGCAGGCCGAAACGCCCACGCACCCCGAATTGCTCGACTGGCTGACCGTCGAATTCCAGGACCGGGGTTGGCGGCTCAAGGAATTGCACCGGCTGATTGTCCATTCGGCGACGTATCGGCAGGCGTCGCAGGCCACGCCCGAACTGATCGCCGCCGATCCGTACAATCGGCTACTGGCTCGCGGTGCGCGCTTGCGTGTCGAGGGCGAAATTGTGCGCGATATTGCCTTGGCGGCTTCGGGCTTGCTCAACCCGAAACTGGGCGGACCGAGCGTCTGCCCCCCTGCACCCGATTTTCTGTTTTTGCCGCCGGCCAGTTACGGCCCCAAGATCTGGCGCGAACAGACCCCACTCGACCGGTATCGTCGGGGGCTGTACACCTTTCGCTATCGTTCAGCGCCCTACCCGATGCTGCAGGCGTTCGACGCGCCCAACGGCGATTCCTCGTGCGTCCGCCGCGTGCGCTCGAATTCGCCGCTGCAGGCGCTGACGACGCTCAACGAGCCGCTCTTTCTGGAGTGCGCCCGGGCGCTGGCATTGCGCACAGTTCGCGAAGGCGGTTCGACCAACGCCGACCGACTGACCTATAGCTTTCGCCTGTGCGTGGCCCGCAACCCGACCGACCTTGAATACACGACGCTCATGGGCCTGTACGATCGGCAATTCGCGCGGTTCAACGCCGAAGGCGGCAAGCCCTGGGAGCTCGCCGCCCAAGACCCCGCCAAGCCCCCTGAGCTGCCCGCCGAAACGACGGCGCCCCAGTTGGGGGCCTGGACGGCCGTCGCACGTGTGTTGCTGAACCTCGACGAAACGATTACGAAAGAATGACCCGCTCGCGGGCCGCCTGACCGGGCTTTTGACGCACTGATATCGCCCCCGTTTTTTTGGGAATTGCCCCATGATTCGCCACGCCTCGGCACTGCAACACGCACGTTCGCGCATTGAATCGCGGCGGTGGTTTCTCCAGGAGTGCGGTGTGGGGCTGGGGGCCTTGGCACTGGGCGACCTGCTGTCACCAAACCGCGCAGCCGCCGCCCTGGCCGACAACCCGCTGGCGGCCCGGCAGCCGCACTTTGCGCCGCGGGCCCGGCGGGTGATCTTTCTGTTCATGGCCGGCGCGCCGAGCCATCTCGAACTGTTCGACAACAAGCCGCAGTTGGCAAAGTTCGACGGCCAGTTGCCGCCCGCCGACCTCCTCAAGGGGTATCGGGCGGCGTTTATCAACCCCAACTCCAAGCTGCTGGGGCCGAAATTCAAGTTCGCGCGGTATGGTGCCTGCGGGGCCGAACTTTCAGAACTGCTGCCGCACCTGGCCAAGGTCGTCGATGACATTGCGATCGTGAAGTCGATGACGACCGATGCCTTCAACCACGCCCCGGCGCAGATTCTGATGAACACCGGTTCGCCGCAGTTCGGTCGGCCCAGTTTCGGTGCGTGGACGACCTACGGCTTGGGCAGCGAATCGCAGGACTTGCCGGCGTTCGTCGTGTTCAGCTCTGGCAAAAAAGGCCCCAGCGGCGGAAATTCGAATTGGGGCAGCGGGTTTCTGCCAACGGTTCACCAAGGCGTGACCTTTCGCGGGACGGGCGAACCGGTGCTGTATCTTTCGAACCCGACCGGGGTCGATCGTGAACTCGAACGCGATTCGATCGAGTCGATCCGCAGGATGAATGAAATTCGCCTGCAGGCGGTGGGCGACCCAGAAATCGCGACCCGCATCAACGCCTACGAAACGGCGTTTCGCATGCAGGCCAGCGCGCCCGATTTGATGGACCTGGCCCAGGAGCCGAAGCACGTGCTCGACCTGTACGGGGCCGAACCAGGCAAGCCGTCGTTTGCCAACAACTGCCTGCTCGCCCGGCGGCTGGTCGAACGGGGCGTGCGGTTCGTGCAGCTCTTCCATGAAGCCTGGGACCAGCACGGCAACCTCGTGAACGACCTGAAGAAGAACTGCGCCGATACCGATCAGGCCGCCGCCGCGCTCGTCACTGACCTCAAACAGCGGGGCCTGCTCGACGACACGCTGGTGATCTGGGGGGGCGAGTTCGGGCGCACGCCGATGGTTCAGGGCGGCAACGATGGCCGCGATCACCACCCGAACGCCTTTACGATGTGGCTGGCGGGCGGCGGAATCAGGCCCGGTTGCACGCTGGGCGAAACCGACGAGCTGGGCTTTCAGGTAGTGCAAAATAAAGTGCATGTGCACGACCTGCACGCCACGTTGTTGCACCTGCTCGGCTTCGACCACACGCGCCTGACATACAAGTTTCAGGGTCGCGACTTCCGGCTCACCGACGTGCACGGCGAAATCGTGCCGCAACTCCTCGCCTGAATATTCGCCCCGTACCGTCCTGGATTCCTGCGGCCCAATCTTTGGAAGAGATTACCGACGGTTTGAAACGCTGGCGGCGGTGCTTGATTACGCCCGGCCCCAGTCGAAGAACCCCAGTTGCTCGAGGCTGGCAGGCAGTCGCGATTTCTGTTCGGCCGTCAGGTTTGAGTGCGGCAGCCGGGCCGGGCCGACATCGACCCCCAAGAGGCCCATGACCGCCTTTGCCGCGGCCATGTACCCGACCCCGGCCAGCAGTTCAATAAGTTGCACCGAGCGGTACTGGTCGGTGCGGGCTGCTGCCAGATCGCCGCGCGCGAACGCTGCCATGATTCGGTGATGCAGGGGGGCAGCGAAGTTGTAGCTGCTGCCGACGGCGCCGGTTGCACCGAGCGCCAATGCCGCCAGCAGGCATTCGTCCATGCCCCAGGGAATGTCATACCGACCGCCCTCGACGCGCAGGCAAGACTGGTAGGCCATCAGATCGGGGTTAGTGAATTTCAGACCGGCCAGTGTGGGGATCCGTTCGCCGGCAACCGCCAGAAAGTCCGGCATGGAAAAATGTACGCCTGTGAGAATCGGAATGTCGTAGAAATAGAACGGCAAGGCGGGCGCCGCCCCGGCAATTTCGGCACTGCAAGCCACAAGGGCTTCCAGAGTTTTCGGCTTGAAGTAACTCGGGGCGAGGGCCGAAATTGCCGCGGCGCCCAGTGACTGGGCCTGTGCCGCCAGCGTGCGGGCGTCGGCGAGGCAGTTGCCGCCGACGTGCACGACCAGCCGCAGTTTTGAACCGCGGGTCACCTCAGCCCAGCGGCGGGCCAAGTCGAGGCGCTCGGCGAGCGTCAGCGAATGGCTTTCGCCCGTGCTGCCGCCGATGAAAACAGCCGCCACTTCGTCGCGAAGGAAATGCGCGGCCTGCCGTTCGACGGCGGCCAGATTGAGTTGGGCGTGCGCGTCGAACGGCGTGTGGGCCGCGGCGATGAGGCCGTGCAGATTGAACGTCATGAGGCGGGTTCCTGGGTGGCAAGTTCGGGGCGGGGCCGGATCAGCAGCACGAGCACAATGGAAATAAAGGCGAGTGCCGCGAAGACGCCGAAGATCAGGTTCAGCGGCAATTGCCGATCGCGCAACACTCCAAAGCCCCAGTCGGCCAAACCGCCGAAACTGATGCTGACAAAGTTCATGACGCCGTAACCGGTCGCACGCAACTCGGCACGCACGATTTGCGACAGGATCGGCATATTGTTGCCGTCGAAGCAGCCCCAACCAAGTCCAAACAGAAACAGAAATGCCACGGCGACCGCCAGCGAGCCGGCATGGCCTACGCCGAAAATCGCCGGCACGATCAGGCCCATGCCGAGCGCGCTCACGTAAATCCTGCCGCGATCATTCGTTTTCATCCAGCGGTCGGCCAGCCAGCCGCCCGCCACGGCGCCAAGGATCGCCGCAACTTGCCAGTACAGGGTCGCCGCCACCCCCGCCTGGCCCTGACCAATGTCAAACTGTTTTTTGAGAATGGAGGGCATCCAGTCGCGAACCACCCACCCGGCAATCGCCGGCAGCGTGAAGTACAAGACCAGCAGCACGAAGGAGCCATTGGCGAACAATTCGCGGGCGGCGCCGGCAGGCGAAACCGGCCGAGTTGCCAGCCGCCGCACCGACGACGACGCAACGTCGCGTAACAGTGCCACGAGTGGCGCCGCATACAACATGCCGACAAGGCCACAGGTTGTAAACGCGAACCGCCACCCAAGGTTGGGTGCGGCGGCCACGTGCCCGCCGAAGCCGCCCGCGATGACGCCCACGTAAATCGCCATCTGATGCAGGCCCACTGCCCGCGAGCGGGTTGGCTCGGCGTGGTAGTCGGCGATCAGGGCGAGCGCCGCGGGAATGTAAAACGCCTCACTGAGCCCCATGAGCGACCGGGCCCAGAGCAATTCGCGGTACGTAGCGACGTGGCCGGTCCACCAGGTGACTGCCGACCATACGAACAAGCTGCCGCAAATGGTCAGGCGGCGGCTGAAGCGATCGGCGACATACCCGCCGACGAGGCTGAACACAGCGTACACCCATTTGAACTGCCCCAGCATGAAGCCCCACAATTCCTCGCGGTTCGCGGCCTGCCCCAGGCTGGGGATGGTGGCCATGACCGAGGTTTGCATCGATGCCAGCATCTGCCGGTCGAAGTAGTTCAGCAGCGCCACGGGCATGAGCAGCAGCACCACGAGCCAGGCAGTCCGGGAAGCAGTCACAACGGGAACTGGCATCGGTGCGGTTACTCCGGCTTCGGCAGAATATGCGCCCAGACTTCCGGCGACCGAACGCCGGGCCGCATTTCGCCGTTCGGCACGACCCACGCCTGATTCCACACGACGCAGGGAACCGTCACGCGCGGGGCCGGCAATTCGCCGACCGCGGCCCATTGGTTTTCCCGCACGTCGTAACGCAGCGCCTGCCGGCTGAACCCCCGATGTTTGTCAGGTGCAACAAGCCACTGCGATCCATCGTCGCCGCCCAGGATCACAAAGCCCGCCGCATCGGCAGCGGCGGGCGATGGCGCCGCCGCAAGGGCGTGGGGCAAGGGGGCGATCGCCCGCCAGCCCGTGCCGGGGTCAAACCGGAAGGCGTCATTGAGGTATCGCCGCTCGACCGACCCGCCTTGCGTGACGACCAGGTCGACGCCGCCGATGACCCAGAACGCTCCGTCGCAACTGGCGGCAACCGACAGCATCCGCCCCGCGCCAGGGCACGCCGGCAGCGGCTTCCAGGCTGGCACGCGCGCCGCGAGGTCGACCACCCAGGCGGCCTTCAGGACACGCGGTGCGTCGGGCTGCGCCTGGCCTCCGGCAACGTACAGCGTGTCGCCGACGAGCGCCCCGCACGCATTCGCGAGCGGCGTTGGCAACGGCGGCAGGGGTGTGGCGACGAGTCGGCCGCGTTGCCATTCGAGGCGGAAGACATCGGCGTAATGCCGTTCGGCATCACCGCCGCCAACGCAAATGACACCCTCATTGTGCGTCACGCAAACACCGTAGGCCAGGGGACGCAACAATCTGCCGGCGGGCTGCCAGACGCCGTCTGGTTGTTCGAGCACAAACACGGTGTCGTACCAGAACTTTTGCCCGCCCTCCCACGGTTTCTTGTGGGGAAAGTTTGCCCCACCCGCGACAAGGAGCACCCCGTGGCTGACGCCGGCGAAAGGCGCCGCGAATCCTTCGTGATCGGGCAGCGATGGCAACCGCCGCCACTCGGGGGCGCGCGCGTCGGCCGCAACGGCGCACAGCGCGAACGTGAGGAAAATGAGGGGCAAGGTTTTCAGTTTTCCGGGTTCAGGGTGAACGAGTCTTCAGAGACCATTCTACGGTGACGTTCGCGGCTGGCAACCAGGTGGGGCGACCTGTGCCGCGCCGTGCAATCGTACGCCAGCCGATCCGGAAATCGACCCCAAGGTTGGCGCACCGTGTCCAAATTTCACCGATCAAGCAGTCAGGCTCATCGAATTCCATGGAACCGATGGGAGCCGCTACTCGACCGCGGGCAGGATCAGGTCGGCGTGCCAGAAGCGTTTCAGGTCGGCGACCAGTTGCTGGAACTTTTCGAGGTCGACCGGCTTCGTCAGGTAACCTTCGACTTGCAGCAGTTGGCTGCGGGCATGGTCTTCTTCATCAGTTGAACCGGTGACCACGACGACCGGAATGTCTTTGATCTGCGGGTCGGCGCGGATCTCGGCAAGCACTTCCAGGCCATCTTTAGTGGGCAGCCCCAGATCGAGCAGCACCAGGTCGGGGCTGGGAACACGTGCAAACCTGCCCCGCTTGTGCAGAAACTCGAGCGCTTCGGCACCGTCGGTCAGCCAGGTCAGCCGGTGCTGCACGTCGCCTTTCTTGAGTGCGCCCATGGTCAGCCGGGCCGCAGTCAAGCTGTCCTCGAGCAAGAGAATTTCCATGGGCCTTCCGATCGTGTTTTGCCGCATGATCTGCGACCTCCTGAGGTGGTCTCGTTGTCTCAACCAAAAATGTCAGCTTGAAGAGCGACTGGCCGAAAGCCGGCTTCCCCTGCGGGTGAGGGGCGTGGCACAGCGAGACGATGCCGCGCGGCGGCCCGCACCCGCAGCATCGCTGAAGCCTTCGCTCCCGCACGAGCGTTAGGGCCCGGCACAAACACCGCTCTGTAATACTACGTTCCGCGGCGTGTGATACACCAAGTACTGGCGGGGGCGTTTCCGGTTGAATTCTTCCAGGCCTATTTCCAACCCACGCTCCAAAGACGGCCCCATCATACGACCGTGCCAATTCGCGTGCGCGTACTTCATGCTCCACCGCAGTTGCTCGATGAACACATTGTCCAACGTCTGACCGCTCCCGTCCATGCCTTTCTTGACGCCCGCCGTGCGATTCCACACGACCGGGGGGGGCGTCGGGCACCTGCCGACGCGGTCAACTGGTTTTGAGCCATTCCGGCTCCATCTTCAATCGCCCGATCGGCTCCTGGTGTTCCGCAGTCGAGCACACCTCGCTGGTCCCAGGCCGCTGCAGGCCGGACCTGTTTTCGAACACTTCCTGCAGTTCTCTTATTCCGCGTGCCAGCCCAGGAGCTGCGAGTACGGCCCGAACGCGGTCCGCATCTGCGCAGTCCGGCTGTCTTCGCAATACCTCAAGCGAGAGCCGATTTACAATGCCATCCATTCCCGGCGTCATGCCGGCTTCATTGAACCTGTGGTTCTGTCGGTCTGTCAAGGCGGTCGTCAATCACTCGGGCCGAATTCGATGGGGGGCGGGTAGGTGAGGTGCGTGCCTTGCACGCGAGCCCAGGATCGTAACGTGTGCCGCTGGGTTCGCGCAGCGCTGAAGATGTGTTCGACCGCGACGCCGTGAGCCACCAGCGCGTCTGCGATCAAGGAGCGGTGGCAGCGCCAGGGCACCGCCTCGGCGCACATCAGAGCCGCCCGCTTACCCTCCGCCAGTTTGAGCAATTCCTGAAGGCTGGTCTCGAACTCGGGCGTCAGCATGTAGTCGGCGTACCCCTGGAAGGAGGCATTCTTCCAGCCCGTGTTCGGCGAATCGGGCCGTCGGCGTCGCAAGCCCCCGAGCCCGGGCAAATGCACGTAGCCGATACCGGCCTGTCGCAACGCCAGTGCGAACGTGTCATGGCCGAATTGCGGATTGCTCCGCGAGCCAGGCATTTTCCGCACATCCACCACGAGAGTCACTCCATTTGCATCCAGGAGTCGTAAGAACTCCTCCAGCGACCGGTTGGAGTGGCCGATCGTCAACACCGCTCCCGGCAGAGAATCATTTCTGGGCGTCACCTTCAACTCCGTTTTCTCAAATGGCCCAGGCGCTGCCGCATCTTGGCCACGGTAGCCTCAAGATAGCGCACATATCCTTCCTGGCTCATCCAGCCCTTCGGACAGTCCACCCGCTTCAAGTCCGCGGCCGCCAACATCAGGAACTGGTGCGTGGCGCTGGTCGCCCGCCGCACACGCACCCGGCACGTTCCTCGAGAAACCTCGCGGACGCGGCCAATGCGGCCGTCTGGAATGCGAACGCAGTCGCCGAGGCATAACGCTCGAGGCACGTTTGGGCCTCCTCGCCAACTAGACCAGTGAGCAACATCCTCGGCGCTCGTGTGAGCGCAACAGGATGCTCATCAAGAAGGATGTGCCCGCGATGCCGTGAAGCACCAGCGCGCCTGACCGGGAGATAGGCATCAGGCGTCTCTCGTCGTGGCGCCGGCCATCTCTTCGTGGCCGCCGAATTGGTAGCGCAAGGCCGACAGCAGCTTGTCGGCGAAGTCGGCCTCGCCGCGAGAGCCGAAGCGTTCGTACAGCGCCGCACTCAGGACAGGGGCCGGCACCGACTCATCGATGGCCGCCATGATTGTCCAGCGCCCCTCGCCCGAGTCTGACACGCGGCCAGTAAAATTCGCCAAGTCAGGACTTTTCAGCAACGCAATGGCCGTCAGGTCGAGGAGCCACGAAGCGATGACGCTGCCACGCCGCCAGACCTCGGCAATGTCGGCCAGATTCAGGTCGTAGGGGTAATGCTCGGGGTGCCGCAGCGGCGTGGTTTCGGCATCGACGTTACGCCGCTCTTTACCGGCGTTGGCATGGTGAAGGATGTTCAGCCCCTCGGCGTAGGATGCCATGATGCCGTACTCGATGCCGTTGTGAACCATCTTGACGAAGTGCCCCGCGCCGCTGGGCCCGCAGTGCAGGTAGCCGTGCTCGGCGGTGCCGCCGACCTTTTCTCTGCCCGGCGTACGTGCCGCCGCCTCGACAGCCGGAGCCAGGGCGGCGAATATGGGGTCGAGGCGCTGGACGACGGCTGCTTCCCCGCCGATCATCAGGCAGAAGCCCCGCTCTGCTCCCCAGATTCCGCCGCTGGTCCCGACATCGACATAATGAATGCCCTGCAGTTTTAAGTCGGCGGCGCGGCGGATGTCATCGTGGTAGTAGGAGTTGCCACCGTCGATCACCGTGTCGTCGTGTTCAAGAAGCGGAATGAGAGTCTTGAGCGTCGGATCGACGACGGCAGCCGGCAGCATCATCCAGACGGTGCGGGGCTTCGTCAGGGTATTCGCGAAGTCTTCGAGCGACGTGGCCGCGACAGCTCCCTCTTTAACGAGTGCCTGCACGGCCTCAGGATGAATGTCATAAACGACGCACTGATGGCCGGCCTTCAAGAGGCGCCGCACCATGTTGGTCCCCATTCGCCCCAAGCCAATCATGCCGAATTCCATCGGATTGTCCTTTTACGACGAATTTGATCGCCGGGATTCACTCGACCATCGTGAAGCAGTGTTGGTTCGCGACGCGCAGCCGCAGCGGCGCGACGTGCACTCGAGTGGGCGGTTGTTAGTTCACTTCGTTAGCCCGCGATGTTTGCAGATGCCGCGCGCTTTTGATAGTTAGACTTTTCGTATTGACTGTTTACGACGCCCACAATGAATGCGACGCCGTCGCTCATCGAACAGCAAGAGACCGCCCGTACTTTCGGTTGGGGCCGGACCAGCCTCATCAGTTGTTAGATCCACCCGGCGCCAGGACCCCGCGACAATCGAGGGCCCTGTTAAATCGATGAGGCGGCGCGGCACACCAGAAGATGCACCCCGACGCGCCTGAGAGAAGCCGAGCGCCGGCTCAGGCCCACACGCTGCAACCCGTGCACTCCAAGCGAGCGCCGGGCAGGCGGAACCGAACGACCGCGAAGCCAAGCCGTCCGCCTGTCAGGCGAGCAGTTCCTTGACGGGCAACGGATGTTCGACGAGGTATTGCGGGCGACCGTTGGGGTCGATCAGCGTCGTGTACCGTGGGTCGATGCCCATATGGTTGTACAAGGTGGCGAACACCTCGTGCAGGTGCACGGGCCGATCTTTGGGCTCTTCACCCAGGCGGTTCGTCGAACCGATGACCTGACCCATGCGCAAAGAACCACCCGCCATGAGCACGCTCGCCGCCCGCGGCCAGTGATCGCGGCCCGCCGTGCCGTTGACGCGGGGCGTGCGCCCGAATTCGCCCCAGACGAGCACGACCACGTCATCGAGCATGCCGCGGGCGCTCAGGTCTTCGATCAGCGTGCCCACCCCCTGATCGAACGCGGGCAACTGCCGCTTCAAATGCCCGAAGTTGTCGCCGTGCGTATCCCACCCGCCCCAAGCCAGGCTGACACAGCGCACGCCGGCTTCAACCAGGCGGCGGGCCGTCAGGAACGGGTCGTTGGGGAAGCTGCCTTCATTCTTTTCGGTCAGGCTGTACCGACGGCGCAGGCGAGGATCTTCTTGTTGCAGGTCGAGGGCGTTGGCCAGCCGGCCTGACGTCACCACGCCCACCGCCCGCTGCGAAAATGAATCCATCGCCTGCATCATGCCGCTATGATCGACATCGCGGCGCAACCGGTCGAGCCCCGCGAGCAACTCACGGCGTTCGCCCAGCCGATCGACGCTGACGCTGTTCAGTTTCAGGTCGGCCCGGCCTTCGCCATCGGGGCGAAACGCGCCGTAAACGGGCCCCAGAAAACCATGGCGGGCCACACCGGAAAGATCGACGAATGTCGGCGCGCTGCCGTGGCTGGCACCGGTGAGGCGGGCAATGACCGAACCGAAACTCGGGTGGCCGCCGATCGATTTCAACAGGTTGCCATGCCAGCCCGATTCGGTCTGGTTGGGAGCGTGTTCATCGACCAGGCCCGCCAGCGAACGGATGATCGTCAGCTTATCCATCAGGCCGGCGAGCCGGGGCAGGTGTTCGCAGATCTGTATGCCCGACACACAGGTTTCAATGGGGGCGAACTCGCCGCGAAATTCCTTGGGCGCTTCAGGCTTGGGGTCGAACGTGTCGATGTGCGACGGCCCGCCCGCCTGGTAGATGTTAATGACCGCCTTGTGCGAATCGGCCCGGCCAGCCTGCGCGTCGGCCCGCAGAATGTCAGCCAGCGAAATGCCCCCCACGCCCAAGGCGCCCACTTTCAAAAACGCCCGCCGCGAGACGCCATCGCAAAACTGAGATCCCGAACCGAGCAGCGTTAACATGGCGACGCTCCTTAAAAGGCGAATTGCGAAATGGCGATTTGCCAGGCTTTCAGAGTTTGACGACGGGCAACGGGCCGTGCGCCCAAGGACAGTCTCTGATCACACGCAGCGACGACGAAGAAATACTGGGCGGCTAGGCCAGTTCGGCCATCGGACGGAACCGGTTGTGGTCGACCAGATATTGTGGCCGGCCCTGCAAATCATTCAGCGTCAGATGGTCGACCGAGATCCCCAGGTTTTTGTACAGCGTCGCAAACACTTCTT
>JAJXXL010000177.1 GCA_021781115.1 Planctomycetota bacterium
GTACTATTTTCATTGGACTGCGGCCATTTTCTGACCTAGTCTTTTGACAGGTTGGCATTTCTCGAATGCTGCCAGCGGAATTAATTCATTTCGATTCGGCGAGTTCTGCGCCGGGTTTGTGAAAACTTTACACGCCGCGCACTGGGGCTTCCGGTGGGAGTTGCCGACGAGTTCGTCGTCTCAACGTGGTGGCGATCATGAATGCGCATCGCAGTCGTTTAAAACCCGTTCGGCTCGGCAATCGGTCGCCGCTGGGGCTTGCCATTTCCCGCCGGCGGCGCACGGGCGCCGCAATGGTCGAATTTGCCATGGTCTCGTGGGTGTTCTTCGGCGTGATGTACGGCCTGTTTGAGGTGGGCTTGGGGATCATCGCCTCGCAATTGTTGACGAACGCCGCCCGCGAAGGTTGCCGCGCCGCGATCATTGAGGGCACGACGACCAGTCAGGTTCAATCGAAGATTTCAAACCAGTTGAGCGGCACTTCGCTTGACCCCGGCCAGGTTGCGGTTGCCGTTACCGTTCAGGTGAACGGTTCGATCGCCGACGCAGCGACCGCCCAGGCGGGCGATGCCATTACCGTAACGGCGTCGGTTTCGTCGAACCAGGTCATTCCTGCCCCATTTTTCGGAGCGTTCTTGCCCGCGCAGATTTCGGGCGTGTACTCGTTGCGGCGTGAATAAGCCGCGCTGTTGCTCGCGACCCAGGAGCATTGCCATGACCAGCCGTTCTGATTCCCGTTGGGGGTTTCGCCGCCGCGTTGGCGGCGCGTGGAACGCCTCGCGGCGCCGCCGTGCCGCAGCGACTGTCGAACTCGCTCTGCTGTTTCCGTTGCTGACGCTCCTGTTGGACGGAATGGTCGAAAGCGGGTGCGCGTTTCTCGTTCAGCAGGCGATTTGCGATGCGGCCCGCAAGGGCTGTGCGACCGGAACGCTGCCGCTGAACAGCAATGCCAACATTACCGCCGACGTCAACGCCGTGCTGGCGGCGAAAAGCATTGACGCTGGCGCGGTTCAAATCACGATTCTCGTCAACGGCCAGGCGGTCGATGCCATCACCGCCGTGCAGGGCGACCAGATCTCGGTGCAGGTGACGGTGCCTGATTTCACGAAGGTGGCCTGGACGAGCCATTTGATCTTCATGTCGAACGCACCGCCCCTGGGCCAGACCGTGGTGATGATGCGGCGGGCCTAGCCGGTTCGGCCGTACACGATTGACGCGGGCGGCGCCCGAGCGCCGGCCAGGCTGCGAGCGAATTTTTTCAAGCGGGCAAGTTCCGATTTACGGAGAACATGTCATGAAGCGTCAGTGTTCAAAACAATTCAAACGCCGTGGAGCGATCGCGCCGATGATGGCCCTGTTGCTCATTCCCATGACGGCCGCAGTCGCGTTTGCCATTAACCTGAGTTACCTGACCGGCACCAAGGCCGAGTTGCAGAATGCTGCCGATGCGGCGGCCCTGGCAGGCGCTGAACAGTTGATGAACGGGTTCGTGCAGTATGCGCTGCCCCAGCAGTCGAACCAGTCTGGCTTGGTCAGTTCGTCGCAGTCGAGCGCCACGTCGTCGGCGCAACGGTTTGCTTCGTACAACGCCGCGGGGCCGGTGAGTTCACTCGTGCTGAACAACAGTGACGTGCAGTTTGGTTTTCGCGACAGCCTGGGCAACTTTTCATTTCCGCCG
The DNA here is from genome assembly GCA_021781115.1 of Planctomycetota bacterium. Lineage (GTDB taxonomy): Bacteria > Planctomycetota > Planctomycetia > Planctomycetales > Planctomycetaceae > JAJXXL01. Next base: position 1,679 of record JAJXXL010000177.1, read on the forward strand.
CCTGCCGGAACGTATCCCAACACGGTCAACGTGACGATGCGTATGGACAGCACCGCCAACGGGCCGCTGGCCCTGTTTTTTGGGAACGCCCTGGGCGTGACCTCGTCGTCGATGACTGCCACCGCCTCGGCGACGATCTATACGGCGTCGGCCGTTCAAACGTTCAGCAGCGGATCGGGTTCTGGTTCTTCCGGGGTCAAGAGCCCGCTGCTGCCCGTCGGGCTGGATATCAACTACTGGAACCAGTTCCTGCGAAATGGCGTGTCGCCCGATGGCACGGTGCACAGCGGCCCCAACGGCGCGCCGCAGATCCAGGTGTACCCGTACCCCGGCAGCGCGCCGGGCAACTTCGGGCTGATATGCATCGGCCCGCCTGCCACCGATTGCCCGACGTTTCAAAACTGGATTTTGAATGGTCCCTCGGCCAGCGACCTGGCCTACTTGACGGGAAACGGCCTGGTGCCGGCTACTCCCGAAGCGCCCCAGCCGTGGATCGGCGGGCCGGGCATGAAATCCAGTCTGACGGTCGACTTTGCCAGCTCCGTCGGTCAGCCGCGATTGATTCCGGTGTTCGAGCCGATATCGACCAGCCCCTACCAGGCCGCCGGCGCGCAGGGGAGCAGTGCGTTTTATAACGTCGTCGGGTTCGTGGGCGTCACGATTACCGAGGCCCAGGGCGAAGGGTTTCACACGCTCATTGCCGTGCAGCCTTGCGCTGTGCTTGACCCCACCGCCATTTTCGGTTCGTCCAGCGTGACCCCGGCAACATTCAGCCAGAATTCCGGCTCGTCGCTCGTAACAACAATGGCGGCGCCGAAATTGACGCAATGAGCCGATTGTCTGAGGAACGGAAAGCCCGATCCTGGTGAACCAGGATCGGCGCCGGGCCTGGGGGGCGCGGTTCGCGCTCAGGGAGTTGCCGGCTGCGAGGTCAATGCGGCACAGCGGGGCCCGTTCCCCACACCAGGGGAATCACGATCATCGCCACGGCGAAGCACAGCAGGTTCAGCGGCAGCCCCACTTTGAGATAGTCTTTGAAGCGGTACCCGCCAGGGTTCATGACCATCAGGTTTGCCTGGCAGCCGATCGGGCTCGCAAAGGCACACGAAGCGCCAATGGCAATCGCAATCATCAGCGGGCGGGGGTCAATGTTCAACTGCCGGGCCGTTGCAATCGCCAGGCTGCCCATCAGGGCGGCGGTGGCGTTGTTGCTGAGCAGCTCCGACAGCAACACAGTCAGCAGGTACAGCATGGCCATCACGGCCAGGTGGCCATAACCGCTGCAGATCGAAATCAGCCAGTCGGCCAGCAGCCGTGCGGCGCCGCTGGTTTCGAGGGCCTTGCTGAGGCCAAACGAGGAGGCGACCAGCACGAGCACCGACAGGTCAATGCTCCGCTGCCCGTCTTGCGAGCGCACGCATCGGCATAAGATCATGAGCGCCGCGCCGGCCAGGGCGATGACTGCCGCCTGGTTGTCGGCGATCGACATGCCGATCAGTACCCCGCCGAAAATGAGGAGCGACAGCCAGGCCCGCTCATGAGCCACCGGGGCGCTGTCATCGACCCCTGAGACGAGAATGAAATCGGGCGAGTGTCTCCAGCGGCGGACAAAATCATCGTCGGCATCGACCAGTAGCGTATCGCCGGCATGCAACACGATCTGGCCGATCTTCTGCTGCAGTTTCTCGCCGCTGCGATGGACCGCAATGATCGCCGCGTTGTAACGCGCGCGGAAATCGGCGTCTTTGATGCTCCGCGCTACCAGCGGCGATGCGGGGGCGATGACCACTTCGCAGAGTTGCCGCCCCTGCCGCGGCGCCGGCGCAGGCTCGGCGGTTTCGGGCAGCCCTTCCATCGAGTCGAGCGAGCCGGCGCTCGGCCCGGCGTTGGTGCTGGCCGCAATCACGGGTGAGCGATGTTCCACCGGGTCGAGGCCGCGAATGCGCTGCAAGTCGACGACCGTGGCGGCCATTCCTGAAAAACTGAGGATGTCGCCGACGAGAATTGTTTCCGTGGGAGAAACCGGGCTGATGAGGGTTCGCCCGCGCTCAATGCGAAACAGATACAACCCCGGCAAGTCACGCAGGCCCGCTCCCCGCACCGTTTGACCGGCGAGCAGGCAATTCGCGCGCACGATCATTTCGATGGCGTATTCGCGGGGGTGCGTTTCCATGTATTCCAGCAGGTCTTGCCGGTCGGGCAACAGCCGGCGGCCGAGGGTTGTCAGGTACGTCAGCCCGGCGATCGTCACCGCCAGCCCGACAGGCGTCAATTCGAACAGCGACAGGGGGCGCAGGCCCTCTTTGCGCAACAGGCCATCGACCACCAGGTTCGTGCTCGTTCCGACCAGCGTGCACGTGCCGCCCAGGATCGCCGCATAGGAAAGCGGCATCAACAGCCGCGACGGCGAAATTCGCAGGCGTTTGGCGAGTTGACTGAAAACGGGCAAAAAGAACGCCACGAGCGGCGTGGTATTCATGAAACCTGCCAGCCCCGAGATCGGCGCCAACAGTCGAATCAGGCGGGTTTGTGCGGTGGGCCGCCCCAACAGCCAGCGACTGATCGCCTCCAGCCCGCCGGTCGAGCGCAGGCCGGCGCCCACGACATACAACGATCCGATCGTCATGACGCTGGGGCTGGCAAACCCAGTGAGTGCGTCTTGCATCGAAATGACGCGCAAAAAAACGAGCAGCAACAATGCCGTCAGCATGACCACTTCGGGGCCGACGCGCTCCTGAAAGAGCGCAACAACCACGAGCGCCAGGATGGCGAGCGTGATCACCAGTTCGTAACCCATGCCAGCCTTTCCCTCGTCATCGCGAATCGTCCCGGACCGGTCAGGAAAAAATAATGTTGATAAACTTAGTGATGTTATCGGCTGTGTCAAGTCGCTGGTCAATAAATCTTGCCCTGAATTGATCGCTCGACCCCGAATCGAGGGCTGTTCCCAACGGGGGGCCGGTGCCGGTCAAGACCTGGGTGAGTGGGGCGCGACCGTGCAACGAAACCGTGCAGACATGCGCGGGATACGTGCAGTTTGCAGGTGATCGCCATGCAATTTCCACGCGGGCCGAAGTGGAATCTGAATCAGTTTTAGCGTCGTAACAATATGTAATTTATAGTGTTGCATCAATGTGTCTTGCCAGCGGGCGGAATGCCGCCCGCCTTGGCATAGCGTTTGATTAGAGGGCCGTTGGCCTGAGAACCACACGGGGTGGGCTTCTTGGCGGGCCTTACTTCGGAAATCAAACACCGCAGCGGCCATGATGATTCGAATTCTGGCAGTAATAATCGCAGCCGGTTGCGTTGCAGACATTGTCCAGGCAGCCGACCCGGCCGATGCACGCCGGCAGTTGGAATCGCTGCGAACGGCGTTGACCGTTGCCGTTTGCCCGAATGGGTGTGCTTCGGCAAAGCCTGTCGCTGCCAAGCCGCCGCCCGCCGCCTGGGTCAGGCACGAAACGAAGAACTTCATAATCTGGCACTGTGGCGCCCCGGCGCAAGGCCCCGCAATGGGTGATGTTTGCGAGCGGCTGCGAACGCACCTCACGGCGCAATGGATCGGTGCAAGTGACGCCGCCAGTTGGACGCCGCAGTGTGAACTCGTATTTCACCCGCAGGCCAGCAGTTACACCCGCTTTCTTGGTGCGGGCAGCGAGCAATCGGCCGGCTGTACGACGGTAAAATTGAACGGCGGCAAGGTGGCAGTCCGTCGCATTGACTTGCGGGCCGATTCGCCGCAGCGGCTTGCCTCGGCCTTGCCGCATGAATTGACGCACGTCATCGTGGCCGACGTCTTCGCCGACCGGCAGATTCCCCGTTGGGCCGACGAAGGCGTGGCTGTGCTGGCCGAGGCGGCCAACCGCCAGGAGGTGCTGGCGAATTCGTGGCAGAATACGATTTCGCGCGATGGGTTATTCAGCGTTCGCGAGTTGTTGAACGTGCAGGTGTACCCCGACGTTTCCCGCAGGGGCGCGTTTTACGGGCAAAGTGCATCACTCGTGCGCTTTCTCGTGGCGCAAGGCACGCCTGACCAGTTCGTGCGTTTCGTGCGACGGTCCTTCGGGGCAGGGGGCTATGACGCCGCGTTGAAAGATGTGTATCAGATCGACGGCGTGGCGCAACTTGAAACGCTGTGGGTCGATCATGTTCGCGTGCTCGTCGCGGCCCGCACGTCTCACCGCGCTATCCAGCACCAGAATTGACCAGGGTGTATCCAGCTCAAGCGGGCACACTCTGCGGCAGGTGGTGAGTGGGAATTCCAACCCCAAGCGGTGTCCCACCGCGTTTTATCGGGCATTCGAGAACGCCGGTCAGAGCGACACGTCGGCTGTATTCGAGTCGTCGTGCCGTTGACGACCGACCGCACACCAGAATCCGCCGAGTGCCCCAGTGGCATTCGTCGAGAGCGATTGGGGCTGGCCCGACGACGAACCCGATTTTGTGGCCTGAGCCGCCGTCGCGTCGTGAGCCTGGCTGGTGAGCGTGAACCAGGGCGTCGCAATCACGCCGCCGGAAAACGGGCGCTGGTTCGTCGCCTGTGTCGGCGTCGGAGCGGAAATTGCCGGCATGTCGGCCAACAGCGCTGCCCCGGCTGGTCGCGGCGCTTCTTTTTCGACTTGGACTTCAGCGCGGCCGCTTTGGCAGGGGATGTCGCGTGCTCGGCGGGAGCGACGAGTTTTGAGGTGGCCTGGTCGCCACCGCCCGTTTGGCTGCCCCTGGGGCAACACGCGTTTCCCGTGCAGCCTGCCGTGCGTCATAATGGGCGACGACGGCCAGCACAGGTTTCCGTGTGTCAGGCGGCAAAGCCGCAAGCGGGCCTGGCGTCAATGGCGGCTTCGTGGGCGACATGCCGGTGATGTGGCTGATGTGGCAATTTGCGCGAAGCCCGATTTGGCCGAATGCCACCCTTGGGCAGGGCGAAGAAATAACCTTTACAAATTGGCATTGGTAAATTTGGCGAAACATGCGATGAGTTGCGCATGCAAGATGCAAAAGTCGAGGCACGGATTCGCCGCAAGTTTCGTTTGGTCGCTGTCGAATTGGACGAGCGGAGGCGAAGGCAATGGGCGGCAGCGGAAGCACGCGATGCCGGTTGGGGTGGT
>JAJXXL010000139.1 GCA_021781115.1 Planctomycetota bacterium
GCACGCGGCGGCTGGGCCTGTGGCGGCCGCATCGGCCCCGGCGGTTGCGGCACATACGGCCCCTGCGCCGCGGGCATGAATTGCGGTTGCGGCATGCCGGGCGGTATTTGCATCGGCCCGGGTTGCGGCATGCCATACCCTGGCATCGGCCCCGGTGGCATACCGGGGCGAAACTGCGGTGGCCCGGGCGGGTAGCCATACTGCGGCGGCATGCCGGGCGGCGCGGGCATGGGCACCGGGGGCATGGGCACAGCCGCAGGCGGGCGATTGGGCGGCGGCGCGGGCCGAGCCGGCGGTGGACCGCCAGCGACCGGCTGTGCCGGTTTCGGCGGGGGCTGTTTCGCCGCAGGCTTGGCCACGGGCGACTTCCCGCCCGCCCCCTGCCGCTGGGCATCGGCCCGGCTGTCGAGGCGTTTGTCGAGGCTATGGTCGTCTTCCACGGCTTCTTCCTTGCCGGGAATTTTTTCCTGAACCGCTTCCTTGAAAACGTTGACGCGGCGAAACTCCGACAGGAACTCACCCACGCTTTCATACCGGGCGTCGGGCTTTTTCATGAGCAGCCGGGCCACGATACGGTCCATTTCCGGCGTGACGTTCGAGTTGAACGACGACGGGGCCGGCGCCGATTCGCTCAGGTGCCGCAACAGCAGGTCGTTGGGGCTGCTGCCCTTGAAAGGCGGCTCTCCCGCCAGCATTTCAAAAATCGTGATTCCAAAACTGTACAAGTCGCACCGGGTCGAAAGTTTTTTGCCCAGGATCTGTTCGGGCGAAATGTAGGTACGCGTTCCCTGGATCGCCTGCTTGCCGCCGAACATTTTCGACAGTGCGCTCGGGATCCGCGAGGCGAGCGAAAAATCGATCAGCCGCACGTCAGATCCCTTGGTGAACAGGATATTGTCGGGCTTCATATCCTTGTGCAGCCAGCCCGCCTGGTGAATATGCTCGAGCGCCAGGGCAATCAGTTCGATCAGCCGCTTGATGCGCACATGCACGCAGTTGAGGTCATTGAAGATGCCCGTTTTGAGGTTGGGCGCCGGAAACAGTTCCATCGTGAAGTAGGCCTGTTTCTTTTTGACGACGGCGTTGAAGTATTTCAGAATGTTGGGGTGGTTCATCGACGAACCGACTTTCGCCTCGTGTTTCAGCGAGGCGATCTGGTCTTTGTCTTCCAGCGCGTCGGGCAGCAGCAATTTCATCGCCACGCGGCGGGTTGTCGTCGAATCCATCGCCTCCCAAACCTGGCTGTGCTGCCCTTGCGACAGGCAATTCAGCAGCTTGAATTCATCAACCGCCATTTCGTCGCTTGACATGTCGCTCTCCCTTTCATGGCAGGCGTGGCCCCTGCTCTGCGTGCCGCGCCCGCCAACCGCCTCCCTTAAAACCCAGTGACGGGCGCGCTCTTTTTGGCCGGCGCATCGCCGGGCTTTGCCGCAGCGCCGCCGGCTTTCGCGCCCGCCTCGCCCCGCGCGGCCGCGGCCAGCGCCTTGACCGACGCGCCGTCGGAAAGTTCGCGGGAAGAACTGACAATCAGTTCGTCACCTGCCTGAAACGCACCGCTCACGAACACCCGCGAAGTGCCGATCTTGCCATGAATGGCCACCGGCACGTTCCTGACGATATTGGCCCTGAGCACCTGAACCTGGCGGTTGCCATCGGGCTGGTTTGATACGCTGCCTGTGGGCACCGACGTGACCGGCGCCGTGGGCACCAGCCCGCTGTACACCGCCTGGCCAATGCGAAATTTGCCCTGCGCATTGTCGAAGTCGACAATCACGGAGGCCAGCGTGTCGCACAGTTCGCGCAAGGCGGCAAACCGCGAACTGAGCGGCACGATCGCTTCGATTTTTCCCTTGACTGAATTCTCTTCGATCGTCAACTCCAGCGTGCCGCCGACTTTGGCCGCCCCATGCTCAGCGGGAACCTCGACCACCAGGTGCGAAGAATCGTCGAGCGTGGCCAGCGCCGCCCCCGCCCTGACGAATTGGCCTTCGACGACATCCAGTGAATTCACTTCGCCCTTGAATGGCGCACGGATTACCAGTTTATCGGCCTCGTATTGAACCAGGTCGAGTTCGGCCTTGGCCGAATCCAGCCGGGCGTCGGCCAAAGCGACCAAGTCGTCGTCCTTCTTGGCTTGCGCAATTTTCTTTTCCACTTTGGCGGCCTGCAAGTTGGCTTTCGCACGGCGCAGCAGAATATTCGACCGCTCGTCGTCGAGCCGAATCATTTCTGATTCCTTGCCCACCTTCTTGCCCACCCCGACACTGATTCCGCGGATGTAACCGTCGACCGGGGCCGTCAACACCAGCGACTTGACCGGGGCCAACCGCATCGGCGTGCGATACGCGTGGGGATCCGAAATCTGCAACGGTTCACGCTTGATCACGACATTTTCCGCGGGCTCGACCGCCGCCCGCGGCTCGCCCTCGCCCTGTGCGAACACGCACGGCGGCGATGACCAAACCGCCGAGACCCCCGCGAAAACCACGACCCGAACCAGCGCCCGAGACCAGCGCATTCTGAAAACTCCTATAATCAATCGGTATGGCTCCGCGACAACACGCTGCGGCGAACGCGAAGGTCGGCGCCGCCACGCACGCACACCCGCCGCCGGCGAATGTTGCTCGCCGCGTTTGTCACGGTATGAAACCTGACCATGCAGAAAACGTGCAGCGCAAATCCGCGCAACACCCATCGCTATTAAGAGTATGGGCCGACTCGGCGCGTGTCAACGCCGCCCTCTCGCGCCCGCGCAGGTGTCAGGCGCCGTTTCGGAGTGGAATTGGCGAAACTTGGGGCGTGTGGTACGATGCCGCGCGGCCCTGCCCTGCCCCTTTCAGGAGAGATTTAACGATGACCGTCGTGCTCGTTTCGGCTTTGTGTTCGATGCTGATTGCCGCCGCGCCGGGCGAGGATGCGTTTGACGTGCGCTATACGGGCGCGCTCACGCGTGTCACGCGCCCCGGCGAAGAACCGGCGGGCCGAAAATTCGGAGTCTATTTTGCCGTGGGGCCGCGCGGCGGGCAGGAGCGGCGCGTAGGTTTTGCGATCGACAACCAGGGGGCGGGCGCCACGCCGTGGTCGGGGCGAATCGGCGAAATCGCGCTCACGGGCGACGACCGGCCTGCCGGCCCGGGCGGGCCGACGCTGTTGTATACGCATAACGGCGTACCGCAGGTCGTGGCGTTGCCGTTGCCGCTGCCGCCCCTGGCCGGCGACCTGAAAGTTGGCGCCAAATGGTCTGAAGGCCGCGCTGCGTGGGAGGTTGTTCGCGAACAAAAGGTGCTCGAACGCAATTGCTGGCAATTCGAAGGCTCGACCGGCCAGGGCGCGCCGCGCAGCGCCTGGTTCGACGCCAAGGACCGATTTCTGGTCGCATACGAACAGCAGGTAATTCTGGGCGAAGGCGTCGAATACACGCTCACGCTGCAACTGGCCACAACCACACCGCTAGATGAAGCCCGGTTCGCGCAGATCGCGACTCCGCTGCGAAAACTGCTGGACCTTGAGAAACAATTCCGCCCCGCCAGCGGGCCGGCGACTGAATTGACCGAGGCCGACCTGAACGCGGTTTCCGCGGCCATGCCCGCAATCGAACGCGAGGCCAAAGACACGCCGCTCGCCGGCGTCACGTCAGCGATTGCCAAGGAAGTGAAATTGCAACTGCGGCGCGCTGACGAATTGCAAAAGCTGGCCGCCCGGTTCGTAGGCAGCCCGGCTCCGGCGCTGGTCTTCAAGCCGCTCGACGGGCCGGCGCTTGATCGCGGCACGCTGCAAGGCAAAATTGTCGTACTGCATTTCTGGGAGTACCAGGGCGAACCTCTGGTCGAGCCTTATGGCCAGGTGGGCTACCTCGAATTCCTGTACGGGAAACGCCGCAAGCTCGGCGTTCAGGTGCTCGGCGTGGCAGTCGATGGCCGGTTGCGCGATGCGCAAACCGCCCCGCTGGCGGCGCGCTCCGTGCGCAAGTTGAAGTCATTTATGAACCTCGAGTACCCGATTGTGGGCGATGACGGCACGCTGCTCGAAAAGTTTGGCGACCCGCGTCAGGCCGGGGCGAAACTGCCGCTGTGGGTCGTGATTGGCCCTGATGGAAAGATCGCGCACTATGCCAGCGGCTATTACCCGGTCAACGCCGACGAAGGGTTGCGCGAACTCGATGCGGTCGTCATCAAGCTGATCAAGGAACAGAAGAACCGCGCCGGCGAGTAACGCGGCGCGGCCGACTCACGTCAGTATCAATGCCAGCGAGGTCATCTGCATGGAACCCGAACGCGAACGCCGCTGGAGCGGGCTGCACGCCGCAGTAGCCTGCGGCCTGCTGCTGGTGGCGTACCCGCTGAGCCTGGGCCCGGTCGTAGGACTATTTAATTTTTTGGCGAATAGTTCTCCCCTGCCGCCGTGGCTCGATCATCCGCTCATCCAAATGGTGAAAATTGTTTACGAGCCTGTGATCCTGGTGTCGGAGTGGTCAGGCTGCGAACACCTTTTGGAACAATATGTCCAATACTGGACCCCCGAGGCCTTCGCCATGGCGCCAGTTGTCGCCCCTGCGCAAACCTCGGGCGATGCCGCCGCGACAGTGCCCGAGGCCTTCGCCATGGCGCCAGTTGTCGCCCCCGGCCCGCCGGTCACTCCCGGCCCGGCGCCCGCTCCCGCCGGATCGCCCGCCAGTGTCACGCCCGGCGAGACCGAGGGCGATTCGGCAGCATCGCGGGAATCGGCCTCGCCCGCTGCACCCCTTCAATGACAAAATACGCCTTGTGGGCGTGCTGCACCACGTCGTCGAACATCTCGCCCATCCGCTGCTCAAACCAGAGCGGCGTCTTGGTGACCATCAGCACACGCCCGCCCGGTTTCAACCCGGCGAGCGCCGCTTGCAGGAAAACTTCGGCGATCCGGTAATCGGAAAAATACGGGGGGTTGCCCAAGGCCAGGTCAAACCCCGCCGTGGCGCCACATTGCCCCTCGGCGCTGAGCCAGGTCGAAATGTTCTGGAGGCTGTTGAGTTCGGCGCCGCGACGCGTGCAATCGAGTGCGCGGGCATTTGAGTCGAGCGCCACGACCTGCACCCCTTCGGCCCGAAACGCCGCCGCCAGGCCGACCCCGCCGCTGCCGCAACCGATGTCGAGCACGCGCGCGTGCGGTTTGACGACCATTGCATTCAGCAGTGCACGGGCCCCGGCGTCAAGGCTGCGATGGCTGAACACGCCTGGGCGGCTGACCGCCCTGATCAGCCGCCCCTCGTCGCGAAAGGCGAATTCGCAATCGAACGGCTTCACTCTCTTCAGCGGCGCGGTGTTGTTCGCGAGGTACAACACGCCCCGGTCGGTCGGTCGCCGCGTGACTTTGGGAAACAGCTTGCGCATCTCCTGATGCAGCCACTGATCGTCGGGCTTTTGAATCGACGCCAGCAGCCGCCCGCCCGGTTTGAGAATCAGCCGGCCCGCTTGCAGGAAGTCGCGGGTCAGCTCGGCTTCGCCGCGAGTATCGACCGGTATCGCCACCAGGTCGACCTCGGCCGCAGGAAAATCGGCGGCGCAGGCGACTTCGAGGTTCCCCCCCCTGCCCTGGCACGCCAGCCGCGTTTGCTCCGCAGGAAAGCAATCCAGAAAATGGCACACCACGTGCGCGGCGGGCCGGGCCTCGGCGGCCGCGACCGCGAATTGGCCCCGCCCGAGCGTAGTGCACAGGATTGTTTCGGCAGTGATTTCAGGAATCGCGTCGATGAGCAGTTGCTCGGCTGCCGGAATGCGAACCGGCGGCGCATTGCGATTTCGCTTCCGTTTGCGTGAAGACCGTTCCATAAGACGCCGTGCTGTGCTCGACAAAGACAATCGACAAACCGCTGCACACCGCTCGCAAAGCCGCCAACTCAAACAGCGCGGCCGATGCAGCATTTCAGATACGCTGTTTCGGGGCACAGCACCGACACGGGGTGATCGGGCGCAGCGCCGCGCGATTCCAGAACCTGAAGGCTTCGGCCGGAACTCACCGCGGCTTCGGCCAGCATGCCTGCGAACATTTCCCGCGACACATGCCCCGAGCAACTGCACGTAATGAGCACTCCCCCCGGTTCGAGTACCCCAAGCGCCAGGCGGTTCAGGCTATGGTAGGCCCGCAAGGCCTCGGCCGCGCCCTGCGCGTGGCGGGCCAGCTTCGGTGGGTCGAGCACCACGGCGTCAAACCGTCGGCCGGCGGCGTTCAGCGCTTCGAGCGCTTTGAAGACGTCGGCCTTTTCGAATTCGATGCGCCCCGAAAGCCCGTTGCGGGCGGCGTTGGCCTCGGCCCGCGCCAAGGCCGACGCCGAAACATCGACTGCGAGAACCTCGCCGACCCCGCCGTGCCGCAGCGCGTTCAACGAAAACCCGCCCGTGTAACAACACAGATCGAGCAGGCGCCCGCCCGCAGGCAGGTAGCCGACGAAAGCCGCGCGGTTGTCGCGCTGATCGAGAAAGAAGCCGGTCTTCTGGCCTTCGACGACATCAACTTCGTACGACAGGCCGTGCTCTTCGATCAAAATCGGACGCGGCGGGTCGCCGCCGAACAGGGCTCCATCGGCCAGCGTCAGCCCTTCGGCTTCGCGAATACCTTTTTCCGTGCGCAGCCAGATGCCGGCCGGTTGCAGCTTTTCGCGCAACAGGTCGAGCAGCAGCTCGCGGCGGGCGGCCAGGGCCAGGCTGGTAAACTGCACGAGCAGCCAATCGCCGTAGCGGTCGACGATCAGCCCCGACAGCCGGTCGGCCTCGCTGAACACGAGCCGGCACGCC
>JAJXXL010000103.1 GCA_021781115.1 Planctomycetota bacterium
ATTTCAATCACTTCGGCGTGGCCCGTCAGGCCGGTGCTGACCTGCTCATAACTCGGGTTGGGCACCTGGCCGCCACTGTATCCCGAGGCAACCGACACCACACCTTTCAGTTGCTGAAATACCGCCTCGGCGCACCAGAAACAGCCCGAACCGAATGTCGCCTCTTCGGTTTCGCCCGAAGCCTCGGCGGGGGGCTTGCGTTCGCGCGGGGCTTTTTTGGCCGTTTTTTCCTTGGCCAGCGCCCGCCCGCCCGCCATGAGCGCAACCGCCAGTACAACCAGTACCGATGTCTTTGCAGTTTTTTTCAGCATCAACCACGCTCCTTCACGACCAGTGTGACGCAAGGAACCGGCCGGGTTCAACCGTCGCCCGCTGCATGGCATGACGCAACCATGGCGTCGGGTGAAATCCAGCTAGTTCAGTGTATTCCAGGGTGGCCCGCCGCTCAATCCCGGTCGACCCAATTTGAGCAATTTGAATGCCAGAACAAACCGTCAACACGCCCCAAGCGGTATTTTCGGAATATGCCGCCGCACGGCGTCAATTCTTACCGATGCAGTACAGGTTGCGGTCGGTGCGCAGCAGCAATTGACCGTTGCTGACGGCGGGCGACGCATTCGTACGGCTGTCGTCGTCTTCAAGCTGGTTGTGGGCCAGGAGTTCGAATTCGGGGCGGGCCGCAACCACGAATGTTCCCTGATGCTGTGATACGATGTACAGCTTGCCATCGGCCAGAACGGGCGACGACCAGATACGCCCCGGGCGCGGTTCGAGGCGTTGTTGATACACTGTTTCGCCGGTCGTCGCATTCTGGCAGCACACAAAGCCGCCCTCGTCGCCGGCCCAGTACAAATGCCCGTCGTGATACACCGGAGAGCCCACGTTCGACCCCTTCGTTTTACGCCAGACGCCATGCGATTCGGTGACGTCGCCCGTTCCCCCGCAACGAACGGCCAGCGAAGTGTGGCCGCCGCCGATCGCGTACACCACGCCCGCATGCGCGACGACACTGGGGCAAACGTAACGGTGAATGCCATCGGCATTCCACAGCGGGCGGCCGTCGTTCGGGTCGAAACTCAACAGCCGGCTTTCAGTGCTGACGATCAGCTCGCGGCGATCGTTGGCCGTCAACAGCAACGGGGTATTCCACGCCGAACGCACATCGCCGGCGCGCCACAGTTCCTTGCCGGTGGCCTTATCGAGTGCCACGAGTGCCCCGCTTTCGACGCTGGCGTTCACCAGCAACAGGTTGCCGTACAGCACGGGCGACGTGCCCGATCCCCAACCGCTGGTTCCGTCGCCCACTTCAGTCCGCCACACCAGACTGCCGTCGAGGTCGAAACAATGCACGCCCGATTTTCCGAAAAACAGGTACAGACGTTCGCCATCAGTCGTGGGCGTACTGGCCGCGTAACCGTGGTAAGACCCTTCGCCCTGATAGCCGTGCTCTGGCAATTTCGGTTCAAACTGTTTGCTCCACAACTGCTTTCCGGTCCTGCGGTCGAGGCACACCAGATGCCGCCGCAGGTTCTTCTGATCGCCCGGCGACGCTTCGACACCATAACCCGAATAGCAGGTGACGTAGACGCGGTCATTCAGGGTAATGGGGCTCGACGCGCCGGGGCCAGGCAGGTTTGCCTTCCAGACGATGTTTTCGTGCGCCGACCACACCACCGGCGTTGCCAATTGCTCGCGGCAAACGCCCAATCCGTCGGGCCCGCGAAATTGAGTCCAATCGGCGGCGTGCACCGAGGCACTGCAAATCATGACCGCGAAAACGAAAGCGGGCGGCATGCGATGAGGCACAATTGGTTCCTTTCGAGTTACGGTGTCAGGTCGGTCATTCAACCGCTCAATACAAAGCCGGGCGCCCGGCGTGCCGCAGTCATTCGCTCGGGCGATTTTAATGATGCCGGCCGGAATTCACCAATCGACTTCGCGCCCCAGGTTGAGCCGGCGGGCGTTTTCGAGCGTGCAACGGGCGGCAACTGCGTCCTGAACGGCAAGGCCCACCGACTTAAAAAGTGTAATCTCGCGGCTGTCTGCTCGCCCAGAATGTCGTCCCAAAGCCAGCTCGCCCAGGTCGGCGACTATGCAGCCGCGATCGACTAACCCAGCCCGAAACGGCTGGATCAGATCGCCGGCATCCGTCCAGGCGGCTTCGCGGTTGTCGACGAACACCGCGGCCCGCCGCACCGTTTCCGCCGGAATTTCGCACGTTTCGGGCGTATACGCCCCGATCGCGTTGAGATGCACCCCGCGACCGACGTCGGTGTCGTCGAAAACCGCCCGGGAAGACGTCGTGGCGGTACACACGATGTCGGCATGCTTTAAGGCCTGCTGCGGCGATTGCGCGACGACCCATTCCATTTTCGCGCCGCACGCGGGTTGTAATTCCTCGATGAATGCACGGCATCGCGCCGGCGAACGGCAATAGACGTACACGGTGCGGATCGGTCGCACGGCACACATCGCCTCGACATGGGCGCGGGCCTGTACCCCCGCCCCGAACATGGCCAGAACCTGGCTGTCAGGCCGGGCCAGAAAGTCGGTCGCCGCGCCCGAAGCGGCGGCGGTGCGAATCGCCGTCAGCGCGGCGCCTTCGAGCAACGCCCGCGGCTGGCCCGTTTCAGGGTCGCACGCCAGCACGGCGGCCTGGATCCGCGGCAGGCCCCGCTGGGCATTGTGATCGAATACCGAGACGACCTTGACCGCGAGCGCCTGGTCGGCCGGCGAGGGCGCATCGATGAACGCGGGCATGACGAGCGTGACCCCCGCGTGGCGCACAACGGGCAGGTGCGTACGCGGCGGCACGAGCGCCCGGCCTTCGCTCAGACTGGCGAACGCCCGCTTCATCGCCTCGATGGCCTGCGGCATCGGCAACGCCCGGCGAACATCGGCGGCGCTCAGGATCAACATGGCAGAACAAGTCTCGGGTGGCGCTTGGGGCTGGACGAAATCGGCGGTATCATCATACGCCGATTGGCGAGAGTTGCCAGTTGTCAGACAAATTCAATCCGGCGGGCCGGTGCAATCTGAAAACGGGAAACCGAAATCTTTCATCCCGGAGCAAGTTCATGAAAATTACGCGAATTCTCGCTTGGCGCGTCGATTTGCCGCTGCGCGAGGGCAGTTACAAATGGTCAGGCGGCAAGTCGGTTTCCGTGTTTGACAGTACCGTGGTCGCTGTCGAGACCGACGCCGGCCTGACAGGTTATGGCGAAGTCTGCCCGCTCGGTCCGTTTTACCTGCCGGCATATGCAGCCGGGGCGCGGGCCGGCATGATTGAACTGGCTCCGCACCTGATCGGCGAAGACCCCACGCAACTGGCGCGGTTGAACCGCACGATGGACGCTGCCCTGCAAGGCCACGCCTACGTTAAATCGGCGATCGACATTGCCTGTTGGGACATTCTCGGCCAGGCGGCCGGGTTGCCTGTGTGCGTTCTGCTGGGCGGGCGGTACGGCGACAACTTCGGACTGTACCGCGCGATCTCGCAAGAAGCGCCCGAGGCCATGGCCGCCCGGGTCGCCGGCTATCGGGCCGAAGGCTATCGCCGGTTTCAGTTGAAGGTGGGGGGCGACCCTGCCGTCGATGTGGCGCGGATCCGCGCGGTCGCCGCAGAACTCGAACCGGGCGATCGCCTGATCGCCGACGCCAACACCGGCTGGCTGATGCACGACGCCTTGCGGGTCGTGGCGGCGGTGCGCGATATCGATGTGTACATTGAACAGCCGTGCCGCACGTACGAAGAATGCCTCACGGTCCGCCGGCATTGCGACCACCCGTTCGTGCTCGACGAATGCATTGACGCGCTCGAAGTGCTGCTGCGCGGTCACGCTGACCGGGCCATGGACGTCGTGAACATCAAGATCAGCAAGTTTGGCGGGCTGACGAAAGCCCGCCAGGCCCGCGATCTGTGCGTGGCGCTGGGCGTCGTGATGACGATTGAAGACAGTTGGGGGGGCGACATCGTGACGGCGGCGATCGCCCACCTGGCCCACAGCACCCCCAGCGAGTTCCTGTTTACTACGACCGACTTCAACAGCTACGTGACCGTGAGCATTGCCGAGGGAGCGCCGCAGCGCGTCAATGGGCGACTGGCGGCCAGCCCCAGGCCAGGCCTGGGGATCAAGCCGAAAATGGACGTGCTGGGTGCACCGGTTGTCGAAGTCACCGGCTGATTGCAAACCGCGGCGACGCGCGGCGTTGCGTCCGCGCAATCATCCTATCGCGGGTTGCGCTGGGGCGGCGGTTTCAGAAATGCCTCCAGCCCGGCGAGGTCGTCGGTGTTGATCAGATCGACACCGGTCAGGTACAGCTCGCGCCAAACCGCCGGGTTTTCGGGCGTGGCCCACAGCCTGATGCGGCGCCCGCGGTCGTGGGCCTCCGTCACCGCATCGACCAGCCGTTGGCGTTCAGCTTCGGGCATCGGCCCGGTGCCGCGCCATTGAAAATACTTCTGCCAGTTGTCGCTGATCAGCGGGTACAAATGCGCCGGCGCCGCAGATTTCAGATCGCCAAACCGGCCGTCGATGCCAGCGAACCGTACCGGCGCAGCCGAGATGGTTGCGACGTCGCGATTGCCCGAAATAATGACCGTCACCGCGCCTTCACGCCGCACGCCGTCGCGCACGACGGTCAGCATGTCGGAATAGCGGGCCAGCAGGTCCTGCAACACCGCATACGTCGCAACGGCCTCGGTTTTGACATCGATCAGCAGCGTGAACGACAGGCCGGGTGAATAGACCCACCCGCCGCGCTGCTGCACCCGCTTTCGCAATGGGTCGAGGTACAGCTTTTCGAGCGTGCTGCCCGCCCGCACCGCGATCGGGTCGTGGGCGACGAGCAACTTGCCGCCTACCAGGTGAATGTCGGCTTCGACACTGGCAAACCCGTGGTCGAGCGCATCGAATAACGGGCGATTGTGCAGGTAGTCGTTGTGAGCATGGGCGCGTGGCAACGGCGCTGGGTCGCCCGGTGGCAGATCAGCGGCGGCAAGGCCGCACAGTACAGCCCAGGCAGCCAGCCCCGCCCCTCGGGTCAGTCGGTTCCGTCGCATGACCGCATTGTTCCTTTTTTCGCAGGTTACGGCCCGCGGCAATTGGCCATCAGGCCCACGGGCTTCCCGCAGGTTCATGTGGCTGGCGGGCTTCATGCAGCAGGCGAATCAGCCGGCTCAGATCGCTTTTGCTCAAGTGGCCGAACTGCCGCTCGTGACAGGCGCGAACCGGCTGGTCGAGTTGCCGCAGCAAGTTCAGCCCGGCGTCGGTGATTTCAACGAGCACCATTCGCCGGTTCGATTCGGGCCGCTGTCGCACGATCCATCCGCGGGCTTCGAGCTTGTCGAGCAGGCGTGTAATGTCGGGCGCGTGCGATACGAGCCGCGCGGCGAGGGTCAGCGTGGGCAGCGACTCGGGCCGTGCACCGCGCAACAGCCGCAGGGCGTTATATTGCTGGGGGGTCAGATCGAACCGGGCGAACAGTTCGTCTTCGGCGGCCCGCAAACGGTCGTAGGTGCGCCACAGGTTGAGAAACGCCTCTTGCTCAGGCGAATCAAAACGGCGTGGCGCGGTCGTCGGCTGTTCCGTGGGGGTGGCCATGTAGATCAAGCTACGGGGCCAGCCTGAATTTGTCCAGACTGGCTCTGCCACCAGCCCGCACGCAAAGGACATCAGCCCCCCGGCGCCAGGACGCCGCCCGCAACCGGCCAGGCCTGGTTGAGTGCCGTGGCAATCAGAATATAGACCGGTATGCCCACGGTGACATTGTACGAAAACGTCAAACCCAGCGATGCGGCCAGGGGCAACGTCGGGCTGGCTTCAGGAATTGCCATCCGCTGCACAGCGGGGACGGCGATGTAAGACGCCGCCGCGCACAGAACGGCGAACAGTACGTAGGTTCCTAATTGAAACGGCACCCCCAGCGAAAGACTGTACAGATGAGCGATGGTCATGCCGAGCGCGGCGAAAAAATTCGGCGCCGCAATGGCGAAAAAAATGAACGGCGCGCCGCCCGATTTGAGGTCTCTCAGCCTTCGGCAGGCGGTCATGCCCATTTCCAGCAGAAACAGGCATAGCAACCCCTGAAATAAATTGAGGAACAGCGAATCTGGTTCTTTGGTGATTTTTTCACCTTGCAAACCGCTGACAAACCCGATCGTAATTCCTCCGAACAGCAGGTACAGCCCGGGGTTCAAAAACACTTCGCGCAACAGCGTCGCCAGATCGGGGTCGGTCGTACCGTGTGCGGGCGCATCACCGTGGCCTGAATCGTGGTGTGGCGCATGTTCGTCGCCCACGACCGCCCTGACGGCTGCCGCATCGTAACCCGGTTCGTTGGGCATGTTGCCCAGGGCATCCATGCCGCGGCGGCGCAGCCGTGAAATGAGGTACAGCGCCACAAGACACCCGGGAATTTCCATGACGGCAAGCATGACCGGCATGTAAGCCGCAAATTTGAGCAGCGATGCGTTGAGCACGCCGACGCAAGTTACGAACGTGCCCGCCGAATCGGAACCGTAATAGCCGGCGACCGTGGCCGCGTCGATGCGGCGCAACCGCGTCATCGTTCGCAGATATTGATACGCCAGAATTCCGATCACAAAATTCAGAAAGAAGCCGATCAGCATGAAGCCCAGCGCTTCCTTGAACTCCTTCCCGCCGAGGTTTGCCAGTTCTTCGCCGCCGTGCCAGCCGATCGCCACCAGCAGAAAGATCGTCAGCCCCTGGTACAGTGCCTTGGGAAACTCAAACGGCACCTTGAGAATCGGAATCAGAAACCCCATGTAGAAAAACAGGAGCAGGGGCTTGAACAGGTTATGCGTGAAGTTGAACCAGAACTGGCTGAGCAGGTCCGAGTGGGCGGGCATGGGCGGGGGGGCTCCTGCGGGTGGGTGGTGCGGCGTCGCGACGAGCCCCACAACCCACGAAATCTTGACCGCGTCACCACAGTCGCAGGTTGGCGGTGGTGCGGCCGCCGGTCAAATTCGGCATTCAGGTGGGCGGCGCCTGCCCGACCGGCGGCGCAACCACAGCGTGCCCCGTTGCGGCTGGGGCATCGACCGGTTTGTAAATCATCACCAGGGCCGCGCCAGCCGCGGCCATCAGCAAGCCAGTAAAAAACCGCCAGTCGGGCGCCGTTTTGACGGGGTGAAAATACAAAATGGTGACAATCGTATTGATGATCGGCGCCCCGGCGAACACGAGCGGCGCCACATACAACGCCCCGCCCTTGCCAGCGTTCGTCACCGCGAAGATCACGCACAGCGCTCCGATCGCGCCGGCCGTTCCTGCCGCCAGCCCCCACAGCACCGGCTTCAGTTCAAAGTTGGGAATGCCCTTGGCCGTGGGGTCGTGTTTCAACACGAAAATGAACAATGCGGGCACCAGCACGGCGACGAGAAAATACGCCACGCCGACAAACAAAAAGGCGCGCAGGTTGCTTTTCAGGTTCTGGGCCGCGACATGCACGGTAGGCACGTACACCCCCCACGACAGCGCCGCCCCCAACACGAACACCAGCACCAGCAAAAACGCTTTCGACGACATGGAATTCCCTTAAGACTTCAAGCGGGCCGGCGGGCAATCGCCGGAAACAGTGCGTGTGACCGCCGAGCCAATTCGCCGGTCGCAGAACGTCCTTCCCATGTTACTTTGTTCACCCGCCCGTTGGCAACGCGCCGCCCCGACAGCAAGACGTTGGCGCGGCGGGCCGGTTTTCTGCCAGCCTGTTCGTGGTTACGATTCGGCCCGCAGGGTGGCCAGAAGGGGCGTGCGGATCGCGGTGGCGACCGCCAGAAGCGCGGCGCTGGCGCCGACCACGAACACGGTACCCAGAATTGCCGCGACCGATTTCCAGGGACAATCGGCCCCCGTGCTGAGCAGTTGCGGCAACATGGCCAGCAATGCTGCGGCCGAACCGACGGCCAGACCGCAGCCGAGCAGAAAGCTGTTTTCGGCCAACACGAGCCAGGCCAGGCCGCTATTGCGAAAGCCAATCGCGCGCAGCAGTGCCAATTCGCCGCGCCGTTCAAGGACATTCCGTAACATAACCGTGGCCAGACCGATCGTGCCCAACAGCAACCCCAACCCCCCCAAAGCCTGAAATGTCGATAGGTAGGTGTTTTGCACGGCGAGAAAATCAGCGAGTCGTGCGGCGACCGGTTCGGCATCGAAGCCCGGCAGCTTTGATTCGAGCAGGTCGGCCACTTCGCGGGCCCGGGCCGAAGGCACGTCGACCAGAAAATATCGCGAGCCCACCCGCGAGGGAAATAACTGTTCGAACCGGCGGGCGTCCATCAGCAACACCCCCTGAAACACACTGCCATCGAGCATTCCTGCAACGCGCACCTTGACCGGCTGGTTTTGCTCGTCGCGAATTTCGAGTACCGCCCCCAGGCCGACGTGCAGGCTGTATTGCAGTGTGTTCATGTCGCCCAATACGGGAATCGGTTCGCCCTCGGCCCCCTGTTCGAGTGTCACCCACGGATTAACGCCAGGCGTATCGGCGAACTTGAAGCCGCCGCGGGCGATCATTTCTCGCGGCACGCCCAGAATCGTGGGTTGCGATGTCTGGTAAATATTGAGGCAACTCGCATTTTCGCCCGGGTTGACGGTGAAGGACACGATCTGGGTAACCGGTTGCAACACTGTCGCTGAATGCGGATCCACCAGGTCGAGCTTTTCGCGCCCGGCGGCGGTATTCAAATCGGCAAGCACTGGCGCCGACGATTCGCCGACCAACGTGAACCCGCCGTTGCCCGAATCACGCCGGGGTTCTTCGACAGCCGGGTTTCGATGCCCGGCCGCGATGGCCACGATCAGAAACGTTGCCGCCGCGATCAACCCCACGGTAAGCACGCTTCGCGCTCGATGGCGGGCCGAGTTGCGGATGCCGAGTCGCAACAGCCCCCCCGCACCGCGGCCGCGCACCGCCGGAGCACGATCAGAGTCAATCCACGCGGCAAACGCGGCCAGCCCCGCCACAAGTGCCGCGATACCCATCACGAAAAAACTGATGATCCTCCAGGAAAAACCGGCGAACGCTTCCTGCGAGCCAAGCCGGCCGGACATTCCGGCAACTGTCAGCGCCACGGCCGCCAACGCGGCAATCTGGGCGACTCGCCCGGCCCTGCGCCCGCGCCGTTGCTGTTGGCCGGGCGTTTGCGGTGGTTGCGATAACCCCAGGAGCAACCCGCGAACGGGCAGGCGGCCCAAGCCGCGCAGTCCATACGCAATCGCCCCGATCCCGACGCCGATCGCGATCAGGCAGCCGACAAGCAGGCTGCCCGCCTGCACATGCAGGTCAAGAAATCGCGTGCCGATCGCCCCGATCCACCAGGTTTTCAGCCCATAGATCATCAGCCAGGCATAGCCCACGGCCGCCGCCGCACCGAGCGCTGCGCCAGTCAGAACGATCAGCCAGGCCTCTGCCAGCAGTAGGCGGCGGACCCGTGGAAATGAAAAACCAACCGCCAGCAACAGGCCGACATCGCCAACCCGCCGCTCAAGCCCCAAGCGAAACAGCAGGCCGATCAGAATCGTCGCCGAAAGCACCAGAAACAGGCTGAACCCGATGAACAACCCGCCGAAGTCGGTCGTGCCCGCCGATGCGGCCAACCCCTGCGCTCGAACCGGCCGAAACGCCAGGCCGAGGTCGGCAGGGTTGAGCGCGCGGGCGAGGTCGCTGGCGAAGCGCCCGGCGGCGGCAGGGGCGTGCTCAGCCGGCGGGCGGGCGACGCGCAGCGAAGTCATCTGGCCGTAGTGGCTGTTCCACAACAGTTCAGCCGATTTGAGCGACACGAACGCCTTGGGGGTGGCTTTGTATCTGGTCCAGTACATCTCGTCGCGGTTGGTGATGCGCGTCATCTTCATCGGAAAGGGTTGGTCCCAGTCGGCCAAGCTGTCGACATCGGTAATGCCTGGCACTTCCGGCGTCAGCCCGCGGTCGGCTGCGGCAGCGTTCATGGTCACCACACCGACCACCCGAAATTGCCGCTGCTCTTCGGGCAGTTCGCCATGCGAACCCACCAAGTGAAACTTCATGCCCACCAAGTCACCAGTGCTCGCGTGCAAGTCTTCGGCAAGCCAGGCGTTGAGGATGATTTCACCGGGGCCGCCGGCGGCCAGGCCGCCTTCGCCCAGCGGTGCGGCAGGCGGCTCACCAACGAAGTCAAAGCGGCCGAATGGCAACGGGGCGGCACGCGCGAAGATCTCCGGGGCGACCCCCGCCACGATCGAATACATGCTGTAACTGCTGGCATCGGTGACGCGAAACAGTTCGTTGGCCAGGTACGCCGACACCGGCGATGCGGCCACACCCCAAGCCGCGGCCACTCGTTCGGCGGCTGCGACAATCAGCGGGTCGAGGATCATCCGTTCGCTTTCGATAGACACATACGCCCGCTGCGGGTCGGCAACGACCCGCGTATTGAAATCGGCCGGGCGCCACGCCTGCTGCAATTCGGCCGTCAGGTGTTCGGCGTCAGTTCGGGCCGCAGCCAGATCGAGGTCGGCCGCAGGGTCGCGATTGGCCACAAACAGCGCGTTCACCCGGGCGCTGCCGGCGGTTGGCTGGCGGCGGGTGGGCCGCCGCGCCTCGATGCCCAGCGCGGCTTGCAGCGTGCTGAGCGACACCATGGCGTTCTGCGGCAGTTGCTGGTCAGGTTGCAGGCCCAGCCGGCCCGCGCCCGACGATTCGGGCAGCACCGCCTTGACCTTCAGCGGCAACTGCCGCGACGTTTCGTCGCGTTCGCCCAGCAACGAATCGCGCGGAATCGCGCTGGGCAATTCGACAATCAGCAGGACATCGTCTCCCGGCGCGCATTCGAGCTGGGCCGCCAGACGCTGGCTGAGCAGCACTTGATTGCCCACGGGCGCGGCGCAGTCGCCGTGTTGCAAGAGTTGCCACAACCGGTCGTCCAGGGCGTACAAATTCACGCGGCCGGCGCGGGTGACGACGGGCGCGTCGGCGGTGGGCAGGCGGCGTTCGAGGCTGGCCGGCAGGACAATCGCCGGGGCGGTGGCCGAAAAATGGTCGGCAAAGCCCGGTCGGGCCGCCAGTTCGCCAGCCAGGTCTTCGCGAAAAAAACGCGGGCTTTGCAAGGCATGATCGATGCGCCCCAACCGCACAAGCGTCAGATCGCGCAGGCTGCCGCGCACCGAATCGCCCACCACGAGCGCCCCGGCGACAACCGCCGTCGCCGTCGCTACGCCCAGCACGACGGCCAGGTTGGCCCGCCAGTGAAAACGCAGCGTTTGCAGCAAAAATCGGGCATGGGTCATACGGCACCTGCTGCGCGTTCGACCAGGCGGCCGTCGGCCAGCTCGGCGCGGTGCGAAAACCGGGCGGCCAACTCGGAGCTGTGTGTCACCACGATGAGCATGGTGTTTTGTTCGTGGCTCAATTCGAGTAACAACGACCCGATCGCCCGGGCTGAGGCGTGGTCGAGGTTGCCCGTCGGTTCGTCAGCCAGCAGCACCGGGGGCTCATTCATCAGCGCCCGGCAGATCGCCACGCGCTGCCGTTCGCCGCCTGAAAGCTCGGCGGGCCGGTGCGCAACGCGGTGCGCCAGCCCCACCCGATCCAGCAGTTGAACCGCCCGCAGGGCGGCCGAATCATCGGCGCCCGCGGCGGCCAGCCGGGGCAGCAACACGTTTTCGAGCACGGTGCATTGCGGCAGCAGGTAATGTTCCTGAAAGACGAACCCGATTTGCGAATTTCGAAACCGGGCCAGAGCCGCTTCGCTCAATGAAAAGGGGTCCTGCCCGAGGATGCTGACCCGGCCGGCGGTGGGCCGGTCGAGGCCGCCCACGATGTACAGCAACGTGCTCTTACCCGACCCCGACGGCCCCATGACGGCCAGGTCTTCGCCCCGGCGCAGGTTCAAATCGACCCCCCGCAAGATGTCGAGCGCGCCACCCGCAGCGGGAAATGTCTTGCAAACGCCGCGCAGTTCCAGGTCGGGAGTGTCGGGCATGATGGCTTTCACGATCGCGAGCTGCCGATGATTTGCACCAGGCCGCCTCACTCAGAATGGGCTTTGCCCGACCGCCCCACATGTTTGAAGCCGCGCGGGCTTTCGACCAGCCGGGCGTCGAGTTCCGGCGGTATGGGCACCGAATGAAACGGCTCGCCTTTCCGCCAGGCACAGCATACGGTCTTGACCTCGCCAAACGCAACGGGCGTGGCGCCCCGCCTGACCCGAAACCCGAATGTCAGCGATTTGACGCCTTTGCGCAGGATGATCAGATCAATTTCGAGTACGTCATCGTAAAACGCCGGGGCTTCGAAACTGCATGTCGCCCGCACCCGCGGCCAGCCCAGGATCACGCCATCGGCCTGTTCGTGCATCAGCCGCATGCCCAGGCTGCGAAAAAAGGCGTGCTCTGTCTCCTCGAGGTACTTGTAGTAATTCGCGAAATGCACAATTCCCGCCATGTCGGTTTCAGAAAACTGAACCCGGCGGCTCATCGTGAATTGAACGGCGACGTCTTCGGTCATGTCAGCCAGCTTTGCCGCAAGGGAACTTCATCAGGAACGCCGCCATCGCCTGGCGGGTCGTCAGCCCGCCGGGCCGACGTCGAGCGGGGCCGGAATTTCCAGCAGATCGACGGCGGGTTGCCGGTTGCAGAAGATTGTCGCCAGGCGTCCATAGATTTCGCACTCGGGCGTGCAATCGAACAGGGCCTGCAATTCGGGGCCGGGTGCAATTCGCAAGATCGCCCCCAGGTCAATATGCCGCAAGACATTCTGATTGATCAGCACGCGCCCCAGCGGTGTCTGGCCCGCGAGGATTTCCTCACGCACCGCCGACGTGACATACGCCAGGTTGAACCGCACCAGTCCGAACTGCACCACCTGGCGCGTATCGCTGCGGCGGAGCACGATTTTGCGGCAGTAAATCGGATCCTGCCGCAAGTGGGCCAGCAGTTCAACGGCAACCGGCGCGCCGTAATACGATTCCATGGTCACGGTCATGTGGTGTTCGTGCACCAGCATGGCCTTGTACGGCTCGGGGGTGAGGGCCGAGGGAATATGCTCGGCATGAGCGATCAGGGTTTGCTCGCCCGGAAACAGCGACGTCAGTTTGTGGAGTTCGTCCTGCGGATTCACGTGTAGCGCACCTCGCGAAACGCGTCTTCGAAATACTCGGGCAGCAGGCTGTCGACCTGGAGCAGCCCCTTGCGTGTCAGGCGGATCTCTCCGTCCTGCTGGTGCAGGTAGCCGGCCGCTTCCTGCCGCGCAAACACATCGCCGAACTCGGTGATAATGTCGACGCCGAATTTTTCCAGAAACGGCTGGCGGTCGACACCCCCCTCCTTGAGTTGCAAGACCAGCTCGCGAATGAGCAGTTGGTGTGGCGTGGGCGTGAGCGCCCGGTTGACCGGCAGGTCGCCCGCTTCAAGCCGGGCCAGGTAGTCTTCCATGCGGTCGACGTTTTGATAATGCACGCCCTGCAAATGCCCGAACGACGACACCCCGGTGGCCAGCAGGTCGGCCCCGCGCCACACGCTGTCGCGGTAGATGAAGTGGTCGGTCGCGGGGTTCTTGATCAATTCGTTCGTGCTCGAAATGTGGTAGCCGGCGGCCAGCAGGGTTTCATACGCCTCGTTGACCCAGCGGCGTTTGGTTGCCCAGCCGGCAATCGGCGAAACGACCCCCAACTCCTTGATTTCTCGCGAAATGACGGTGTTGTGGGGCAACTCCATTTGATAAATCGTAATGTTGTCGGGCGACAATTCGCGAACCTTCGCCACGCACTCGGCCCAGTTTTCGTCGGTTTCGCCGATCATGCCGGCAATCAGGTCGATATTCACCTGGGGAAAGCCAACCTGGCGGATCCAGTCGTAGGCCCGAAAGATTTCGGGGGTCAGATGGGCCCGGCCGTTGGCTTCAAGAATGGCGTCGTTGAAGTTTTCGACGCCCAGCGACACCCGGGTGACGCCGATATCCTTGAGCGTTTCGATTTTTTCGAGGCTCAGCGTGCCGGGCTCGCACTCAAACGTGACCTCTCGGGCCGCGTTCCAGGAAATGGACTTGTGCAATCGTTCACGCAGCGAATGCAATTGTCGCGCGCTCAGGTACGACGGCGTGCCCCCGCCGAAATACACGAAATCGAGTGTGCGCCCAGAAACCGCCTGGTGCCGGCCCAGCAGTTCAATTTCGCGGGCCAGGGCCTGCACGTACTGCTCGATCGCTTTCGCATTCTGATCGGTGTACACCCGAAAATAGCAGAATTTGCAGCGCTTGCGGCAAAAAGGAATGTGCAGGTACAGCCCCAGCGGCGTGCCGGGCCGGGCCGGCAATTCGAGCACCCGCCGGAATTCGGGCGCGAACTCGGGCTTCCATTGTGAGAAGGGCGGGTAGTTCGAAATGAAGTAACTGCCGACTTCAGTCATCGCGGCGGCGTCTGTGGCCATGGTGGCTCCTCGTGCATTTGCCGGTGCTCGCCCCGGCAGCGGGCGGGTCAATTTCGCGTGGGCGTTCCGAAGCAATAGAGGGCGCCGTCGCGCGACAGCGAGCCGATGACCAGGCAGCCCTCACCCACCGCCGGCGAGGCCGAAAACCCCTTGCTGTCGGTGAACCGCCAGAACTCCTGGCCCGTCGCCAGGTGCAGCCCGTACAGGTTGCCGTCGGCCGAACCGACGAACACGCGGTCGCCGACAATCACCGGCGAACCCTCGATTTTGCCTCGCGTGGCGAACACCCACGCTTTGGCCCCGGTCTGGCGATCAATGCAGTGCAACCGCTTGTCGTTGCTGCCCACGACCACGAACCGGTCGGTGACCGCTGCCGACGAATGATACGGAAACTCGCGATCAGAGCTGGAGTATGTCCAGACGCGCTTCGCATTTTTCCAATCGACGGCCACGACTTCGCTGGCGTACGTGCCGACATACAATACATCGCCCATGACGGCGGGCGAGGCAATCAGGTAGGTCTCCAGCGGAATGTCGGTCTGCTGGCGACCGGTTTCGATGTCAATCACGCGCAAATGCTCGTCGCAGCCGGCAATGAACGTCGAGCCCCCGGAAACGGCCGGCGTGCAGTTCACCTTGTTTTCGGTCGTGAACTGCCACAATTTGCCGCCCGTGTCGGCTTTCAGACAATACAGGTTGCTGTCATACGAGCCGAACAACACGCGGTCGGGCAATACCGAGGCCGAACTGAAAATCTCGCCGTCGGTGGCAAAGGTCCATTTCTTTTCACCGGTGCCGCGATGAACCGCGTGAAACATGCCGTCTTCATCGCCGACATACACCGTGTCGGCTGTAACCGCCGGCGACGCCTTAAACCCCGGAATGAACTCTTTCGGGTTCGACGAGGTTTTCGAGCGGTACGTCCAGATCCGTTTGCCGTCTGTGCGCGACAGGCAAAATAGTTCGCCGCTCAGCGATGCGGCGTACACGAAATCGCCCACAATCGCCGCCGTAGAAAAAATCTGGTCGCCCGCCTTGTAAGTCCACAGCAATTCCAGCTTTTCGGACAGCGGGCCATGTGCCACGCCCAGCAGTTCACGCCCATTGCGAAACGACGGCCAACTGGAAATACCCGGCTCGACGAGCGGCACGCCGCCGTCGGCCCGGGCGCTCGGTGCCGGGCACGCCGCCGCGAGCAACCCGGCACAGCCGGCGGCCAGCGCCTGGCGGCGACTGAATACTGGGGCGTGCATTCGAGAACCTCTGCAATTCGGGCGTTTCAAAACGGAAACCGGAAACGATTCAATGCGACAGGGCGCACTCGTAAATTTCTCTCAGGTCGTCGGCGTTGACCGGCCGCGGGTTGAAGGCAGCCGTCCATTGCTGCGCCGCCTCTTGCGCCAAAACGGGCAGCATGTCGCGCGGGATCCGCAGCGCGGCCAGTTGCGTGGGCAGGCCGGCCTGTTCGGCCAGCGATTTCAGAAAATCGGCCAGCAGGTCGCCTGCCCTCGGGTCATCGCACGCACACAGCTCCGCATCGGCGGCCAGGTCGCCATAGCGCCGGGCGACCGCCGCCGCATTGAACCGCACGACGTGCGGCAGCATGACGGCAATCGCCGCGCCGTGCGTGGCGTGGAAATGGGCCGACAGCGGGTTGGCCAGGGCGTGCGCGGCGCCGAGCATTGAGTTTTCGATTGCCGCCCCCGCCAGGTGTGCCCCCAGCAACATGCGGGCTCGGGCGTCTTCATGGGCGGGCGATTTGAGAACGGTCGAAAACGCCCCGGCCAGCAACTGCCAGGCCTGCCGGCTGAACAGTTGCGATACGGGGTTCCGCCGCGTGGTGACATACGATTCAACCGCATGGCTCAAGGCGTCGATGCCGGTGACGGCCGTGACGGCCGCCGGCATGCTCACGGTCAATTCGGGGTCGAGCAGTGCCACGCGGCAGGCCGCCTTCGGGTCGCCGCAGGCCATTTTCATGTGCGTTTTCGGGTTGGCGATGAGCGCGAACGACTGGGCTTCACTGCCGGTGCCGGCGGTCGTCGGCACGGCGATCATGGGCAACATCGGTTGCGTGGCCTTGCCCACACCCCAGTAATCCTCCATTCGCCCGCCGTTCGTCAGCAGAAAATTGATGCCCTTGGCGCAATCCATGCTGCTGCCGCCGCCCAACCCGACAATCAGGTCGATCTGGGCCTCGCGGGCGTGCAGCAGGCCGCGATCGACATGCTCGGTCGTGGGGTTCGGGTGAACTTCATCGAACACCGAAACATACAGCCCGGCGCCGTGCAGAGCCGCAATCGAGCGTTGCACATGCCCCGCCTGGGCCAGCCCGTGGTCGGTGACGAGCAAGACCCGCGTCGCCCCCAGTTCGCGAGCCAGCGCACCCAGTTCACGCACGCGACCGGGGCCAAAGACGACCCGCGTTCGGGGCTGGTAATCGAACGTGGGCAGTCCACCCGCTGCCGGGGCGTCAACGTGAAGATCGAGCTGCGAACGTCGAGCCTGCATGCGGGGATCCGGGGTTCGGGTAGGGCAAGGTTGCCGCCCGTCCCGTCGCAAGCAGGACAACGGCAGTCCAGCCGCTCGGCGACGCGGGGCCACATCTCGGCAAAACCGCAGGAGCGTGAACCGGGCAGCGGTGAGGTTGGCAGGTTTCCTTCCGCGCATTTTACGCAAACGGCAGCCGAAAGGCAAAGCCCACCGACCGGCACGGCGATCGCGACTGCACGCCGCACGACGCGGGTGGCTCACGACGCCCCGCAGGGAAGCGCGTCGTGGGGTCAGGAAACACCCGCCGATTTGTAGCACGCACTGACCGAACCTTTTCAATCTGCCGAAGAAACGAATTGAGCACCTCGCGAAAGCCCGGGCACTCTGTGAGCCGATGGGGCTCCTTCCCAGAGCCAGACGTGACGGCGTTTGACACGGCCGCGTCGTCCGTACGCGAAATGCGTCCAGCCGCCGCCCCCCGCAATTCGCCTCGCCCAAAGGTCAGGCGCCCGCCACGAGGCGACGCCCGACCGGCTCTCTGGCGGCGATGCCTTTCGCCCTGACATTGGCAGACGGCCGACGGTTTCGCTCTTTCTGCCCCACATCACCGACAGGCCGTGACATGTCACAATCTGTGGTTATTTGGTCGATCTGGTTTGATCAATTTGCCGTGTTTCGCTGCGCGACGGTTGGCGAGCCAATCGCACAATCAGAATTCTTAGCGAACATTCTGCACCGCCGCGTTACCGCGGCGTTCGCATTCGTCGGCGAACATCCTGTTTGGAATCGTGGTGATCACCAAAGAGTATGCCACGAATGTAGGATTCGAGGCTCCCCCCGGAATGCCGCTTAATTGCTTCATTCGCAAACTGCAGTTCGGTTTCACGCCAGTGGGGTGTTGCATGCTGGCGGACCTGCACCAGGTCGCCATGCGGCTTTGCTGCCAGGCGGGTCAGTTCGTCGGCCAGCGCTCGCACGCGAGCCGCGTCGCGAAATGCAATGTCCTGAATATGCCACACGTTATCGGAGTGCGCATAGAACAGCGCCTCGCATGGAGAATCGAAAACCCGCACCTTCACGCTCAAGACTCCGCCGCGCAATGTTTGAGCAAGATGCGCGCACAGGATCTGACGCACGTCATCCACGGCAACCTGTTCATTTGCGAGAATTGTAGGGTCCATCGCTGCGTCCTTGTTCATGTGAAATGTCCGCCATCAGCGGTCCGATGCGGCGCGTTCGCCAAGACCCGCCGCCCATGAAAAAGCTATGACAGCATTGCCTGCTGCCGGGCCAATCGCAACACGGAAGCTGGTTTGATTTCCTGGCTATCGTGTTGCCAGCACCAGCCGGTCGGTCCAACGAGAACCCACTCTCCCCAACCTGCCACAAGTGCGAGGAGCGAAGCTTGGCCGTAAATAAAAAAAGCCCCGCGACGGCGATGCGTCCTGGGGCCCTCACGACCATTATTATCAAGCCATGCCAATCATCAGATGGCTATGTCAACAAGCTATCTGTCGCAGCGTCGCTTGTCAAGACTTACCGCATTCAGGGCCCCGCGGTTTCATCCACCCGCTTTGCCGTGTCGTTTCTGCACGGTCGCATCGCGGAGATCACGGCCGCGCCCGGCGGAACGTCAGCCCGCATGGCGACCGAATCGCCAATCAGAACCTCGGCGTGCATGATCCAGCCACCGTCACTCGGGCAGGCGAAATCGCTTCCGCACACCAAACGCCTGGGCCAGGAACTGTATCAATCGGGCTGCGTCCTCGACCACACGAGTGGGGGTGATGGTGCGGCAACGCGGGAGCATCGGCTGAACGACCATGACGAACATCTCCCGAGCGAGCGCCTGAAATCAGGTATGGAACAAAGCTGCCGGCGACGGCTGCCATGATGCATACGATTTTTTCTGCCCCTGAACCGCAGGAAAATCGCGGTCGATTACCAGTGCATCACGAACCCGCCGTCGACGTTGATCGTCTGGCCGGTGACCTGCGCGGCGCGCGCCGACGACAAAAAGACGACCATGTCGGCCACGTCCTGCGGCTGTTGCCACTTTCGCAGGGGAATGACGTTGTCGATTTTGGCCTGGGCCCAGGCTTCGTAAGTTTGCCGCTGGTCGGCGGGCTGCTGGTCGTGCCAGGCCCGCCACACGTCGCGATTCAGCGGAGTCTGCACCATGCCGGGGCAAACCGTGTTCACCCGCACCCCATGCGGGGCGAGATCCTTGGCCAGGCACTGGGCGTAATTGATGTTCGCCGCCTTCGAGGCGCTGTACGGAGGGTCCGTTTGCGACCCGATCTGACCGGCGACCGAGGCAATGAAAACCATTGTGCCGACGCGGCGTTCGATCATACCGGGCGCCACCGCATGCGCTACCTGAACCATGCCCATGATATTGACTTCCAGGACGCGCGGCCAATCTGCCGGTGCGAGGTTCAAAAACGGAAAGCCAAATTTTCCCGAGCCGATCGCTGCGGCATGCACGACATGCTCGACCGGCCCCAGGTTGCGCTGCGTTTCGGCCAGGGCCTGCGCGACCGCCCCCGCCTGCGTGACGTCGACGGCCACCCCGCGTGTCGGCGTGGCAAATTCTCGCCCGAGCTCAGCGGCGGCGGGCGCGGCCCCGGCCAGATCCCACACGGCGACCTGCGCGCCTTCGGCGGCAAAACCGGCGGCAATCGCGCGGCCGATGCCGCTGGCCCCACCCGTCACCACGGCCACATGATTTCGCAACCCGAGTTCCATTGCACCTGCACCTGCTGGTGATTCAGCCCACCGCATCGCGGCGCTGCCATGCGCCGTGAACCGCATCGGCCCGATTGAACCATAAGTCGATGTCGTTTTACAACCGCCGGGCGGCCGGCTGAATGCGTTCGAGGTCGGTGGCGGTTGGCTTCTGCCCTTCGCTGAGCGCGAACGCTTCGTGCTGGGCGGCGGTCCAATTACCGGCCTTGGCCTTCAGAATAATCGACTGAAATGCCTTGTATTCGGCATCAGACACGCCGCCCGTTGCCCGCCGGTCTTCAATCTGCCGGGCGGTTTCCTGCAGCCAGTCGAGTTTTTTTGCCGAGGTCACCGACTGCAGTTGCAACATGAACTGGCGATTGTCAGGCGAGATTTGTTGCACACCGCAACCCACGGTCGCAGCCAGCAACCCGCACAATAGAAATTGGCGCCACATGAGCCATGCTCCTCGATCCTGGCGATTCGTCAATAGGCGCCGACGACTTCATTACCAGCGCGGGTATTCAGCGCGGCCCAGGTCGGTCCATCAAGGTATTTCGAAATGAACTTCACGCCACCGTCGCCAAACAGCACGTTGCCGCCAGCAAACCCATGCAGGTCGTTCATTTCATCGACGTAGTGAAAACAGGCGGGCGGAAAAATCAGCGGCGGAGATTCGGCCAAACCGGGGCCAGAATGCACGTTGACCTGCGGGGCGGCCAGGTCGCAACCATAGGCGGCAAAACGGGGCGTGGGGCAGGTCGATGCGCCGGGGACAACGCCCACCCAGGTCGAATCGCTATGGTAGGGCGTCTTTTCTCCGGAAAACACCGTGTTGCTCAAACCATCGGTAATGTCGCTGAAGTGCGTACTGCTGTTGCGGTAAAACACACCGTCGGCCAGCAACGACAAATCGGGGTTAGGCATGTTCCAGACATCGTGCCGCCCCGCGCTGACGACATAATTGCTTCGCGCAAAGACTGCCAGGGTTTGGCCACTGCCGTTAACGACGCTATAGGCCGTCGAAGGGTTTGCCGCCGACGGGCACAAATAGCTGGAAATCGGCGTCTGTACGAACGCCGCATTCCGCGGATCCCCGCACGGCAGGTTGAAATTGAGCGCATTGTACAGCGGCGACTGGTCCATTTGGGGCAACATCAGCGCTGACCAGGCCCAGCCGGGGCCGGCATCGCCGCTGAACGGGTCGGGCGGCCCCATCACTCCCCCGCCGCCCGGCAGGATCAGGTACGATGCCGGTAGAACCCCATGCAGATCGTGATAATTGTGCAGGGCCAGCCCGATTTGCTTCAGGTTGTTTTTACACTGGGCACTGCGGGCCGCTTCGCGGGCCTGCTGCACGGCGGGCAGCAACAAGGCCACCAGCACGGCGATAATTGCGATCACCACCAACAATTCAATTAACGTAAACCCTTTGCGCCGACGCGGCATGAAACGTCCTCCTGTAGTACGGATGATTTCGCCCGAAAATCAGCACCGAACCCAACGCCGTTCAAATGCGGCGCCGCCCCGCGTGCCAGGTGCGGGGGCAAAGTTCGGCCGATCCGGTAAGGTGCCCGGCGGCCGCCAGCGCTCAAAACCGGGCGCTTGGCGAACCACCGCGAAATTCAGCCGCAAGCAGGAGGACCGCGGGCGTCGGGCGCACGCGGAGGCGTCGGCGGCAATTGCGGCCTGCCGATCGCAGGTTGTGCCCATTCGAGATCGCAGACTTTGGGAAACTCGACGAACTGCACCGTCGCCGAAGCCTGTGCGAGAAAACGGCACACGCAACACGACGATTCGTCGGCATCAGCGGCGCCGTTTGGTACACTCCCCACCGCGGCGGCGTCAGCGTCGATGCCGCACGGCCCCGTGATCGCGGTTCCCGCCCCGTCGGTCGCATGCCGGTGATGTTCGTCGGCCCCATGTTCGTGGCACAACCCCGACAACGTGCTGGCAAAGAAATAGCTCAGCAGCCAGAGCGTGCACAAGAATCTGTTGGACGAACCGATAGACATCGGACATTTCCGTGGGCTTTAATGCAATTGAGTTGCAATAACGCCAAGCTACCAGCGTCTGGCGGTCGCTGCAACCCCAACGTTGTGCATTACGAGAAAAATCGGCATCGTGATGGCCCGCGGCTTGATCAAAACGATCGCAATCGCCGGCATTCTGTGACTTGGATAATTCTTTTCCCCTATTCACACATCGGACGCACACCCTCATGAAGGCATATCTCACGACGACCGGCACGATCTTCGGCCTGACGGCGGGGCTGCACCTGTGGCGCGCAATTGACGATCGACGGCTGTTGCATGCTGACCCTGGCTACTTCGTGGCCTTGGCCATCATCGGCGGGTTATCGGCCGTGCTTGCAATTTGGGCCGCACAGCTCTACCGGCGCCTGCCTCGCTGACGCGACTTCCCTGCTGCGCACGGGCTTTGAAATGCGGGCGACGACGGTACCGCGGCGGCTGGTGCCGCAATCATCGGCGCGACCCCTGCGGCTACGGTCAGATGGCGTGCGGCCCCCTGCACACGTGGCGGAGGCCGCGTTTCGCCAATGAACGCACTGTCGCCACGACCACGGCGGGCGACCTCACAGGACGCGGGGCGACCTGCACGGCCTTACCGCAATTGGCTCAGCAGTTCGAGCGCCTGCCGGGCCTTTTCGACGCCGCCCAATTGATCGGCGAGTTTTTTGGCCTCGATCAGATCGTCGCCCGAAATCCCGCGTGTCGACGCGTGCGCGGCAGAACCACGTTTCGGCGAACCGGCATGATTTGCCGCTGCCGCCGCGAGCGTGACGGTCGCTCCGGATTTACGGCGGGCCTTCTTTCTGGCCTTCATGCCGTACTTGACGTTGGAGACCAGACCAGGCTTGACCGTGATTCCGCGGGCCTTGAGAGCTTCGACAACTTCGTTCACAGTGGCCTTGTGGTTCTCTCGAAAATAATCTCGAATCGCCTGACTCCGCGCGCCACGTTCTTCAGAACCTTTCGCCATTAGATCGCCTTTAGTTTCTGTTGGAGTTTGATTGGTGAGTCCTGTAAAATTATCCAAGCTTGCAATTCTAGTGTTTCCAGGCAGGGAACCGCAACCAAACCGCCTGTCCAAACGCTGTATCAAGGGCTGAAACTTCGCCGTTTCGCTTTGGCCGGGTCCTCGTGACACGCTAATATCGTAGAATACTGGCGCAATTTGCCCCGACGCGATTCTCCAGGAGAGGCCCCCGGATCCCGATGTCGCGATCATCACCGATCCTTGGCAGAAGTCAGGATTGATCCGACGCAGTTTTATGAGGAGTCGTCATGCCGCCAGAACCCGCTCTGCACGGAAGCTCACTTGATTTTTCAAAACGGCGTTCGCGCATCGAACGGGCGGCCGTTCGCGGCCTGATCGCCGCGTTGCTGCTGGCAACCGTGGTCGAGGCGATCGCCCGGCATGGCTACGAAGCATCGCTGGCGGCGTTAGAGGGACGAATTCAGGCTGACCCCAAGACAGGCCGGGCAAACAAGAACGTGAAGTCGGCCGAAGCCTGCGCCCTGGTATCGGGGTGGCCGGCGCGCAGGATGCAATATCGCGAGCCCGGGCGGGCGATCAATTACCGCTGGCACAGCCTGTTCAGCGATTTAAGAATTCGGTTGCAAATCAGCCCCGACGACGTCGTTTTAGCCCTGACCAAAGGAGAAACAGCGCGCCAGGAAGAACAAGACGCGGCGGCAAGGCTTGGAAATGCCCCGCCGTCGAAATCAGCTCAACCCTGGGTTCCACGCACTGAAAGGTTTCCCCAGGGATCGGCCGAAGAGATGCCGCGCGGTGTCGCGCTGGATTTGAATCGGTGGGCCATTTCGGCGGCATCGACTGTGAATGGAAACCTCATTCGGGAACTGATTCGGCAGGGACTATTGATTGCGGCGCGCGATGGGCTGCGGCTGCGTACCCGCGATCGGTGCCTGGGCGAACCGCTGCCCGACGCCGCCGGCGCCGTCACCCCGCCCCTCGACGTCACCATCACCTTCGATACCGCGCAAGACGTGACAGTCGTTGTCTTCCGTGAAAAGGCGGGGGGGTCAGAAAGGCTCGCCGAATTTCTTATCCAATTGCCGGCATCCTCAAACGATCTGCTTGAGCAACTGACGAGAAAAGCCGAAGACCTGTCGGCGCATCAATTTGTCGAAATCCTGAAGAGTGCGGGTTATTCGGGAAGTGAGAATTCGTATCTCCCGCAATCAAACGTCGCGCCACAGATTCTGGCCGACCTTGCCCGGTTCGACCCACTTTCTCAGTTTTCTGCGATTCGCGCGCTGCATGCCGAGGTGAAAAAGTCGGGCGAATCTCCCGAACGCCTGGCGGCGCTTGCGCGCGGGTACGCGCTGCTCGGGTCGCTGGCTGAGAACTGGTGGAGCCCGGCGCACAAGGCCTATAAGGCCCGGGCCATGCTGTACGCCGAACGGCTGTGCCGCAAAGGGGGGCAAACTGCCACAGGATTCTGCACGCGGGCCTATGTTCGAGCACTGGTCGGTTTGCACGGGGCTGCGCTTGCGGATCTTGATGCAGCAAAAACGGCGCGCGGAGCCGAGGCAATTCCGGAATGGGCTGCTGAAATCGCCGCGTTTTGCCGGTTCGACGCTAAAAAACTGGCGGCCATGGCCGATGCACAGCCCCCGGATCCGCTTCCGGCCTATTTGCAAATGCTCGCAATTGCATATTCGGACGAGCCGACCTTGCGGTTCCTGGCGGCGAACGCGATGCTCGAGCGCGAACCGGCCTGTTCACGCGCCGTGGAAGCTATCCTTCATGCCGGCGCGCAACTTGAAGTCCTGCATCACGCAAGTGATATCGGCGTCGTCAGATTCACCGCTGCGCTGCGCCGGGCGATTCCTTTGATCGCCGACGTGCCTGCAGAAATCGGCAAGGCTGAGGGGAAATTGTCAGACGGCGATCTCGCTTCGGTCATGCAAGGCCGGGCAAACCTGGTTGCGGCCTTGCGAACTGCTGGTCGCATGGAACAGGATGCGGGCGAACCCTCGCTGGCCGCCCTGGCACAATTAGTCCAGGAAATCAGTTTTCTGAATTCGTGGCACCTGTTGCAGTATTGGCAGTTTGCCATGGGGCTGCCGGTCGAATCGCGGGCCACATTGGAAGCGGTCAGGCCGGTCGTCCAAGGCCACCCCTACGAACTGTTTATTGAGGCCCTGGGCCTGGATTCGGCGGCGGCGACGAAATCGCTGCAGAAGCTGAGCCAATCGTTCGCGCTGCCTCAACTCGATCCGAATCAGCTTCCGATGATGGATATTTTCAGAAACTACCAGGTCGCGGCCAACGGAGCGCAAGAGGATATGCTGCGCCAGGGTGATCGCGTTTTCATGGATCTGGTTTTGACCCTTCAATCAGCCGCCCCCATTTCTGTCACGTCCGCCGCGACCGCCAGGCTGGCCCAGGTCAGCCCGCATTCGTCACTGACCGCCGCGGCAGCGATCAAGTACGACTGGAAGCGAGTCTACCCTCGGGCACGCGACTGGGAACGGAAATACCACGACGATCTGATCGTGCTTCGCGCCCTGTCAGACCGATATACGCAAATGCGGCTCTACGACGACGCCGAGCGGTGCCTCAAACAGCAGTTGGAACTGGTCCAGGATCAAACGAGCTACCAGGCGCTGGCCGCCATTTATCTGGCCCGCGGCGACGAGCCGCAGCGCATCGAAACGCTCAAGGCGTCGCTCAAGGCGCCCTGTTTCGGTCTCGAACATGCTGTGACCCATGCCGAACTGGCGCGGCACTTTATGCGCCTCAAGGACTGGGGCGCCGCGCGGCCACATGCGACGCAGGCGGCCGAAAGTTATTCGGAATGGGGGCTGTCTTGTGCGGCGGATTTTCACGAGTTGACCGGAGATTGGAAGAGTGCCGAGCAATTTCAGCGACTGCGGAGCGAGCGCTACGCTGGTGCGGCCCACGTCTGGTATCATTGGTGCCGGCGCACGAATCACGGCGACGTTGAACAGGCCCGGCGGCAGGCACAGCCAATCCTCGAATTCTACCGCGAGTCGCCTGACGCCATCGGCAGGTACAGGGCCGCGGCCTTGTACTTGCTTGACGATCGCCGTGACGACGCACTGACCATGTATCAGGAGGCCAGCCGCATAGCGCCCAGCGCATTTTACGACCTGTGCGCCGCGGTTCAGGCCGACGCGCTCGGGCAGGCCGAGCTGCGCGACGACCTCCTCAAGCAGGCCTTGGCGCATGGCGTTAAGGAACAGAATTACCTGGTGGAATTGATTCACGTCGTTCGAAACATCATTGCTAACGGGGCCGCCTCACGGGTCGATCAGAAGTCGCTCGACTGGCTTATCCGCCAGGGCGATATTCGAGAACGAAGCGTCACCGCCCAGTGCTATTTCGTGGGCATGTTTCTTGCCCATCATGGCCATGCTGAAGTCGCCCGAACGTATTTGCAACGCGCCGCCACCTCGTCGCGGCTTGACAGTGCCGAATGCGACCTGGCGGCGTGTGAATTACGAAATCGCGGTGAAAACGTGGGAGAACAGCGTGCCTTTGAGGTCGCCGACGAAGACCAGCGCTGTCATGAACTCGTGAAACTCGCGACACGCGCCTTCGACAACGGGCAAGTCGAGCAAGCCTTTGCCAACCTGGCCAAAGCGATTGCAGCCGACCCCGAATTTGCCGATGCCTGGTGCGCCCGCGCGAAATTGTATCAGGCGCGGGGGGATTTCGATAACGCCCTGGCAGACTATTCACACGCACTCGATGCGCTGCCCGAAAACCCGATCCTGCTCTGTCAGCGCGCCCGGATCCATGAGATCCTGCAACGTGACGCCGATGCCATTCGTGACGACGAAGCGGCTCTCAAAGCCGACCCGCGCTCAGTGATCGCCCACGCCAATCTGGCGATGTTGTACGGCGCATCAATGAATCGGGACTTTCGAAATGGAAAAAACGCGGTCCTCCATGCCACGGCCGCCAGCCAAGCCGGTGAGCTGACCGACCAGGCGGCGGCGGCCCTGCTCGCCGTCGCCCATGCCGAAGCAGGTGATTTTGACGCCGCAATTCGCTGCCAGACTCAGGCGTCAACCGACCTGCCAATGGAACTGATATTCTCCTTCAACGATCGACTGACGCGGTTTCGACGCCATGAACCGTATCGCCGCGTTATCGGCTGGTGGAACCAGCGCGAGTTTTGAAATGGCCCCTTCCTGTGGACCGCGGCGCCACCCGTTGGCGCCGGCATGGAGAACAAATTGTGATCCACGCCGGAAAACCAACAAAAGGAGGGGTTCCCATGAGTCCTGCACTTTCCTAAAAAACAACATCCCTACGCCGCAAGTTTCGCCAGCCAGCGGGCGAGGGCGAGGATTTTTGTGGGGACTGCCCCGCGGCGGGCGATCGCCGTGAATTCATTTTCGAGGAACTGATGCCGCAAGGCTTTGCGACGATTGGCGTGCGAAGGACGACGCGCGGGATCGTCCCAGGGAGAGTCGCTGCGGTCACAC
>JAJXXL010000277.1 GCA_021781115.1 Planctomycetota bacterium
GGAGATTTTCGTGCGGTTGCGGCCCTTGCATCGGGCATCGGAACTGACCTCGAACGAGGCCGCGCCCGAGCGGCGGCCGCGCAAGCCCATGCCCCAGCCGGGACAGCCGCGCGAGCCTGAAGAAAAACGCCCTGGTCAGAACCCGAAACCGGCAGACGCCGCGGCGCCACAGCCCCCGCGTCAATTTGCCGCCTTGTTCGTCGCCAAACCTGGCTATGCCAACTACTACTTCAATGAACTCGAACGGAAGCGGGTGCTGGCCGGACTGAAATTGTTCGGTCGGGCTGCGGCGGAACGGGGCGTGTGGAAAGCGTCGGGCCGGTTGGGCCAGGAGGCAACGTTCGACCTCACATTGGCCGATCAGGGTGCAGGCCTGCTGATCGATGGCGGCAAGAAAACCGCGGTGCAGTCGTTTGCCCCGGGCGCAGCGCTCGAAGACGAGCCCCCGGGCACAGGGGGGTTGCTGGTGGCGTTGCATCATTTTCGATTGCTCATCACGCGCGGCCCCGAGGCATTTAGCGATTTCTATTATTTGGGCAGCGAGCCGTTCGACGGCATCGGGCCCCGGGTCGATGTGCTCGCCGGTGAGATTTCCGGAGCCAAATCGTATTGGTTCTTCCAGCGCGACTCGAAGGAATTTGTCGGGCTCGACCTGTTTCTCAGCGAAAACGTCGACGCCTGCGAACTGCGCATCGAAAGCCTGCGCGATTTTTCCGGTGTCCGCCTGCCCGACCGACTGCTCATCCGCCATGCCGGTCGCGATTACGGAACGCTGTCGTTCGAGAGTTTTACGTTTCTCCCCAAGACCGAAAATGCCGCCCGGCCTGATCAGCCGGCCGAGGCCGCAACAAGCCTCGCCAATTGACGTTGCGGGTGCGACTGTTGCCGCCTCATTGCCATACCCCGGCCCGGCAGGGAATGCCTGATAATGCATGTGACGAAAAACCGACTCTGGTTGCTACTGGTTCTGACCTTCGCCCCGCTTGGCATGGCGCGGGCTGACGCCCGGCCTGAGACAATCGTCGAAACCAGCCGCCGGGTCGTTAAGATTTTCGGTGCCGGAGGGGTCAAAGGTCTATACGGGTATAGCACGGGGTTCCTGGTTTCACCCCACGGGCATATTGCCACTGTCTGGAGTCATGTGCTCGACGGCCCCTCGGCCACGGTCGTGTTGCACGACGGGCGAAAATTCGAAGCCCGCGTGCTAGGAGCCGAACCGCAACTCGATTTGGCGGTTCTTAAAATTGACGCCGACGATCTGCCCTGTTTTGACCTCGCGGTGGCCCGCGACGTGGCAGCGGGCAGCAGTGTGCTGGCTTTCAGTAATATGTTCAAAGTTGCCGTCGGTGACGAACCGGTTTCCGTCATGCACGGCGTCATTGCCGCCCGCACGCGGCTGACCGCCCGCCGCGGCCATTTCGAGACCCCCTACACAGGGCCGGTGTATGTCGTCGACGCCATTACCAACAACCCCGGATCGGGCGGGGGGGTCTTGACCACCCTGAGTGGCGAAATCGTGGGCATGATCGGCAAGGAACTTCGCAATTCGCTAACAAACACTTGGATCAACTACGCAGTTCCCATTCGCGAACTGAAGCCAGCCATCGACGAGATCATCGCTGGCCGGTTCGTGGCCCGCAAAGACCCGCCGCGTGAATCGGCTGGCAACATCCCGCGATATTTGCCGCTTGATTTTGGCCTGGTTCTGGTGCCCGAAGTGCTGTTTCGCACGCCGGCGTTCATCGACTCGATCGTTCCCGGGTCTGCCGCCGACAAGGCCGGCCTGCAACCGAACGATTTGATTCTGTTCGTGTCTGATGAACTGGTGCCGTCTTGCCGAGCGCTGCGGCAATCGCTGGTCGGGCTGGAAGCGGGCGACCAGTTGCGGCTGGTCGTGCGCCGGGGCAACACACTGATTTCGGTCGAGTTGCCAGTCGAAAAGAAAATACCGTCGGAACCGCCCGCCGAAACAGGCGGCGCTGCCGAAAATGACAACAGCCGCCGCGATGACCGCTGAGGCGCCCCACGCCCGGCCCCGGTCGCCAGGCGGCGACAGGCGTGCCCCCCCTGCCAACGCGGCGTAACGCGGCAGCGTCCATGAGGTTGCCGCTCCTGATTGGATGTTCTGCACCATGCCATTACGAATTCGCCACCGATGTTCGACGTGGGCCGCACTGGTCTTGTTCCTGCATGTCATGCCGTACACCGCAAGCGCAGCCGATGTTGCAGCACTCGAAGAGCAAGCCGTCAAGCAGGCCGCGGCACTGGTTTCACCCTCCTTGGTGAGAATCGAAACCGTGGGGGGCCTCGATCGGGTTGGCCAATTCCTGACAGGCACGGGGCCGACCACAGGGTTGGTGGCTTCTTCCGACGGGTACATTATCTCGAGCTCATTTAATTTCGCAGCCCGGCCGGCGTCGATTCTGGTGACTTTGCCTGACGGGCGACGCCTGCCCGCACAGCAGGTGGCCACCGACCGCGTTAAAATGCTCACGCTGCTTAAAATCGAGGCCGACAACCTGACTCCTGCGACCGCCGCTCCGCCGGGCGGGTTTCGCGTGGGCCAATGGACGATCGCCCTCGGGCGCACATTTGACGCCGCCGAACCGAGCGTTTCCGTGGGCATCGTCAGCGCGCTGAACCGGATCTGGGGCAAAGCGATTCAAACCGATGCAAAAATCTCGCCCGTCAACTACGGCGGAGCCCTGGTCGACATTGAGGGTCGCGTGATGGGCCTGCTCGTGCCGCTTTCGCCCCAAGGTAAAAGCGAAACTGCGGGCGTCGAATGGTACGATGGAGGCATCGGCTTCGCAATACCCCTGACCGACGTGTACGCGGCTGTCGAGCGGCTCAAAGCGGGAAAAGACCAGTTACCCGGGCTGATGGGCGTGACGATGAAGGGCCATGATCTTTATGAAGGGCAGCCGCAAATCGACCGGATACGGTACGGCTCGCCTGCCCAGCAGGCGGGCTTCAAAGAGGGCGATCTGGTGGTTGAAATTGACGGCCGCCCGATTGCAAGAACCGCCATGATGATGCACGTTCTGGGCAATAAATACGCGGGCGACGTGGTGACGATGACAGTCCGGCGCGGCGCCAGCGACGGCCCGACGGTGACCGGCGCTATGACACTCCTCGAAAAGCTGGAACCTTACGAATCGGCCTATCTCGGCGTGTTGCCGGTTCGCTTGCCGAGCCCTCCCGCGGGAGGGCCGGACGAATCCGGTGTGACCGTGCGATTTGTCATACCCGACAGCCCGGCGGCACTGGCCGGGCTGGCACGGGGCGACAAAATCCTGCGCTGCAACGGGGGCGACGTCACCGGGCCGGCAGCGTTGCTCGACCAGGTCAGCCGCCGCCGTCCGCGAGATGCGGTCCGACTGACGATTGGAACGGCCGGTGCGGTTCGCGACCTTGAGTTGGCTGCTGGGAGCTTGCCAGACAGCGTTCCCGCCGGGTTGCGCGCCGCCCCGATTCCACCACGGAAGGGGCCGCCGCCCGTCGCGCCGAAGCTGGGGCATTTCACGGAGAAGATGCCGGCTCACGAGCATGAGTACTGGGCCTACGTTCCCGCCGACTACAACCCCGACTATGCCTATGCACTCGTAGTTTGGCTGCACCCCGGGGGTGATACAATGGAGGCCGCCATGACCCGCGCCTGGCAAACCCCCTGCGACGAACGCGGGGTGATTCTGCTGGCGCCCAAGGCCAAACAGATCAGCGGCTGGAACGCCGACGAGGCGGTGTTCGTCAAAGACGCGGTCGACGAATTCATGGCCCGATACACCATCGACCGCAGTCGCGTCGTGCTGCACGGGTTTGACTCTGGCGGGCGATTTGCGTACGAGTTGGCCTTCAAGTACCGCGAACTCTTTCGCGGCGTTTCGACGGTCGCCGCCCCCTTGCGCGAGCCGCCGCCCGACAACGAGCCCGATTTTCGCTTGCAATGGCACCTGATCAGCGGCGATGGCGACCCATTGCACCGCGCCGTCGAAGGCTCGGTTCGGGCGTTGCGGGCGATGAAATACCCCGTGGTTCAGGTCACGATCGCAGGTGGCGGGCATCAATACCCGCCCACCGAACAGATCCTCGACCTGGTGCGCTGGATCGACGCACTTGACCGGATCTAGCCGCCCGGCGCTGGTGGCCCGGCGTCTGCTGGCGGCGTGTCGGAACTGTGTTCGGGCAGTTCCGGTTACTCGATCTTGCCGAGAAACCGGCCACCGCTGATGAACATGCCCCCGTCGCAGGGGGTGCACCATTCGAGGTGCACGGTGTACTCGAATTCGCGGGTGTCGCTGGCGAGCTTCA
Source organism: Planctomycetota bacterium (assembly GCA_021781115.1). GTDB lineage: Bacteria > Planctomycetota > Planctomycetia > Planctomycetales > Planctomycetaceae > JAJXXL01. Next base: position 4,312 of record JAJXXL010000277.1, read on the forward strand.
CGCGAACTTCGCCGGGGTTCACGGCACCCCGATGCACAAACCCAATGCCGCTACGGCTGATTTCACGAGTCATCGCAGAAACGACGTTGCCACGGGTCGTGACGATTTCCGCTGGAACTGAAAGCTCGATCCGCTCGGCGACGCGGTTGTGCGTTTCGTCAGAGCGTCCGATCGCTTCGAGAATCCGTTTCAAATCATCGACAGTCGGTCGGCTCCACGGATCGTGCGACATAGGTGAATGACTCCTGGCGGCAATGACAACGGTCGCGAACTGGGTGGTTGAGGCAAAATGGCCCGCATTCAAATATAGTTCATCCCGTCGCAGGCACGCCGAGCCGGCGGATTTTTCGAAGGTTATTGAAAGCGACTGTACCGCTTATGCCGATTATAACGACAGGATCGCATTTTTCTCTTTTACCGAGGGGGTCAAACAGCATGAAAGAACTGGGACTGCAAAACTTTGTGGTGAAAATCGGGCGTGGCGCGCCCGATTCGGTTGTGCAGAACATCAGCCGCACACTCGTCCAACTCGACGATGCCAGCGCCGGCGAACCCGATTACGGTGGGTTCGAAATCGCCGCCGTTTCCGTCGAGTCGTATGTCTCCAAACGTTTCGCCGACATCGCCGACAATGTGTACGTGCACTCGGCCCTGCCGGCCGAACAATTGCAATTGCTGCTGCGCGAACAACTTGGCTCCGACTACAAGTACTGCACGGTCACGCCGATATCGCGCTGACCTGGCGCACCCTGCCTGCTGCGTTAAATCTGACGCGTGCTCGACCACAGCCGGCGACTGCCGGCTGTTTCCTTTCTTTGCGTCCTGTCGCACGGGTTGGTCTGCAGTAATCCGGGCAAATCCCTGCTGATGCTTCAATCGCCAGAGAATCCCAACGTCTCTCAGCGGCGATTATGAATCGTCGCAGAATCCGGGGCACGCATTAGACACCGCCTTCCCTAAACGACGCTGGCAACTCGCCGCGCGAATAACTCGGGTAAAGGCATACGCAATCGCCAGCCCGCCGCATAGTAACGCATCCCGCGGTGCAGGTTGATGGCCTGCGGTTCTCTCGCAAACCGTTGCCACCGCCCGGCGGTCATTGCCCAAGTACACCTGGCACCGTTCACGCAGCCGCCGATTTGGACGGCGCGGCGTGATCCTGGTCGACACGTTCCGGCACGGTCAGCTTTAATTCGTGAAAATGCCGTTGCTCGAGGCGACGCCACAACCCCAGCCCGCACAGGCCAATCAGGCCGCAACCGAAACCGATCCACGAGATTTGGCTGAGTTTCGAAAACTGCTTGGCCGAAGCTGACGAATCGGTCCTTTCAGGCGAACTTGCCGTACTCGCAACCGGTGCTTCCGAACTGACCGCTTCCGAAGGTCGTACTGCCACGGTGGGCGACGCTCCTGTGGCGCCGGGCGCCGCCAATACAGGAGGTGCCTGCTCGGGCGCCACGGCAGCTAGCGGGGCGGCAAGTGGCGCAATCGCGGTCGGCGGCGGCGCGGGGCCGGCCAGCCCCGCAGGAGATTGAACTTCACCCCCGCCGGTTTCTGAACCGGCAGGCGCTGCCATTGCGGGGCCCGGCCCGGCAATGGCACTGCCCGTGTTGGCGCGGGCGTCGACGGCGGGCAAACCGCTGGTGGCAGCAACCCCGGTCGGGCTCGGTGAATTGGCATGAACGATCGGCTTGACGGCGACGACCGTCGGGTCGGTCGACGAACCGGTCGGGCGGATCTCGGGCAGTGAAGAAATGACCGGCAGCGCCAGTTGACCGCCGTCAGCAACCGCACTGTTCACCGACGACGATGACTGCGATGCCCCGATCTGGTTCACCTGTGCTGCGGCTGGCGTTTTGGTTTGCGCGGGACGGTTTGCCGAAACGTCGCGAGTGACCAGAAACGGATCGCCAATTGCAAAGCGGGGTTGATGAAGGATCGGCGGGCGCTTGGCACCGGGCGACGATGCAAGCATTTCGACCAGCGGCTTTGATGGGTCTATCGAATCCGGCGTTGGGACCGACTGTGCCGCCGCAACCGACTGTGCCGCCGCAACCGGCGCGATGCGCGTTTGACGGGTCGCCTGGCTGGCAACGCCCGGCGCCTGACGCGGCGGTTGGTGTTCGTCGGCTGGTCGGGCGGCACCGGATTTTTCCTGGGCCAGAAGTTGCTGCCGCGATTGTTCAGGCAAAGCCGACAAACGCTGCAAATACACCACGAAGGCACTCGGGCGTTCTTCTTCAGGGGCGTAGGCCAGATGCTCAGTTGTTTCGATCTGCCGAGCCGCAGTAGCCAGCCGCAACGCTTCTTGCAGCCGGTCTTGATTGAGCGCACGATGGGCTCGAAACATGA
>JAJXXL010000336.1 GCA_021781115.1 Planctomycetota bacterium
GGGTTACAAGACCTCAACCTGAACCACACCGGCGTCACCGACGCCGGCTTGGCGCAACTCAAAGGCCTGACGAAACTGAAGAAGTTGAGCCTGGCGTTTACGGGTGTGACGGATGCGGGGGTGCAAAACCTGCAAACCGCCGTGCCGGCGTGCAAGATCGTGCGGTGATCGAATGCAGGCCCCCGGCGCGCGGGCCGGAACTTTTTTTGACAACCGCTCGAAAAAAGCTAGATTTTGGCAGGTCCGACGCTGCCGACAAGCGTTCGTCATCGCGGGTGGCACTGCCGCCCGCAGGGTATCCTTCCCCCGGTGCCCTGCCCGCGAACCTTGTCGGCCGCGACGGACCGTTTTCCTGCATTGCGTTTGGGCCTGCGCGCAGTGCCGTTCCGATGGGCGGGGTGCGATGCTCCAAGTGGCCCGCGACTTATCGGGGCGCACCCAGCGTGACCTTGAGATTCAGCGTTTCCCCGCCGCGGCGCACAGCCACATCGACCGCATCGCCGGCTGCATACTTGCGCAACGCCCGGTCGAAATCGTCGAGGTTGTCGATCTTTTGCGGGCCGAACTGCACGATCCGGTCGCCGCCCTTCAGCCCGCCGCGATCCGCCGGGCTGCCCGGAGCGACACCCGAGATCGCATAGCCCGGCTCTTCGACGCTAAAATCAGGAATGCTGCCGAAATACGGCCGGCTGCCTTCGCGGAACGTGTTGGCCATGCCGGTGACGGCGGCGTACGCGGGCGGCTCTGTGGTTTGCGCGAGTTCGACGACGATCTCTTCGAGCAGCGCGACGACGCGTTCCATGCCGGGCACGTTGAGCTTTTCCCAATCGTCGGTTGGGCGGTGGTAGTCGCCGTGATTGCCTGTAAAGAAATGCAATACAGGAATTCTCTTGGCGTAAAATGACGAGTGGTCGCTCGGGCCAAACCCCTCTGGTTTCAGGCTCAGTTGAAACCCGCACGCCTTGCCAAACCGGTCGAGCAGCCCCGGCCAGACGGGCGACGTTCCCGTGCCGAAGACCGTCAGCTTGTCGCCGCTCAGTCGGCCCACCATGTCCATATTCAACATGGCGATCGTCTTTTCCAGCGGGAAGACCGGGGCGGCGGTGTACCGCGCCGAGCCGATCAGCCCGATCTCTTCGCCGGTGAAGGCGATGAACACGACGCGGCGGGACAGCTTTTGTTTTCGCGCCGCCAGCCGCCGCGCCAGCTCGATCAGGCACGCCGTGCCCGAGGCATTGTCGTCGGCCCCGTTGTGAATCTCTTTCGAACCGGGGGCAAGCGACCCCTTGCCGCCGCGGCCGACGTGGTCGTAATGCGCGCCCACCACAATCGTTTCCTCGGCCCGCGGGCTTTCGCCGTCGAGCACGCCGATCACGTTTTTGACTTCGGTTTGCGTACGGTCGATTGTCGCCTGGCCGGCGGCCGTCCAGCCGGCCAGCGTGGCGCTGTGCGGTTGCATGTTCTTGTCAATCGCCGCTTCAAGTTCCGTCAGATCCAATTTGAGCGCCGGCTTGAGCAACTTGTCGCACGCCGCCCGCGTAATTTGCATCAGCGGAATCGAGCGCACTGATTCATCGCCGCCGTAGCCGAATTTCATGAGCGGGTCAGGCGGGCCCTGGGCGAGTTCGGCCTTGATCGCCTTGTACCGGGTCAACTCGTCGCGCAGCTTCTGCCGGGCTGCCGCAACCTTGTCCTGCGCCTGCGGGTCGGCCGCGTCAAACGCTTCGGCGGCGGCGGCGACGCTTTCAGCAATTTTCGCCGCCCGTTTTTTTAACTGTTCCAGTTCGCTGCGCCCGCTGGCGGGGTCGTTGACGAACAACACCGCGGTCGCCCCCCGGCCGAAAGCGTTGCTGACCTTGGCCGTCAGGGCGGCGTGGCTTGAAACCCCGCCGTGCCCGTCGGAAAACCGGCTCTTGGGGTCGGCCTGGCCGGGAGCCCTGCGCAGGATGACGGCAATTTTGCCTTTCAGGTCGATGCCCGCAAAATCATCGTACGACTTCGATTCGTCCTTGTCGGGGGCGTCGATGCCGTACCCGCAGAACACGAGCTCGCCCGCAATCGGCCCTGTGCCGCCGAATGACAGCGGAACAAAATCGGCGTCGAGCGCCAGTTCGATCGTCTGGCCTGCCGGCCCGCGAAACGTCAAGCGGTTGGGTTCGCCCCGCTTCGCCCCGGTCGCCATGGTAAATACCTGAAATGCGCCGCCGTTCACCCGGGTGACGTTCAAGCCGGCGGCGGCGAATTGATCGCGGATAAAATCAGCCGCCAGGTCGAGTCCCTTCGAACCCACACCGCGGCCCTCGAGTGCGTCAGACGCGAGATATTTGACATCGCTGAGCAACGGCACGTCGGCCAGCTTGGGGGTATCGGCGGCCCAGGCCCGGCCCGCCAAGCCGGCCCCACCCGCAATTGCCAGGGCAGACAGCACTTTGAGGCATACACCGCTGACAGCACTGCGCATGGCGTCGGTTCCTGTTGAACGTCAATCGTGGAGGTGGACCCTATTTACAAACCGGGCTCGGGGCACAGTCTGATCGTATCGGGCCGGTGCGGGTTTCGTCCATGAACCGCGGCTGCTTTTGGCGAATGCGTGTCGTCGGGCCGCATTCTTGCGCCCGTCAGCGTGGACGATTCGCCGCATGCTTGCGAGAATGCCAGGCGGCGCGGGCCGCGGCATTCAAAACGCGGCGGCGGTGTTTTGAACACCGCACCCCTGGCACGAATTCTGATCAACGCGGAGGCGAGTTTGTCGCGGTTTGCCCGATACACGTTGACCTTGAAGCGAGGTTGCGCCGGGTTGCTGGCGTGCTGTGCCGCGGTGTACCTCCTGCTGTGGAACGAGGGGCGCGCCGTGCAGCATGCCCACGGCGTTGCCGCAGGCTTGGCCGGGGTGGTCACGATCGACCCGCGGCGCGTCGATGCGGCCCACGACCAGAAACTCGTGCACGTCGTGGGGCAGGCGACAGTCGAGGGGACGTTGGCCGACCCTCTGTTTGGCTTGACGGCGCCGGCGGTTAAACTGCTCCGCCAGGTCGAAATGTATCAGTGGGAAGAACGTAAGCACGAAGCGCCAGCGCCGCACAGCCCGGGCGATGCGGTCGTCACTTGGCTGTACCCCAAGGTCTGGTCGTCCAAAATCATTTTCTCGGGTGGTTTTCACGAATCGCAGCAGCACGCCAACCCCACAGAATTCAAACTGCATGAAGCCGAGCAGGTGGCAAACAACGTCACGGTGGGCGCAATGACCCTGTCGCCGGGGTTGATCAACCAGTTCAATTCGTATGAACCGTTGCCGCTGACCGAACAGGATGCCGCCCGCCTGCCCGCCGCCCTGCACCGACAGTTCAAACTGTTCGAGGGCATGCTTTATCAAAGCCAGGATCCGCAACACCCCGCGGTGGGTGACGTGCGCATTAAATTCCTGGTCGTCAAGCCGGCCCGCGTCAGCCTGATCGCCAGGCAGTCGGGAAACACATTTGTCGCCTGGCGCTCAGGAGACAAATCGCAACCCGATTTGGAACGCCTCGTCGTGGGCGAACAGACCGCAGCAGATTTGTATGTCGCCGTGGTGCAAACGAACTCCTGGCTGACGTGGGGCCTGCGCGGTGCCCTGTTTGGCTTGCTCTGGTTCGGCGGAACCTGGGTGTTTAAGCCGGTCGAATTCGTGGGGGCCTTCATCCCGTATGTCGCCGAGCTGCTCGGCTTGGGGGTGCGGTGGTGTTCGTTTCTGATGGCAGCCGTTGTCGAACTGGTCATCGTTGGCATCGCCTGGGTGGGCGAGCGCCCGATCGTGGCGATCGCCGCGTGGCTGGCCGCCGCCGCGATGACCGGCTTCACCTTCAGGCGCGCCCGCCGAGTTCCCGAGGCCACACTCTCCCGTGCGGCGACCGCGAAATGATTCACTGTGAACCGGTAATATCGCCCGGTCTGGTGCCGATTCAGCCAAACTCGCCGCGGTGTATCGGCAGTGACAGGCCCTTCGATTCGAGGACAGAACCATGCAACCGGTTTGGCATTCGCAGAGGATGTTCCTGACGCTTTGTGCGCTGGTTATGGCGGGCCGGTGTGCGGGCAAGGTCGCGTTCGCCGACGATGCGGGCAATGCCGAAATCCGCGGCCCGGCGGGCAAATCGCGAATCGTCATTCGCACGACGAACCGCCTTGCCGGGGCGATCGACTCGCTGGTCTGGAACGGCAAGCAGTTCATTGACAGCACCGACCACGGCCGGCAGTTGCAATCAGCGTCGAATTTCGACGTGGGGGCGGCATTCGAACCGGAAACGTTCAACCCGACCGAAGCCGGCTCACGCTTCGACGGCGCGGGGCCGACGAGCAGCAGTCGACTGCTGCGGATTGCCGCACGCGACAACGTGCTCGAAACGACCGTGCAAATGGCGTTCTGGCTGCGGCCCGGCGAGAAATCCGACGGCCACCCCGCGCGAAACACAACCGTGCTGTCGAATCATCTGCTGAAAAAGAAAGTGACAATCGGGGTGGCGGGGCTGCCGCAGGTCATCGAGTATACGGCGACCTTTACCGTACCCGCCGCCGAGCGGCACACGTTCGCCCAGTTTGAAGCCGTCACCGGTTACATGCCGGCCGAGTTTTCGCAGTTCCTGGCGTATGACGTGGGCCGAAAGGAGCTCGTCCCGCTGAGTGATGGACCGGGCGAACAGAATCGGCCGGTGGTGCTTGCCACCGGAGATGGCCGTTTTGCGATGGGGGTTTGGTCGCCCGATCAGCCGTCGCCCGGCTATGAAGCGGCCGGATATGGCCGGTTTCGGTTTCGAGCAGAGAAGGTGGTCAAATGGAACTGCGTCTTTCGCATCCGCGACCAGGCGGGTATCAAACCGGGCGACTACACATTTCGCAGCCTCATCCTCGTCGGTACACAGCAAGACGTCGAACAGGCCCTCCGCCGCCTCACCGCCAATTGATGACACGTGCGACAAAGGCCGACGCGTGGGCTTTCGCGGCGCGGGTCGGTTGCAGGCCCGACGGTCCAAGGTCGAACGTCAGGCCGCCAGAATTGTCGGGGCGTACCTGGCGGGGCGGTCTGAATCGCAAAAGAAGCGGCCCAAGCGGCCCAGTCGCGCCGGATTTGGCAAGTTTCTCGAGTAATGAACGCACCGACGCCGCGCGCAGGAGGTTCCAGTCGGCGACTTTCAACAAGACGCTCAGGAAAACGGCCGGTTGGTCGCGAACGCGTAGTCGTTCCCTGCCCGTCACCCTGATCCGACAAAACTTGGCCCTATTCGATTCGAGGTGCGTGGAGTCCAAACGCTGCTCGGATACATCCAGCTCCAGCAGCGTCATCAGTTCTGCCGTCACGTCGTGCAGGATCTCCTGGGCCAGATCGTCTTCACGGAACAGCGCGATGGAGCGCTCGATCGTCCGACGGCAGAGGCTTTGCTGCTCCGGCCTCAGATTCAGTACGTAGTGAACGGCCACGTTGAACATGGACGCGTTGGCGGCTTCGTCGTGAGTTCAGTCGCGAAACTCCCGGATGAACAGCAGGCCGGCCATCGAGTACAACTCTTTGGTCGGATGGCCGATTACCGGATAAAAGTAATCAGCCAGTTTCCCGGCAGGCATCCGCTTCAGAATGGCCAGCCGAAACAGATGCTGCCATCCGCTGTGCAGCTTCCGGTCAGCAACCGGCGACAGAATCAAAATGTCCGACTCCAGCCTCGCCGCCGCCGCCTTCCTGCCGATGCTGTCCGTGCTGGGCAAAATGAAAATCGAAGTTCGCGAATCGTCTGCCGAACGGCCGAACAGGAAGTAGGTCGAATTGCGGCCTGCGAGTCGAGGGCCTGACTGGGCCAGGCCAGGTAGGGGCGCCGCGCGCGGGTCGAGCAATTGGAAACAATCATGCTCTCACTTTGATGACGATGGACTCGATCGCCGCCCACCCCGACTTGTTAGACGGGCGTGGCATGGGTTGCGCGTGGCCGTTTTCGTCAATCGTCCGACTGCGGAACGTGTAGTCGCCCACAGGCAAGCCAGGCAACAACGCGGCCCAATGAGCATTCGTGAGGCGGAGCGGCCATGACTTTGGCACGCCCGCGGCATCAAAACCGTGTGTGTTGGCAGGGATTTTTCCCTCAGCCAGTGAGCTCCAGTGTGTGGGCGCCGCGAGCAATGTGGCATCGACCCACGGATCGTCTGACTTGGCATTCGGCTCGATTGAAACTTGCACTTTCGACAGCCCCGCGATGCCCACCTGAGCATATCCGGAGACTGGAATCTCCTCATCGGGCTTCACGACCGTGGGTACCGAGAGCGAGGCCGCGAACGTCTTGAGTGGACTGTCGACGTCGTTGCCCTGGTCAGCGTAGGTGTCGTTGGCGTGCGCAAGATTCGTGAGCACGACGTGTGTGAGCCATTTGATCGACTTGAAGCCGTAGTGCTCGGGAACGACGACCCTCACGGGCCCGCCACGCTCGCTATCGAGCCACTCGCCGTTCAGTTTGTAGCAGAGGATAACCGGCGGCAGACCGAACGGGTCCTCCAAAACCCGGCCAATCGGCAGCGAACTGCGGAACATCTGCCTGGGGTCGTCGTTATGGTAGCCGTAAAAGAACACCCGCCGCACGTCTTCTCGCGGCCTGGTCAGCCAAACCACCTCGCGCAGCGGCACCCCTTCCCATCAGGGCCTACGCA
>JAJXXL010000138.1 GCA_021781115.1 Planctomycetota bacterium
ATTGCGTGTGCCCGCGCCGCGGGGCCCGGCCCGTAGCGACGCATTGACCCTGCTGGCCGCCTTGCAACGGGAAGCGCGATTTGTGGATTTTATCCAGGAGCCGATCTCCGAATTCCCCGATGCGCAAATTGGCAGCGTCGTGCGCGAAATTCACAAAGATTGCCGCCAGGTTCTGGAACGCATGTTCCACCTGCGGCCGGTTGTTGCCGCCGCCGAAGGCGGCCCGATCGAAGCCCCGGCCGACGCCGACCGTTTTCGCCTCGTGGGTAATGTCACCGGCCAACCGCCGTTTCGCGGGCGGCTCGTGCATCATGGCTGGGAAGCTCAAACTTGCGAATTGCCGGCGTGGGTTGGCGGCGAATCGGCAGCCCGCGTCGTGGCTCCGGCGGAAGTGGAGCTGGCCTGACCATGCCGAAGAACTACGTCTTGGGCATTGATTTGGGAACGACAAACTGCGTTGTCGCCTACGCCCCGCTCGCAGGCGAATCGCCCGAGATTCAGTTACTGCCCATTCCGCAACTCGTGGCGCCACGCACTGTCGAAGACCGGCCCCTGTTGCCATCGTTCGTGTACCTGCCGCGCGACCACGAAGTGGGCGAAGGCGTGTTCGATTTGCCCTGGCGGAAGCCGGGCGACGTCGCCGTGGGCGAATTGGCCCGCCGCAACGCCGCCGCCGCCCCTGAGCGCACCGTGGCTGCGGCCAAGTCGTGGCTGTGCCACAGCCGTGTCGACCGGCGGCAGCCGATCCTGCCGTGGAACGCGCCCGACGACGTGGCCAAAATCTCGCCCGTGCTGGCGACGCAGCGCTTGCTGGAGCACCTGGTGGGCGCCTGGCAGGCGGCGTTTCCTGATTTTCCCGTGAAGGACCAGCACGTCGTGCTGACCGTGCCCGCGTCGTTCGACGCCAGCGCCCGCGAACTGACGCGCGAGGCGGCGCTGGCGGCCGGCCTGCCCGAGCACCTGGTTTTGCTCGAAGAGCCCCAGGCCGCCGTTTACGCCTGGCTTGACGAGCGGGGCGACCGTTGGCGGCGGCAGCTCAAAGTGGGCGATATCCTGCTGGTGTGCGACGTGGGCGGCGGAACAACCGACCTGACGCTGATTGGCGTGACCGAAGAGTCAGGCACGCTGGCCCTGCGGCGCGTCGCTGTCGGCGACCACCTGCTCGTGGGCGGCGACAATATGGACCTGGTTCTCGCCCATCATGCCGCGCGACTCTTTCAGGAAAAGGGCGTCACCCTTGACCCCTGGCAATCGGTGGCGCTGTGGCATTCGTGCCGCGCCGCCAAAGAAGCCCTGCTGGCTGACGACGGGCCAAAACATCAGGCGATTGCCGTCGCAGGGCGGGGCAGCCGCCTGGTGGGAAAATCGACTGCCGTCGATGTCGACCGCAAAATTGCAGCCGAATTGCTGCTCGACGGGTTTCTGCCGCGCGCGGCCGCCGCCGACCGGCCGATTCGCCGCCGAGGGTCGGGGTTTCAGGAAATCGGCCTGCCCTTCGAAACCGACACGGCCATCACCCGGCACCTCGCGGCGTTTTTGCAGGCGCACGCCCCTGAACCGGGGCGGCCCGTGCGGCCCACGCACGTCTTGTTCAACGGGGGGGTGTTCAAGGCGGCGACATTTCGTGGGCGGCTGCTGGAAGTGCTGGCGGCCTGGGCCGAAACTCCGCCGCAACTGCTCGATGGCCCGCTTGATCTGGAGTGCGCCGTGGCCCGCGGGGCGGCGTTTTACGGGTGGTCGAAGGAACATGGCGGGCTGCGAATTCGCGGTGGCACGGCCCGCGCCTACTATGTCGCAATCGAAACGGCGGGGTTGGCGGTGCCCGGCGCCCCCCGGCCCTTGCGGGCGTTGTGCGTGGTGCCCGTCGGCATGGAAGAGGGAACCGAAACCGATGTGCCGTCGGGCGACATTGGCCTGGTCGTCGGTGAGCCGGCGCAGTTTCGGTTCTTCAATTCGACTGTGCGCAAGCAAGACCGGCCCGGTACCTGGCTGAACTCCTGGGCGCCCGAAGAACTCGCCGAAACCGATTCACTCGAAGCCACGCTGCCCGCCGCCGAGGGCGTCGAAGAGGATTACGTGCCCGTGCGGTTCCACTCGCTGATTACTGAACTCGGGATGTTCGAGTTGTGGTGCGTGCACCCGCAATCGGGCCGGCGCTGGAAGTTCGAGTTCAGCGTCCGCGACGACGCCACCTGACAGTCGCCGAAAGCGTCAATTCGGGGCGGGCGTTGGTTGCAGGGTCGGGCCGGGTTTGGCGGCTGGCAGGAATTCCATTCCGCTGACCAGCGACAGATCGTGGGCCTGCAACTGTTCAAGCAGCTTCGGTTCGACGACGAACACTGCCACCATTTGCCGGCCATCGGGCGCGGCGATCAGGTAGTACACCCACACCGTGGGGCCTTGCGCCGTTTCGCCCGCGGCCACCACGCGGAAAATGAACCGCGCGTCGCGCGAGTCGATCTTTTCGGTTTGCAGCAGCCGCTGGAAATTTTTGCCCAGCGTTTTTTGCACGTCGGTCTGAAACTGTTGTTCGGAAACATGGCTGCCCGGCGCGGCGGTTTGCAGCGGGGTGACATTGCACTGTGCCACAAGCGCGCCCTTGTCCATCAGCCGCAGAATCGCGACCTGCGGCGTGCGGTGGAACAGCCGCCATTGGCGATCGTGGTAAAACCGAACCTTCCAGTCGCTCGATTCAAACAGCAGCAACAGGTTGGCTGCGTTGGCGTCGAGCGCGAGCTTTTCGAGTTCGCCATCGGTGAGCCGGTCGGGCCGTTCGACGAGGGTCCGGTCGACCGCCACCCTGGCTGTGACATCCAGCCCGGGCGAAACGACGCCCACCGACCGCTTTTCGGTTTGTGTCAGTTCGATGTGAGTCATAAATTTACGGGTGAGGTCAAACAGGCACCAGCCTTCGACATTCAGTGCGGCGGCGGCCCCCAGGGTGGCCCCCGAAATCTCGCCTTTGAATTCGACGCGGGCCAGGCCGTCTTCAATCGTGGCCAGCTTGCACGTCAGTGCCGCTTTTTCGACGGCTTCGAGCCCGGTTAGCAATTGCAGCACCCAGTCGGCGGGCTTCCACGAATCGCCCAGTTCCACCAGGTCGGGCGGCAACAGGGCCAGCGCCGCGAGGCTGTCGCCGGGAATTTGCAGGAGTTCGAGTTCTTCGGCCGTCAGCGGACCGGCGGGGCAGAACATTTCGAGCCCTTCGCGCTTGCCATGCGCCACGATCAGGCGTCGCGCCGGGGCCAGACGCAACGCCGAATTCAGGTCGCCCTCGCGAATGTCGGCCTGCGTCTGTTCGTAAAATCGCACATTCCGCAGCGCCTCGGCGTCGCGCCCGCCGCCCGCCAGGCGGCGTTCCAGGTAGGTGAACCGCCCCGCCACGCTGAGCTTCAGGGCCACGGCTTTGCCGGCCCCGGCGTCGGTTTGCAACTGGCCCGCGACGTCCAGCCGGGCTGCCACTCGAAAGACCCGCGCATCGGTCGGCGGTTCGCGCAAATCAAACCGCTCGGCGGCGGCCAGCGGCGCGGCGAGTGAGGCGGCAAGCGCCATGACGCCGGCGATGGAGTGCAAGGCAGGTCGGAAATCGAATGCGGCCAGGTACGGCATTGCTGTCAGGGACGTCAGGCGAAACATCAGGATCCCTCCTGCAGGGTTTAATCGAGTGAGTCAACATCGGAAATGGCAATCTGGGCGGCCGAGGCCGCCGACGTTGTCGTGGTCCCGGTTTTGGCGGCATCGACACCAAACACAAACGCGACGGCCCCCAGTATCAGGAAAAAGCCGACAACGTAATTCCACCGCAAGTCTTCCTTGAGATACAGCACGGAAAAACCGCAAAACACAACGAGCGTGATGACTTCCTGCATGATTTTGAGCTGGGCCGCCGAAAACCGTTCATGCCCGATGCGGTTGGCGGGAACCTGAAAACAGTATTCGACGAAAGCAATCAGCCAACTGGCGAAAATCACGATCCACAGCGGGCGGTCCTTGAATTTGAGGTGCCCGTACCACGCAAACGTCATGAACACGTTGGAAATCGCCAGCAGCAATACCGTCAGCGAACCGGTCATCCCTGCGTCCTTTCAAATCATCCCGCCGATCAGGCGGTGCCGCCAACCGGCCCCGCGAATCTTCCATGAAACCCCCGATGCGCCCCGGCGGTTAATCCCACGCCAGCGGCCGCAGCCAGCACGCTTTCAATTCGGCCCAGCCCGAGTCAATGACCAGGCTGCCGCGAACACCAAACACACGCAGCCGGTCAGACTGGTTCACGCGGCCGATTTCCGCAATGGGCAGCCCGGCGAACAGGCCCAGCAGATTTTCGCGCTGGGCGGGAGCCACTTCCAGCACAAATCGGGTGTTGCTTTCAGAAAACAGCAGCGCTGCGTCAGTCAGGGTGTGGTCGGCAATACCGGCCAGATGCAGTTCGGCGCCCAGTTCGCCCGCAAACGACATTTCAGCAATCGCCGCTGCCAGACCGCCTTCGCTGAGGTCGTGGCAACTTCGCACATGGCCTGCGTCGATCGCTGCGTGGACTGCCTTGAAGATTTGCGGCGCCAGGCTGCCGTTGACCCGCGGAACCCGTCCCCCGGTCAACTTGTTGACCAGCGCAAAATGGCTGCCGCCGAGTTCATCGTGCGTTTGCCCGACAAGGAACAGCAGATGGCCCGGTTGCTTGAGGTCCATCGAAACGGCCCGGCGGATATCGGCCATTTGACCGAGCGCGCTGATCAGCAGCGAGGGAGGGATTACGACCGTTTTGCGCTCGCCGTGATCGAGGTACGCAAACTCATTGTTCAAGCTGTCTTTGCCGCTGATGAATGGTGTGCCGTAGTCGAGCGCCACGTCGTGACAGGCCAGCGCGGCGCGCACCAGGCTGCCCAGAATTTCAGGGCGGTCGGTGTTGCCCCAGCAGAAGTTGTCGAGAATGGCGATACGGGCCGGGTCGGCCCCGACCGCGATGCAATTTCGCACCGCTTCGTCAATGGCCGAGGCGGCCATCCAGTACGGGTCAAGATCGCCAAACCGCGGGTTCATGCCGCAGGCGACGACAACGCCGCGCAGCGAAGTCAGATCGGGGCGGAGCACGGCGGCATCGCCCGGGCCGTCTGCGTGAACGCCCACGAGCGGCTTGATGACGCTGCCTCCCTGAACTTCGTGGTCGTACTGCCGAATCACCCAGGCTTTGCTGCACACATTCAGCGAGCCGAGAATCTGGCGCAGGTCTTCGTCGTACCGCGCGCGCGCCGGGGGCTGCAAGCCGGCTGCCGCAGGCGGCTGGTAAACGGCGTCGCGCACGACGGGCGGGCGTCCGTCGTGCAGAAACGCCATCCCCAGTTCGCCCACCTGCTCGTCGTGGTATTTCAACACGAGCCGCCCCGTGTTCGTAAACTCGCCGATTACCGTCGCTTCGACGCCTTCGGCGGCGCACAGTTTGTGAAATTCGAGCCATTTCGCGGGAGGCACCGCCAGAACCATTCGCTCCTGGGCTTCAGAAATCCAGATTTCGGTGTAGGACAAACCGGCATATTTGAGCGGTGCCCGATCCAGCCAGACTTCAGCGCCGGTGTCGGCCCCCATTTCGCCCACTGCGCTACTGAACCCCCCCGCGCCACAATCGGTGACGGCGCTGTACAAGCCCCGGTCGCGGGCGGCGAGCAGCACATCGAGCACCATTTTTTCCGTCACCGCGTCGCCAATTTGCACGGCCCCGCCTGACAAGGTTTCGCTTTCATGCGTCAACTCGGCCGAAGAAAACGTTGCTCCGTGAATGCCGTCGCGCCCGGTTCGCCCGCCCAGCGCCACGATGAGTTCGCCCGGCGACACCGCTTTTGCAACCTTGTCGGCCGGCAACAGGGCCACGTTACCGCAATAGACCAGCGGGTTGCCCAGATACCGCTCGTCGAAATAGAGCGCCCCATTGACGGTCGGAATGCCCATGCGGTTGCCGTAGTCGCGCACGCCCGCCACGACGCCGCGGGCCACGACCTGCGGATGCAGCACACCTGCGGGCAGTTGCGCGTGCGGCATGTCGGGCGGAGCGAAGCAAAAGACGTTCGTATTGCATATCGGCCGGGCGCCGAGGCCCGTACCCATCGGGTCGCGGATGACGCCCCCCAGCCCCGTATTCGCCCCGCCATATGGTTCGAGCGCCGACGGGTGGTTATGCGTTTCGACCTTGAAACAAACGTGGTTCGCGGCGTCGAACTGCACGACGCCGGCGTTGTCGGCGAACACGCTGACGCACCAGTCAGCCGGGCCGAGCCGGCGGCGAATTTCAGCCGTGGCGGCAAAGATCGTTTCCTTGAGCAGGTTGCCGAACTCGCGCTCGTGCGTGTCGTCGCGATACCGCACGCGGCCGCGCAACGTCTTGTGCGAACAGTGTTCGCTCCAGGTTTGGGCGATCGTTTCAAGCTCGGCGTCGGTGGGCTCGCGGCCCTGGTCGCGGAAATGCCGCTGGATCGTCTGCATTTCGGCCAGCGACAGGTACAGTTGCCCCGTTTGGCTCAATTGCTGAAGCGCTGCGTCGTGCATTTCGCAAATTGGCACGACGACCCGCCGAAAGGCATACGCCGAGTCGAACGCCAACGTGTGCAGGTGTAGCGGCCCCCACACCGTTTGTTGAATCTCGCCGTTGCTGAG
>JAJXXL010000058.1 GCA_021781115.1 Planctomycetota bacterium
GTCTTCGTTGGTGAGCGTGGAACACTCACGGATCGTGGCGTCAGAAATCTGTGCGACAAGTACAGTGCGATCTGCGGTTTCAAGATCCATCCGCACCTGCTGCGGCACACGATGGCTCATCAGTTCCTGGCCGACAACTCCAACGATCTGGTGAGCTTGGCCCAGATCCTCGGCCACGAAAATCTCAACTCGACGGCGAGGTACACGAAGCGGTCACAGGACCAACTGGGAGAGGCGTCAGATCGGCTGAGCGATTGAGACGGCTCAGCAGAGGAGTCAGATGTTCGCCGCCAACACACCGACAGAAACGTGGAAGTATTCTGCCAGTTTACGGATCGTCTGCCGACTGAAAGTCTTCTTTCCGGCGAGCACCTCAGAAATCGTGGACTTCGGCAACCCGGTGTCATGGCTTAATTGCATCCGGGACACCCCCTTGGCGTCCATCAGGTGCCGCAGCATGTCGGCGTCGGATGCTGGTTCGATGGCATGATGCTCGTCTTCGCAGGAACCCACGAGGTCGCTCAGTGCGTCGAGATAGGTCTCTTCTCCTTCGTCAAGCGTGCCACGGGCAAGCAGTCCGTCCATGACCTGCTGTGCTTCGGCAAGGTGCTCGTCTGACTTGATCGATGCCAAGGGGAAGTCGAGCACAAGCTCCATGTAGGAGTCTCGACTCTTTCCCTTGAGGCGGAATTGCGTCTTTGTCGTCATTGTCAGGTTCCTCGTGTCGTATCGTGCCTGTCTGTCGAAAAAGCAGCGGAACTACGTCCTTGTCAAGCTCCTCGTTTCTTTCGCTTCACGGTCACTCTCTTGATTTTCTTAGGAGGAGGCTCATAGCAACCGCAGTCTTCCTTCCATTTGTCGTCGTCGTACTCGGCGTGCGTCATCATCTTCAAGACGAAGACCTTTTGACTTGGATACAGGATACGAGTCACCAATCGGTACTTATTGCCCCCGATGTTGAACACCACACAATGACCGACCAGACTCGCCGACCCGAACTCCGCCTTCACATCCGCCCATGAATGCCACGCCACGCTCTTGTGGCTGACGTGGGTGTGCCATGCTCTCAACGGGCCTTCCGAATCTTCGCATCCGGGAGTTTCCCAGAACTTACGCAGCCGTGTCTTTGAGATGACCCGCATCTGCTGCTCCTCCTGTTATCGGCGCTTCAATCCATTTTAGTTCGTGAAATACGAACAGCCAAGGCCAAAGTTCGCAAAATGCGAACACGGTGGGGAGACAGGTGCTCCAAAGACACCCGCTTGCTCCTTGGAACGAACATTTACCCAAGGAGCAAGAAATTGAGGTATTCGGAGAGGTTGCTGACTACGAGGTCGGGACGGGGTTTGGGGTCATCCATTTGAGGCTCCGCTCTGGGTGAGTTTCGCCTGTCGGGATTGCCTGCAAGCGGGTATCCAGAACGCGAATCACACTGGAGAGAGTACGACCGGGATCAGCCGAGCGGTGTTGCATCTGCTCATCAACGGGCCGGTTCCGGCTTTTTCGTTTAGAAGAGACGAAGCTGGCCGGAACGGGGAGTTGATGGCCGGAACTGACTGAAGTCGTGCGGCGGAAAGGCTTGGTCCAATTTGTACTTTCGGACGAAGACTTGGAACAGCTTCCGTACATGCTCGGCAATTTGGCCGGTGCCAACCATGCGTTTTCCCCAGTCGGAACTGCTTAATTTGCCTGCACGAGTTTCTCGAATGAGTCCTTCAATCTTTTGGGCTTTGAGCGGTTGAGTACGGCTGAGCCATTCTCGGAAGACGGGTTCAACGGTCAACGGAAGACGGAGCAAGGTGTAAGACGCCCCCAGTGCTCCCGCAGCTTGTGCGGCTTGGAGAATGGATGGGATCTCTGAGTCATTCAGGCCGGGAATGATCGGGGCGACCATTACGCGTGTAGGAATCCCTGCCTCAGCAAGCATCTCGACCGCTCGCAACCGAGCCGATGGAATGCTGGTCCGTGGCTCCATGTTTCGGGCAAGCTCGGCATCGAGGGTCGTGACAGAGACATTCACATGGACAAGCCGGTGCGATGCCATCTCCCGCAAGAGGTCAAGATCCCGAACGACAAGAGCATTCTTCGTAACAATGCCCACTGGCAGTCGGCATTCCAGTGCCACTTCAAGACACTGGCGGGTCAAGCGGAAATGCCTTTCGACAGGCTGATAGCAATCCGTCACTCCAGAAAAGACCACCTCGTCGGGCTTCCACGCGTCGTTCGAGAGAAACTCCCGGAACAGCCTGGCAGCATCGTGCTTCACAACGATCTTGGTCTCGAAGTCCCGACCGGCGTTGAAGCCCAAATACTCATGGCTGTTTCTAGCGTAACAATAAGAACATCCGTGGAGGCATCCCCGATAGGGGTTGAGGCTGTACCGAAACGGAATGTCCGGGGAGTTGTTCTCCGACACGATGGTCTTTGAGGTATCGGTCAGATACTCGACCTGTCGCTCGTAGAGTTCGGTCAGGTATTCCTGATCCCATTCGAAGTGCTCCAAATCCGGTTCGCTTTGGGTTTTCCCGAACCGGTTTGGAGGATCAATCATGGAGCCATGACGCATGGTTGTGACTCCATCAAAGAGGTGGTGGAAGTCGCTCCGGGCTGTTTCCGTCGCCATTCGCTTCGCCCCGAAGCTCTTGCCCCGTAATGGGTACGGCAATGCGGAGCGGGGGCATATTTTGGCGGACGGTAACAGGACGAACACCCATGCAGGCACCCGCGGTACGGGTTCAGGCTGTAGCGAAACGGCACATCGGGGCTGTCGTTTTCGCTGATGACCGTCTGCGACTGATCGGGGTAATACGCCGTCGCGGGTTGCGGCGGAATTTCGTCGGCGTCACATTCAAAATGTTCCCAATCTGGCACGGCGTGGGGGCCACCGAACCGGTTGGGCGGGTTGAGGTGCGAACCGCGGCCTGTGGGCTGCGAAGACGCGGTGTCCATTGTGCGGCGTTCCGAATTTCGTGGGGAATCAACGACCGGCCGGTGACGGTTCGCGCGCAAGCATTATTCGATGCGGCGCACGTCGACAAACCAGGCACCGGTCTTTTGCTCGCCGCGGGCCGACCATGCCGTGAGAGGCGCAGGGCCGGCTGTCAGCGCTATGCGGTCAAACACCACTTGGGTCGCTTCGCCCGAAATCGGCTGGTCGAGCGCCGCATCGCCCAGGCGCAGCCGGGCGATGCCCGTCGTCGGCTTGCGGAACGTGACCTTGATTTGGTAATCGCCCGGCGCGGCCACGTCGACCTCCCAGGAACCGACATCCTTGTCCCCCCAACCCGTGCGGCAATCCTGCCGCGTCAGCGTAACCGGGTTTTCGTGCTTCGACCCGAGGACAATGCGGGGCGGGGCGTAACCCCGCGCGGCGCCGACCTCCCGGAACCAGGCCTCGTAACCGGCCCGCATCGCTTGCACGATTTCGGGATGCTCTGCGGCGACATTGTGCAGTTCGTAGTGGTCGGCCGCCATGTCATACAGTTCAAAGGCCGGGTTCGCCGGGGCCGGGCCGGGGGCAGTGCCCTGCGGTTGCACGATCTTCCAGCGCTGCGAGCGCGCGGCGCAGGCCCGGTTCAGGTCGGGCGCGTCGCCCCGGTGCCATTGAAAATACAGCGTGCGGTCGGGCCAGTCGGGCGATTCGCCCAAAAGTTGCGGCAACAGGCTGCGGCCGTCGCACACGGCCTCGGCCGGGCGCGGCACGCGGCACGCGGCGAGCAGCGTGGGCGCGAGGTCGATGTGCGCCGCCAACCGGTCGATCTTGCGGCCGGCGGCGAATTTGCCCGGCCACCGCAGAAAGCACGGCACCCGAATGCCTCCCTCGTAAACCGTGCCCTTCAAACCGCGAAGGCCCGATTTGAAACGCTCTTGCTGCGGGCCGTTGTCGGTGAGAAACACGACGATAGTGTCGTCGGCCAGGTGCAATTCGTCGAGCCGGTGCAACAACCGGCCTACGTTGTCGTCGATGTTGGCCACCATGCCATACACGCGGGCCGTCGTGTCTTGGTCGATTTTGTCTGACAGCGGGAAGCCGGCGTTGGGAAATTCGCCCCGGTCGAGGCGCATCGAACTGTATCGTGCCCGATACTCGTCAGGGACTTCTAACGGAGTATGAGGCGCATTAAACGCGAGGTATACGAAAAAGGGTTCTGCCTGATGCCGCTCGATGAATTGCACGGCGGCGCGGGTGTAAACGTCGCTGCAATAGCCGGAGGTTTTTTCCAACTGGCCGTTATGCAGCAGAATCGGGTCAAAATAGCTGCTTCCCCCCGGCGGATCCGACGGCTGCCCGATGCCGCCGCCTCGCAGCACCAGCGATTCGCCAAACCCCTGGTCCATCGGGCGCAGCGGGTAATTGTCGCCCAGGTGCCATTTGCCGAAAATGCCGGTCTGGTAACCCGCGCCGCCCAGCATTTCGGCCAGCGTGATTTCGGCAGGGTCCATCATCGCCCGGCCAAACGCCGTGTCGACCACGCGCGTGCGGTAGTGATACCGGCCCGTCATCAGGCTGGCCCGCGTGGGGGCGCACACCGGCGACACATGAAAATCAGTCAGTTCAATGCCCTGGGCGGCCAGGGTGTCGAGGTGCGGCGTTTGCAGCTTTGTGTTGCCATGCAGGCTCAGGTCGCCAAAGCCCTGGTCGTCGGCCATGATGAGTATCACATTCGGGCGGCGCGGCGTATCGGCGGCGGCCGCGTTTTGCGGCCCAGGCACTCCCCAGGCCACCGCAACCCAAATGAGCACCACCAACCCGCATTCGCGACAGGCTCGAATACCGATTTCAGTCCAGCGGTTTCGAATAGATTCTCGAATCATGATCGCGCTTTCTGATGAGGGCGTTTCACACACGCTGGCTGCGCTTCGGGCCGCGGTGGCCTCCGCGCAAAGCAAGATTGCCGCGCACGCCACGTTCGCGACGCAGGCCCGAAACGGGTATGTTATTGTCGCCGGCCGGTGGAGGAACGTCAAACCCGTTCCACGCGGGGTCGTATCGCGTACCGTGTACAACGCTACAGAAACAGGTCCTGTGCAACCGATTTCCACCCCAGCGAATACTGCCGGTAACTCGCCCACTCGCGCCAGATGGTGTGCCACCGCCCTGCGCGAGATTCATGCAGCCCGGTACGTGCCGACCAGTGCCTCACTTTTTCCGCCAGGCTGGCCAGCACGGCGGGGCTGGGGCGGTACCCGGGCGAATCGGTCAGCCGCTGGTGGGCCGCGCGGAATGCATTGGTCAGTTCACGGAACCGGGCCGGCCCCATTGCCCGGGCCTTTTGAATCTGCTGCATCAGGCCGGGCCGCCGTTCGCCGATCTGCTGCCGCGCGTGCTGCCGGTATTGAATCAGTGGTTCGCCAATGTACCGCCCGCCAGCAACGGCTGAAATCAGCAATGCGATCCAATAATCGTGGACCCATCCGGGGGGAATTGGCAACAGCAGATCGCGATATTCCGATCGAAACGCCATCGCGGCGCCGGTGACCAGGTTCCGCCGCAGCAGCGCATCGAACAACCGCCCGGTTTCGATCTGCCGCCGCTCGCGTGCGGTAAACTGCAGCGCTGTTTTCAGTGTGCCCCCCAGGGGAACCAGCGCTTCATCGACGAGCGTGGCATCGCTGAACGCCAGCCCCGCTTGGCCGTCTTGTTCGAGCAACTCTGTCAGCCGGCGCAGCTTGTGGGGTAGCCAGACATCGTCCTGATCGGCCGGAAAGATGTACTTGCCCCGGCACAGGCTGATCGCGCGTGCGAAATTCTGCGTCGATCCCAAGTTGACGGGATTCCTTTCCAGCCTGACCGAAAACGCCGCCTGCCCGGCGAAACGCTCAAGGATTTGGCACGTATCATCGGTCGAGCCGTCATCGCAAACCACCAATTCATCGGGCGGCAAATCCTGCGCGGCAAGACTGGCCAACTGCGGGGGCAGAAAGCGAGCGCCGTTGTATGTACAGAGTGCAATTGAGGTCAGCATGTACTGAAACCGCCGCGCCGTATCGTCTCGTCAAATGTTGCGCCCGGGCCACCCAGGCGCCGGCGGCAAGGATACGCCATGCCGCGCGTTTCGAAAATGGAGGTTTCGGCGGCCGACGGGCAAACCGGGCTCAGCATCAATCGGGGCCGCCACGCCACAGACGTCGATTTGCTCACGCCCAGGAACTGCGAGCCAAAGTCAAGCAGCCTGGCCGCATCATGAGTGTCACCCACAAGGAAACTGTTATCGTTTAATAAATTGTATTTGTAATAAATTTTTATTGACTCATAGTGCCGGCACGCAATAATTCGTCCAGGAAGAACCGTCATGCGTGGCCGCCAGTGGCCCGATGGTGTTGGCGCTGCGTTGTCGGCCTGCGGGCCGGGCCGCGGCGATTTCGCCTGCGGGGCGGTTTCAGCGACAAGGGGGTTCTTCGATGCCGCGCACGACCATCAAGCAAATCATCGCGGTCATCAAGGCGTCGAGCGGGCTGCTCTCCGTGGCGGCCAACCGCCTGAATATGCCGTTGGAAAAGCTCGAACGCCGCATCAACGAAACGCACCGGCTGTCGCGGGCCGTCACCGATGCGTATGAAATCACCGCCGACTTCGCCGAGGCCAAGCTGTTTGAAGCGTTGCGGAACGGCGCACCCTGGGCCATCAAGCTGTTTCTGCAAACC
>JAJXXL010000431.1 GCA_021781115.1 Planctomycetota bacterium
GGGCCGTCTTCGGCTTTCAGTGTTCAGTGGCGACTGGTTGCGGTTGACGGGCAAGTACACCACAAGGCGTTGTGGGGCGATGGCAGCGAACGACAATCATTACACGGCCCGCAGCAGCCAGCGCCGCGTGGCCCCGATTACATCCTGGGTGTTGTTTGGCGCCGGGCCGTAGCCTGAGCGTTGCCAGGGGGACCACAAGCGGCGCGACCGTCTTGTCGCGCCATGCGGTGGATCGGGGCTGCCCCACCCAGGCTGGTCAGATCAGCGACTCGCCGATGCGGTAGATGGCGGCGGTGTCGAAAACCTGATCGTTCGACTCAAACAGCCTGCTCAGAGCCGCTTTGTGGATTTTCATTTTCAACCCCCCGACGCCGATTGCCCCGTAGCAGACTGCCCCATCGCGCGCGGCGGCTTTGTCAGTCGCTGAAATCCCGCCGATGCCCGCCGGAGGAACCGCATTCAGGTCGATCGCCACCCGCAACCGGTCGCACGCACGCCACATTTCGGCCGGCAGCAACTCGACCCCGGCAGCGCCGGCGGCGACGACCAGATTTGCGCCGGCGACGGCCTCGGCCAGCGCTGCCCCGGGCTTGGGGGCCAGTGACCGCAACCGCGCACCGGGTACCGCCTCGACAACGGCACGGCAGACCTCGTCCGCCTTTTCGAGCGCGCGCGACGCAACACACACCTCGGCTTTTTCGGCCGCCAGGAGCTGCGCCACACGCCGCCCCACCGGGCCGGTTCCTCCGAGCACGAGGGCCGAGGCACCGGCCAGCGGCAGGTGTTTGCGAGCACAGAGCACGGCCGCAGCCGCCGTGGTGTTTGAACCGTTCGAATCCATCATGACCGACACGCGCAGCGGCCCGAAGAACGCCGACCGCACACAGTTCAGCAGTTCTTCGCCCGCGGCCACATTGCTGCCGCCGATGAAAATCGCCGTGTGCTTCAGATCCTGCGGACCGCGGGTAAATATCGCCCCGTGCACGAGCGGCACGGCGTCGGCAGTGCGCACGCCGCCATACGAAAACAGATGGTCCACACCCGCATCGACGGCCACCACCCGGTCGAACGAACTCGGGTGCGCGTCAGTATCGAATTGGACGAGAATGCGCTGCATGATCGAAAACGACCGCCCACGGGATCAACTCCCGTGGGCGCATGGTATTCAGGCTGCGTAACAACGCGGCGGGCGGCAACTCAAACGCCGGAAAACGGGTGCTTGGCCTCGGCCTTTTTGGCGAGCATTTCTGTTGCGCTCGGTTCGCCCTTCATGGCCCGCGCGATCGACAGCTTTGTCGCCTCGTAATTGTATTGGAAGATTTTCTTGTCGTCGGCGGCCTCCCAGTGAATGAACACGCCGCACACAATCACCAGGTTTTCGGCCTGATCACGGGGAATCACGCCGGATTCGACGCTGTCGGCGACGGCCTTGGCGACGGCATATTGCGCCGGGCCGAACATTTGCACCGCCTGTTTGGCCCCCTTGATCGTGACTTTCGTGATCATGACGGTGGCAGGCTTCACGGCCAGGTTCGGCGTGAGCACCGCCAGCAGGTTGCTGTGGCCCGCTGATTGCCGCGACAGCGCATTCGCGAACGCAACCCCCACCGGCCCCGTCTTATCGCCAATCAACAGGTCGATGTGGGCCACTTCATTCCCCTCGCCGACCAGTGCTTCTCCGACATACATCGACATCTCTTTACTCCTCTGGGTGGCACGAACCTCGGATGTTGCGGCGTCGCAGAACACGCTTCCTCCGGCGAACCGGCTGCATGACAGGAAGCGGCAAAACCGCCGGAATGCATTCCCCACATTTCCTGCACACCTACATAACAACTCGCCCCCGTAAACGCCAGTTTCGCCCGAAAATTTCAACGGCGTCCCGGCAAGATGTTCAAAGCCGCCTCGTTCTGAAAGAATGGCCGCGCACCGAACACTGACCGCACCGCCCCGAAAGACACCGTTTCCCGATGGGCCACGAGTCGAACCCCATTCTGATTGTCGGCGCCAGCACGCGGGCCGCGGCGTATTCCGCACTGCGGGCAGGCTGCCGCCCGATCTGTTGCGACCGTTTCGCCGACGCCGACCTGGGCGCCATCGCCCGGGTTCTGCCCTGCGAAGACTACCCGCACGGGTTACCGCAATCCTGCCGCGATGCTGCGGCGTGCACCTGGATGTACACGGGTGCACTGGAAAATCATCCGGCCATCGTCGACCAGCTTTCGACGCAGCGGACATTATGGGGTTGCGGCGCTTCGACACTCGAACGGGTGCGCAACCCTTGGAAACTGGCGGCGGCTTTGGAACGGCTGGACCTGCCCCACCTGCGAGTATTGCCCGCCGGCAGGCTGCCGGTTCCCGACGGCAACTGGATGCTCAAGCCGGTTAACAGTGGCGGCGGGCGGGCGATTTGCGTCTGGCGTGAATCACCAGGACCCCGACCAGGGCTTGAGGAACCTCACTATTTTCAGGAGCGGCGCCAAGGCGTGCCGATCTCCGGCGTGTATCTCGCCCTGCCGGGGCAGACGTGGTTATTGGGGCAAACGCGGCAACTGGTCGGCGAGGCTGACGTGGCCGCCCCGGAGTTTGCCTGGTGCGGAACAATTGCCCCCTGTACTGCGGCCAACGATCAGCTTCTTGAGCAGTTGGGCGATCGCCTCGCGATGGAGTTCGGGTTGCGCGGCTTGTTCGGCATCGATTTTATTGTCGATGAAACCGGCGCCTGGCCGACTGAACTCAACCCGCGCTACACCGCGGCGGTTGAAATCGTCGAACACCTGTTGCGGGCGCCCGTTTTCGACTGGAACCGCCGGGCGTGCCATTTGTTTTCCGAACCCGATCGGGGTGAACTGACTCGACTGGCCGATGAAATTGCCGTCGCGCAATCGCAGCGGCGGCAAACGGCGCTCGGCAAACTCGTGCTCTACGCCGATTGCGACCTGATCACCGGAGATCTTTCGCAGTTCTTACCCAAGGCCGCCATACCCGGATTTCCCGAGTGCACCGACTTGCCCCGGCAAGGCCAGAGGATTTCACGCGGTGAGCCGGTGTGCACTGTTTTCGCCGCAACTGCCGATGAACCATCGTGCCGCCTCGAGTTGCTTTGCCGCGCGGCGTGTGTTCGCCGGCAGTACTTCGGCCCCGCCGCCTGTTGAACGTCAGCCCGCGGCCCACAGACCTGGCATCGGCGCACCCGGCATTGACCGGTTTTCGTGCGCACAATACACTTTGCGCAGATTCTTCAACCGGCTCGGGGTGCGCCCCGCAGTCGAGTCCTGATTACTGAAAAAAAGCCGAGATCCGACGTGCCACGCGCGGCGTCTCCCGCGAACGCCGCAGGACTCGCCCCCTCGCGACGGGCAGGCTTGAAGACGAGGATAGGGTATGGATTTTCTGGAAAAGATCGGCGATTTTTTCATCGCCTTGACCGCGGCCATCGAACGGTTCGTCACCGGGCTGTTCGGCGCCTCGAACGAACGGCAGATTCGCAAGCTGGGGTTCACCCGAAAAGGCACGGAAACCACAATCACGCCCGGTTCGCTGCTCGACGACATCAACCGCCGCGAACCGGCGCTGCAACAGCTTTCGGATGACGAATTAAAACAAACGGCAGCGCGGCTGCGGGCCCGGCTTGCGGCAGGGGAAGCGCTCGACGCCCTGCTGCCCGAGGCGTTTGCGGCGGCGCGCGAATCGGGCCGCCGCAACCTGAAAATGCGGCATTATGACGTGCAGCTCATCGGCGGGTACGTGCTGCACAAGGGCATGATCGCCGAAATGGTTACGGGCGAAGGGAAAACCCTGGTCGCGACCCTGGCCGCCTCGCTGAACGCCCTGGCGCACAAGGTGCACGTCGTAACGGTGAACGACTACCTCGCCCGCCGCGATATGGAGTGGATGGCCCCGTTGTACATGGGCCTGGGGCTGACGGTGGGGGCGATTCAATCGCAAATGGAACCCGAAGCGAAGGTGGCGGCGTACCAGTGCGACATCACCTACGGCACGAACAACGAGTTCGGGTTTGATTACCTGCGCGACAACATGAAACCGACGCGCGAATCGCAGGTTCAGGGGCCGCTGCACTACGCGATTGTCGACGAAATTGACAACATCCTGATCGACGAAGCCCGCACGCCGCTGATCATTTCGGGCCCCGCACAGGATGACGTCGACAAATACCGCCGGGCCGACCGCATTGCCCGCCAGCTCGAAAAAGACCGGCATTTCGAAATCAAGGAAAAAGAACACACCTGCCACCTCACCGAAGAGGGTGTGCGCCGGGCTGAAGAACTGGCGGGGGTCGAAAGCTTTTACACCGCCGGCAACATGGAATGGCCGCACCTGATCGATAACGCCCTGCGGGCCCATCATTTATACAAGCGCGACGTGCAGTACCTGGTCGAGCGCGATCAGGTGATCATCGTCGATGAATTTACGGGCCGAAAAATGGAGGGCCGGCAATGGAGCGACGGCCTGCACCAGGCGGTCGAGGCCAAGGAAGGGGTCAAGGTCAAGGAGGAAAACCAGACTTTGGCCACAATCACGCTGCAAAACTTCTTCAAGCTCTACAAAAAACTGGGCGGCATGACCGGCACCGCCATGACCGAGGCCAACGAGTTCTGGAAGATTTACAAGCTCGACGTGGTGTCGATTCCCACCAACCGCCCGCTATCGCGCATCAACTACCCCGATGTGATTTATCGCGCCGAACGTGAAAAGTACAACGCGCTGGTCGAGGAAATCAAAGAAGTGCACGCCACGGGCCGGCCGATTCTCGTCGGCACGGTGTCGATCGAAAAATCCGAGCTGCTCAGCGGGCTGCTCGACCGCGTCGGCATTCGCCATGCCGTGCTCAACGCCAAGTACCACGAACGCGAGGCCGACATCATCGCCCAGGCCGGGCGGCTCGGCGCCGTGACAATCGCCACGAACATGGCCGGTCGCGGCACCGACATCATCCTGGGCGGCAACCCCGACCAGCTCGCGTGGGACCAGCTCAAGCTGAAATACGCCTCGCGAATCGACGTTCCCAAAGCCGAGTGGGATGCGCTCGCCGCCAAAATCGCGACTGAAGAAGGCATGGCCGCCGAAGGCCGCAAGGTGGCCGAACTCGGCGGGTTGCACGTGATTGGCACCGAGCGGCACGAAGCGCGGCGAATCGACCTGCAATTGCGGGGCCGCAGCGGCCGCCAGGGCGACCCGGGTTCCAGCCGCTTTTTCCTGTCGCTCGAAGACGACCTGATGCGCATTTTTGCCGGCGACTGGGTGAAGGGAATGCTCACCCGGCTGGGCATGCAGGAAGGCGAAGCGATCGAAAGCCCGTTGGTTTCGCGGCAGATTCAAAAGGCCCAGCGGCGGGTCGAAGAACGGCATTTTGACGTTCGCAAGAATCTGCTCGAATACGACGAAGTCATGGATTTTCAGCGGAAACGCGTCTACAGCTACCGGCAGGCGATTCTCGAAGGGGGCGACTGCCGCACACTGATCGTCGACATGCTCCGCCAGCAGGTTGCCGAAAAAACGCGTGAATTCCTGTCGGAAACACATGGGGCCAAAATGTGCGCCCAATGGGCCGCTCAGGAACTGGGCATTGAAGTCGAAGAAGCCGACCTGCGCAATTTTGACGTCGATCAGTTGCAGGAGTTTCTGCGCGACCAGTGCGAACGCCAGGCCGAAGAACTGATCCGCGACAAAATTGAAGAAGACCTGCCCCCCGACGTCGACGACGAACGCGAATGGAACTGGGCCGCGCTGGCCAAATGGGCCAATTTGCGGTGGCATTTGAACTACAACGACCGCGAGCTGAAAAAGATCGGCCGCGACAACCTGTTTGAGGCGCTGTACGAACGGGCGCGCGAAGCGATTGCCCGGCTCGACCTGACCCCCGTCAACCAGTTTCTCGAAAAAAACTACGGGCGGGTCTGGCTGGCGAACTGGCTCGACTGGCAATACACGCTGAAGATTCCGCCCGAGCGGTTCGATGGCATGTCGCCGGTCGAGGCCGCGGCCCTCGTCATGCAGCAGGTCGAACAACTGTACAAGGACAAGGAAATCCATTTTCCGGTGTCGGTCGGGTTGTCGCAGTTTCTGTCAGACGACGCGAACCGCGGCGAACGGTACGACCACGAAGGGTTGGTCCGCTGGGCCAACGGTCGGTTTCAGGCGAACCTCACCCTGCAAGACGTCAAAGGCAAGCCGCGCGAAGAAGTGCGGCAGTTTTTGACGGAGCACAGCCAGCGGTTTTACTCCAATGGCGAACTGCTGCCGCAGGTCGATTCGTATCTCGACCGCGCCTACGGCCAGCGCAACGGAGCCGACCCGCGACACGAGCCGGCCAAGCAGCGCGAACCCCTCGTCGAACTGGCGCAATGGGCGCATGAAAACCTCAACTCGACGCTCACGGTCGACGATTTGCTGCCGCTGCCCCGCGAGGTCGCCCGGCAGCGCGTGCTCCGCGAAATTGAAACCCGCTACCGCCCCGAATTGCGCGAGGCCGAACGGGCGCTGATCCTCGAAGTGCTCGACACCTCGTGGAAAGATCACCTGTACCAGATGGACCATTTGCGGCAGGGAATCGGCCTGGTCGGTTACGCCCAGAAAGACCCTAAGGTCGAATACAAACGCGAAGGCATGAAGGCG
>JAJXXL010000161.1 GCA_021781115.1 Planctomycetota bacterium
TGACCGTGACTGAGGGTGCTGCGTTCACGAATCAGGCGATCGCCACGTTCTCCGACCCGGCCGGCGCTGAAGTCGCGGGCAACTATACGGGAATGATCAACTGGGGCGATGGAACCCCAGCCACCGCTGGTACCATCACCTACAATGGAACGACTCAGTTGTTTACGCTGTCAGGCGGCCATACATATGCTGAACAGGGAACGTATCCGATTTCAGTGAGTGTGACGCATGGAACCGCCCCCGCAGGAACGGCCACGAGCACGGCAATCGTCGCGGACCCGCCGGTCGTTGCGACCGGGGCCTTCACTCTCAACGCGATTGCCACTCAGGCTTCGACCAGCCAGACGGTGGCGACGTTTACCGACCCGGCCGGCCCCGAAGCGGTGGGCGATTACGCGGCCAGCGTGGCTTGGGGCGATGGAACAACCTCGGCGGGAGCGATCACGTTCAATGCAGCAACGAACGTGTTCACGGTCGCTGGCGGCCACACTTACGCCCAAGGCGGTACGTTTGCCATCACGGTCACGCTGACTCATGATCAGTCGCCGACTTCGCCGCCCGTCACCGCGACGAGTTCGGCCGCAGTCGCCGACCTGCTGCGGATGACCCGTTCGTACAATGCGAGCGCGGCCCAGCACTTCTTCACGACATCGCAGTACGAGTTCCAGACCGCTCAACTCGACGGTTTGACGAACGAGACGACCGGCGTGCCTGGCTTCGACGTGACGGACAGCAGCACGTTGGGCGAAACGCCGATTTACCGCGTGTACAATCCGAACGGCGGTCAGCACTACCTGACGACCAGCGCCAACGAAGAAGCCGGCCTGATCGCTCAGGGCTGGAAGGCCGAGCATAACGAAGGGTTCCTCTTCAGCACGCAGTACGCCGGTACGGTGCAGATCTTCACGCTGTACAACACCAAGACCGGCGACCACATTTACACGCCAAGCAGCGCCGAAGTCAGCTCGCTGACGACGAACTTCCCCGGTACATGGGAACAGACGACCGGCTTGGGTTACGCCTTCCCCGATGCCGGCACGTCGAGCCTGTCAGCGGCCAGTTCGAACGAACTCGCTGCATCGTCGGCGAGCCAGGTTCAGGCAGCGGCAACGTCGTCGAGCATCACGGTATCGCCGCAGTCGGCGGTTTCAATCGAGACGAAGTCGACAAGTGGTTCGCAGTCGGCGTCGAGCGCTGCACAGCAGGCTGCCGAGACGTCGGCCGCTCCTGCCGCGGTGCCGCCGCAAACCGCATCGGCGGTTTCGGCTCTCGATGCGGTGTTTTCCAACGCACACGACAATTTGTTGCTCGGCCTGAGTGACTGATTGGTATGACATGTCCGATTTTGGACGGGGGGTGGGCGATTTTGCCCGCCCCCTGTCGTTTTGACGCCCCGTGATTCACGATGACCGGGCGGTCCTTGGCGTCGATGAGTCGCCTCGATCTTGGGGCATGCTGCTCGGCGCTCAGCCGTCAACTTGCGAACTTGCCAAGGGGCGCGTCGCTGCATACGATGGAACGATCAACTCATGTTGATCTGACAGTCTCGCTGGCAGGCCGGTCCTTGCCGACCACGAACCGCGTTCGGCGAGAGCGAGGAAGTTTGCCCGGTAAGGATCGTGTCTCTGAGCAGGGCATTCGTTTCTCATGGCGGGACGCGGATGACAGGATGCAACAGGATCAACAACTCATTGAAGGCGTGTTGCGCGGCGACCGCGCTGCATTCGAGGCGGTCGTCGTCACCCATCAAACGGCCGTCTACGCCTATCTGCGAGCGCGGTTGCTACAACATTCTGACGCCGAAGATCTCACGCAGGAAGTGTTTTTGCGGTTTTATGTGGCCCGAGCCCGGTTCGATAATTCGCAATTGATTCGTCCCTGGCTATTGGGAATCGCCCGCAACCTGCTGAGAGAACGTGCCCGCACCGTACGCCGCCGGCGCAAGGAAAAAGAACACGCCTGGACCAGCCTGTGCCTCGAACTTGAAGATCTGCTGCGTACTGAGCGACAGAACCGGCAGGCCGAGCAAATCGAAGACGGCCACGACCTGCTCATGACGCACCTGCCCGGCTGTCTTGACGGTCTGGGGCAAAGCGCCCGCCAAGCAATTCAGTTGCATTACACTGATAACCTGCGGTTCGCCGATATTGGTCAGAAATTGAAACGCAGCGAAGGGGCGGTCAAGATTCTTGTGTTTCGCGCCCGCCAAGCGCTGAAGCGCTGCCTCACCCAGTCCCTCGGCACGGGTGGTATACCTCATGACGCATGATGAGCTGATTCAGCTTGTACAAGACAAGCCCCCCGAGCAACTTACGCTCGAGGAAATCGAAGCCCTGCGCGATAGCCTGGGGCAAAGCGCTGAACTCCGCGATGTGCTCATGGGCGAATTGCAATTGGAAGAATACCTGGCGCGGGCCCTCGGCCGTGTGCGTGTATCAATCGACGATATTTTGATCGCCGCAACCGCACCAGCGGCCCTGCCTCAAAACCGCACTGCCGCATTGTTGGGATGGACGGTCTCAATTTGCGTGGGCCTGGCGCTACTGGCGATCATTGCGCTGCTCATGCGACATGCCCCGCAACCGATTGCCGATCAACGGCCTGACTCCGCCGCCCCCCACACGACGAACCCGCTGGCCAATCGGCAAGCTGGCGAACCAGTCGATCGTGCCGAAGCGCCAGCCGGTGAGCCCCCTGGCGATCAGATTCCGACACCCGCGGGCGAGCCTGCCGCCTTCGAACCGTTCGCCCCGCGACAGCCGCCGCTGACCGTAAACACTCCGATTGCCAATCCGCCCTCGTCAACGCCCGGCGTCAGGGCCACCGCTCAACAACCGAATGCAGCCACTGCCGACGTCCCGTGGCCTGAACTCGCCCCGCTCAAAGAAGCACCGCGGGCTGCGGCCGACGCGGCGTTCAGCGCTCTCGACATCGACCGGCAAGGTTTGGCCGCGACGGAACTTAAACGTTGGCTGGAACCTGTTGCCGGTCAACCGAACCGAATCGATGGCGGCATTCGTGGCGAGTGCCCGGTCGCCTGGTTTGACGGTCTGTATCGGCTGAAGGCCCCCTGGCCCAACGATGCGGTTCTGCATTTGGCGCCGTTCGATTGCCACGGCTTCGCGATTTACTTCTGGCAGGGCGAAGCGGGCGTGGCTCTGCGCTATTATGACCAGCCGCGAGCGGCGTGGGCCGCGTATCGCATTCTCCGCAAACCCGGCGAGACGCGGCCATCATCGTACGCACTCGTTGCCGTCGATGACGGGCGCTTTGAGCGCACGCTGCGTGGCCCGTTCGACGTGCGCCATCAGGACAACGCTTTGATCGTCAATCGCGGTGACATTCGCCTGCTAACCGCACCTTTGGCCGGCCCGCCGACCGACGTGTTCTTTGAAAGACATGCCGCGTTCAGGTCGTTCCGCATGTCGCGCGGCGGCCGCCTCGCCGACGACGCACCTCCGCCGGCAGCGAACGTTTTATCCGACAGTCGGCCGCATCGGCTCGAATGGACCACGCATTTGCCACCAGGGGCGACGTTTGGCCCGGCCGCTACGGGCCCCGTCGTGCTGACCGCTGAGAAGACGTCTGAACTGGCTTGGGCTGCGGTGCGAGTGCCACAGCCGAGCCTGTACGAAGTTGTATTTCAGGTCGACCGGCCCACGCCGGGCACCGGGGTCTACTTGGGCGACGATTCGGGCAAGCCAGTACACATGATCGGCTTCTTTCGCGAGCAACGAACCGGGGCCACGATGTTCGGTTTTATGCGCCCCGATCAGAACGGGTTCGATTGCAACTTTCAGACCGACCAGCAATTGACGCCGGCAGCGGCAGAGCGGCAATGGCTGCGCGTCGTGGCCGGGTGTGGTACCTTCAAATGCTGGACGAGCGGCGACGGGGTGCACTGGAGTCGCCCGTTCGACCCCCTGCGCAACGTTCAGGGGGCATACAGCCACGTCGGGTTGTTCAGCCTGAAAGCTGCCACACTGCAAAAAATCGGCTTGCATGTCCTGCGAGTTTCGGAACTAACGCCACTCACCGAGCTGGCCCAGCCGGCACTGCGCGAAAAAATTCCTGCCGCGCTTTTAACGACCAACGGCGATCGCGGTGCCTGGCTGCTGCGCGTCCTCGACAGTCAGCCACCCCATGTCGATTCGACCGCCTGGCGGCACGCCTGCACGATTCGCACACTGGCGGCGGGGCCGACGGCAGCGTTTGGAAATCATCTGCTGTACGCCTTGCTTGCCGACGTTATCACATCGTCGTTACCCGCCGAGCGCAGGCGACAACTGCTCGATCAAGCGGCCGAACTGATCGATTGTTGGGAGCAGCCCGAAAGCTACCGGTTTTCGCAGTTGTACGAACAGTTAGGCCGGCAACTGATTCGCGAAGGAAACCCGCAGCCCTACACCGCAGCCGGGCAGGCCCTGCTCACGGCGCCAATCTGGACGTACGCCCAATACCAGGTGATGCCCGAATCGCTGGTTTACGATGAACTGATGCACCTCGTTTGCGCCGACGATTGGCAGGGCGTCGAAGACTTCTGCCAGCGCATCCGGTTCTGGAACCAGGCGAGTCAGCCTGAAACCCGCTGGCCCGATAACCGCTCGCGCATCAAAGCGCTGGTCGATTGGGCCGACCCTCCATCGGCCCAACACAATGCTGCTGGTTCCCGCCGTGGCAAGGGAATGGCTTCGCCGTCTTTAACGATCAAGCGGCACCCTCTCGTCGTGGAACTCAGTAAAGAGGGGTACAACATCCTGGCCGAAGTGCAGGCCGCGCTTTCAGAAGAGTCGTACACCGACGCCTGTCAGATCATTTCCTCGGTCAAACCGCATCTGGCACTGGGGCTCTTGCCCGACTCGCGCGACTCGCAACTGCTGGTTTCGCTGCCGCAGGCGGTTGTCGCCGCAATGCGCGATCACCCCCGCTTGCAGTCCACGATGAATGACCAGTTCGGTCGACTGGGGCGGCTGCGGGTACAACAAGCTATTGCTGCCAGCGATGCACTGGCCGTACGGGCCGCCACCGTGCAGTTTTTCGGAACGCCGGCCGCAGCCGAAGCGCACCAGTGGCTGGGAGACCGCGAACTGGCGATCGGCGGTTTTGCCCGCGCCCTCGTCGAATACGACCAGGCATTGGCCGTTGCCGCACCGGCACAGCACGGCTCGCTCGAAGCGCGCACGCGGCTGGCCGCAGCGCTGCTCGGGCGCGATCGCGGCCAACCCGTCACTGCGAATGTCGTGCTGCATGGTGCCGAGTTTGCTCCCCGGTCATTCGAAGACCTCGTTCGCGAGATGCGCGAACGGGCTGCCCGCAGCCCGGCGGGTGCGATTTTCGCATCCGATACGGAAACAGCGCCTGCCGAAAGCGGCCTGCCCGTCGCGCGCTACGAGGCCCGTACCTGGGGCCGATTTCAGGGCGATTCGGGCCAAAATGCCGGCAAGCCGCAAAGCCCAGCCGTCGACTGGCTGGCGCGCCAACTGGCTGTCGCCGTGCACCAGAACATGCTGTTTGTCAGCAATCGCTTTCTGGTGGTGGCCTACGATCTGGCAAGCGGGCAGCATCGCTGGTCGCAAGGGTTGGGTGGCGAACAAGGCCAGGCGCATGAATGGCCGCTGACCCCCATGCGCCCCGTCGTTGCCGGTGATCGGCTGTTTGTGCGCCGGCTGACCAAGAACGGCCCCGAGCTGGCGTGCCTTGAAGCCGCGTCGGGCAAGGTACTGTGGAAGGCGCGGCCGCCCGATTTTGTGGCCAGCGAGCCGATTATGAATCAGGATGAATTGCTCGCCCTGACGGCCGCAGGTGTCCAGAACAATATGCTGCATCTGCAATTGACGACCTTTAATCCAGCAACCGGCGAGGTGCTCGCCCAGACCCCGTTACTGCGGTTGAACAACGCCTGGAATCGCGAGGTTCCCTGCTCTGTTGCGAAGGTCGGCGGACGGCTCGTGGCAAACGTCGGCGGCAGCGTCCTCTGTTCGAATTTGCAGGGTCAGGCGCTGTGGGTCCGCCGCCAGGTCTGGCTGCCTCCGTATGACTTCGGCTATTTCGAAACCGAACGTACCCCGCCGCTCGTCGCTGGCCAACGTTTGTTTATCGTGCAGCCCGGCGTACCCGAAATCGAATGCCTCGATCTCGAAACCGGGCGGCGGTACTGGCAGCAGCCGTTGGCGGGAATTCGTCGCCTGGTCGGAATGCACTCTGAAAAACTCCTTGTCGAAACCGACCAGGGACTGATGGCGTTCGACCAGTCGACGGGCGGCCTTTGCTGGCGGCACGACGACGATCAGATGCTGAACGCGCAATCGTGCCCGGCCGCTGGCGACATCGTTTATACCCGCCGCGAACAGGTCAGCCGCCAGCCTGATCAATGGCGCCCGGTCATCGTCTGGCTCAACCCGTCTGACGGCAGCGAGCGGGGCTGTGCGCCCGTCGCCCCCCTGATTGACGCGTCACCCCAGTTTGGCCCGCTCTTCGCCAATCAGAACCGGCTGATTGCTTTCTTCGGTCGCGGCCAGGGCGACACGACGCGCGACTTGGTCGAACTCGTCTCCGTGGGGGCGGGCACAGTTCCCGGGCGAGCGTTGCCGCCCGCGTTGGCATACTGGGCCGAATCGAACGACGACTTGCCG
>JAJXXL010000297.1 GCA_021781115.1 Planctomycetota bacterium
CGTGACCGAACCGCCCGGCGAATTGACGTACAGGTGAATGTCCTGATGCCGGTTTTCAGACTGCAGGAACAGCAGCTTCATCACGATCAGGTTGGCGCTGGCGTCGTGAATCGGGCCGTCAAGAAAGACGATCCGGTTTTCGAGCAGCAGGTCGCCAATGCCCATCTGCCGCTGACGCATGTAATCGCGCGGACGCTGGTTCAGGGGTACGCCCAGACCCATTTCGGGTTCAAACATCATCGTCCTCTGGAATTGCAGCCGGGTGAAAATCGACAGAAGCCGCCGCCCGCCACGGCTGGCTAACCCGCCGCCGCATCAGGCCTTTCCAAGCGGGGCGCGGCCACGCGCCGGCGAAGTTACTCATCCTTGAGCCGTTTCGATGCCTGCGGCAGCCGCCGGCGCACCCGCGACAGCGGGCGGGGCATTGACAGGAGTGGGTTGCGCGTCGGCCAGTGCGCAGATCGACGTCCCCAAGGCGAACGCCAGGTTGACCGAGCGCGGCGACACCGTTTCATCTTCAAACACGGCCCGCTCAAGCACGTAATCGACCGCCTTGCGTTCGAGGATCTGGGCCTCGAGGTTTTCCATCAGATCCTGACGCGCAAGTCGCACCCGCATCTTCCGCGATGACTCGCCACGCTGCTGAGCCATGGCGTGAATTTCTTCTTCGATGTCATCGGGGGTGACTTCGAGCTTGGCCTGGGTGGCAATCTTGTTAAGTACAAAGTGCTCTTTCAGAGCCTGCCGGGTCATGGAAACCTGCTCTTGCCGCAGTTCGTTTTCACGAGAGGCGATATATTCTTCATTGAAGCCCGCCTGCCGCATTTCGAGCAGCTCGCGGTGCAGGGCGTTTTGCACCTGCCGCGACACGAGCGATTCGGGCAGATCCCACGTCGCCGAAACCGTAATCTGGCTCAGTACCTGCCGCCGCGTGGCCTGCCGCTGTTCGTAAACGACCTGACGCTCGAGGATCCGCCGGGCTGATTCGTTCAGACTCTTTGCGTCTTCGACGCCGAGCGAGCTGAGAAATTCGTCGTTGAGTTCGGGCATGCGCAGCCGCTTCACGTCGCGCACTACGAACCGCGCCAGCACCGGCTCGCCCCGCATGGCCGTTTGGGCGGCTTCGGCCGAAATCGTCGTGGAAAACTCGAACGTCGCGCCGGGTGTTGCGCCGACGGTTTTGTCACCGAAATCCTTGATCGTGGCGTCGGTAAATTCGAGCACCGGGCGCACGCGAACGTTCAGGTCAGACAGATGCCGAAAGTGCCACTTCGGGCTTTCGAAACTCAGGTCGACCGTCAGAAAATCGCCCGCCTCGGCGGGGCCGTCATGCGGCACGACCTGGCCGAACTGCTCAAGGTATTCGTTGACGTATTCGTGCACTTCGTCGTCGGTTACCGTTCGAACCGGTCGCCGAATCCTCAAACCGTTGTAATCGGGCAGGTCAAACTCAGGTCGAACTTCGACCTCGAAATCGTAGGAAAAATCGCCCTGTTCGGGAATTTCGAGGTCTTCGACGTCGAGATTGGGCTCGTTGATCGCGTCCAGCTCATGCTCTTCAGCCAACTGCTCAAGGCTTTCCATGAGCACCTGCTGACGAACCGTATCGCCCACCTCTTTGCGGAACCGGCGTTCGATCAGCTTTCGAGGAACGTGCCCCGGGCGAAACCCGGGTACCGTAGCGCTGCCGACAAGCTCCTTGATCGCTTCGTTGTAAAAGTGGTCAATGTCAGCCCGGGGCACGACCACCTGAACCCGCTTTTTGCAGGGCCCCACGTCGGTCACGTCGACCTTCAGCGACAGCTTGTATTTCGCCTCGGCGGCGGCCAACTCGGCGCTCTCCGCGACGCCCTCGCCAACAGGTTCTGCAACCGATGCCGATTCGTGTTCTGATTCACTCATGTCTTGCCTGCATTTGCGTCGCCAGTCAATCGTAAGAGCGGGTGATGGGAATTGAACCCACGACGACCACGTTGGCAACGTGGTGCTCTACCTCTGAGCTACACCCGCGTGCAGCTTTTTCACGAGCGTTTGATTATAGCGCTCTGGCCGATGGTTGCAA
The DNA here is from genome assembly GCA_021781115.1 of Planctomycetota bacterium. GTDB lineage: Bacteria > Planctomycetota > Planctomycetia > Planctomycetales > Planctomycetaceae > JAJXXL01. The sequence continues at coordinate 2,063 of JAJXXL010000297.1, forward strand.
GTCCAAAGCCCGGTTGCCGCGAATTGCCCACCGCCGCCAGAACCACTTCCCCGACCCATTGCCGCCGCTGCGCGAAACTGCCTTGCCGGCAATGAGTTGGCGCGGCCCCTGCCCTGCCGCGCAGGTGGGGACGGGCCACTCGGTGCGTTGCGCCCCCGATCCTCGTGGCAGCCTGCGCAAAGCCCGCAGGCCCGCGCGGCGGCTCGGTTCAGTTATCGGCGTCGGGCGGGCGTTTGCCCTTGGCGATGACCGTCAGCACGTCGGCCAGCTCGGCCGGCAACTGGCGATTATCGGGGTATTGCACCATCACCTTGCGCGACAGGATTTCCAGCCCCACCACCTTGCCCTGGCCCAGCCGGGTGACCACCACCGATCCGACCGGCGGCAAGTCGCGGCGATATTCTTCGTAGGTGTCGAATTCGTACCGCAGGCAGCATTTCAAACGCCCGCAGCGGCCGGAGATTTTTGTCGGGTCGAGCGTGGCCTTTTGCATTTTTGCCATCTTCATCGACACGGGCGGCATTTCGCGCAAGTGAGTATTGCAGCACACCGGTTTGCCGCAGTCGCCATAATCGGCGAGCAGCTTCGCCTCGTCGCGCACGCCGATTTGCCGCATCTCGATGCGCGTACGAAACCGGTTCGCCATGGCTTTGACCAGTTCGCGAAAATCGACGCGGGTTTCGGCGAGATAGTAAAAGATGAGCCGCTCGCCGCCGAACAGGTGCTCGACGTCGACCAGTTGCATCTGCAGTTTCGCCTCGGCGATCATTTCCTGCCCGCCGCGAAACTCGTCTTGCTCCTGGGCCTGCAGTTCATCGGCCCGGCGGCGGTCGTCTTCGGTCGCCTCGCGCAGGATCTGGCCTTTGAACTCCTTGCCGCCCAGGTATTCGCGCGTGCGCTCGCTTGCCGGGCAAAGCACCTCGCCCAGTTCCTGCCCCCGGTCGCTGCGCACGATGACCGTCGCCAGGCGGGCGTAGGTGTCGCGGCCTTTCGTCGAAAACTCGCCGACGTTGCGCGTATTGCCGTAGCGGACGACGTATCGGGCTTCCATGACAACCGGCGGTTTGAGTGCTGATGACGCGACGTGGCGCAACCCGTGCGGGCACGGCCAGGAGCATCGAGTATAACGCCTGCCGAAGTGCGTGGGCAGCGACACCGGGCCCAAACGCCGGCTTTTTTCCAACCCGGTACGCCCGGCGACCATCAGCCGGCCGGTGCGGCGGGAAACAGTTTCAGCAGGTCGGCGACGTTTTCGAGATGTTCGAGGCGCCAGCCGCGGTCGAGCAGTTCGCGTTCGGCCGCAGGAGCCAGGCGATCTTGTGCCATGCGATGAAACTTCGCTTCGACCTCGGCATCGGTCATGGGGTTCTGATCATGCCCGCGTGGAAATTCATTGAACGCCTCGATCTGGCGGCCGTCGTCGAGCGTCACCACGAGCCGGTTGGGAATGCCCCGCGGGTACCGCGCCGTCAGGCCCGCGTCGCGCAGCACGCGAATCTTCGCCACCAGCGCCAAAACCGCCTCGTCGCGCAGCCGCGATTCGCTGAAGGAAGCGAGCGTAACGTCGCCGTCGCATAAGGCGACGGCCGTGCACCAGGGCAGACTGTGGTCGGCGGTTTCGCGCGTGCGGGGCCGCCATTTCTCAGGGTCTTTGCCAATAATGTCGACCGCCGCATCGAACGAATAAATATCCAGGCTGCGGATCCGCGCCAGGTCGGCGATTTGCGGCCGCAATTCGAGCGCCGCGTGAATGGCGCTTTGCGAGTGATATTCAGCGGGCCAGAATTTGATTGACGTCGCGTTGATCATGAACCGTTCTGCCCCCGGTTCGCCGCCCAGCGCCGGCAGCTTCAGCGGGCCTGACACTTGCTTGCAAAAGCCCAACTCGCCCTCGAAGATCGGCGCCGGGCCGGTCAGCCCGGCGGCGGCCAGCAGGGCGGCGAACACGCCGTTACGGGCCGCGTTGGCGAACGCACACCCTTTCCATTCCGAAAGTTCGCCGGCCCGGGTTTGCCTGAGCGCCACGTTGGGCGTACCGGCCAGGTTCAGCGCCTGCTCGATCTGGCTGGCGGGCAGCCCCAGCAGTTTCGCGGCCGCGGCCGCGGTCGAAAACGCCCCGTAGGTGACATGGTCCCACCCGCGGGCCCGAATGCTCGCCGCGTCGCACAGCCGGCACTGGATTTCATACGCCAGCACCGCCGCCGTGATGATCTCGCGGCCATTGCGACCGGCCGCCTGGGCTGCGGCCAGCACGGCCGCGAAATTGTCGCTGGGGTGCGCCGGCTCCAACGACAGATACGTGTCGTTGAAATCGAGGTAGCGAAACAGCACGCCGTTGACAAACGCGGCCAGATCCGGCGTGGTCAGCCCCGCGCTGCCTAGAAACCCCGCGCCCGGTTCGGACCGGCAGCGGCCCGCCACGAGCCGGGCCGCACGCACCGCCGGGGCGTCGTATGCCCCCAGCGCGCAGGCGAAGGCATCGATCAGCCGGCGGCGGACCTCGTGCACAGTTTGCGGGTCAAGCTGGTCGTACGTCAGGTTTGCGGCGTAATTCGCCAACCGGTTGGCAAGGGAAGGTTCCGGCATGAGTGCGCTCTGAGGCCCTTCGGAAAGAGTGGTCAACAGCATTACCGCCCAAGGGCGATCGCCGTGGCGGTCGCGTAGGCGCGGCAGTGCGAAATGGTAATCAGGATTTCGCCGATGCCGAGTTGATCGGCAATGTCGCGGGCGACGCCCCGAATCGTAATCGATGGTCGCCCGCCCGGGTTCGAGCAGACTTCAATGTCGCGCCAGGCAACACCCCGGCTCCAGCCGGTGCCCAGCGTTTTCATGACCGCCTCTTTGGCCGCCCAGCGCCCGGCGTAATGTTGCAGGTATTGCTTTCGCTTCTGGCAATACCGCACTTCGTCGTCAGTGTACACGCGGCTCAGAAACAGGTCGCCGTGCCGCTCGAGCATTTTGCCAATGCGCAAGACCTCGATGATGTCGGTGCCCACGCCGACAATCGCCGGGGTTTCGCGGCGCGGCACATCAGGTTCAGTTGGCTCAGCCATTTCAGACTCGTCGGTCCAGCGCGGTTGTTCGCTCGTTTCACGCAGCAGTTCACTGCAGCGCCGCGCTCACGCAATTCGGCTTCAGGAGACTTCAGCACGACAGGGGAGCTCGCCGCCGGCGCTGGTCAGTCTAGCCGAACGCCGGTTCATGCGGAATCGTGCGGGCCCAGGATCGGCGTGCTGGGGGGCGCAGTGCGCTGCGCTGCCGGCCGGCCGTGGCCGCCCAGTCGCGACGCGAGCCAGGCGCCCAGGGTTGCCGCCAGCAGGATTTCGCCCGCCCAGAAAACCTCGGGTTCGTGTTTGACCGTCCTGCCGAAGGGCGACAGCCGATCGTCGAGGTACCCCCGAAAACTCAGCAACCGGGCGCGGGCGGCCTGGCTGCGCTGGCTGCTGGCTTCGAGTTCCCGCCAGGCTGCCGTTTGATCCTTGGCCGCCGCCGTTTTGCCGCTGGCCGCCGCCTGGGCCGAGATTTCCGCCAGTGGGTCGGCGTGCAGCCGGGCCTGCGTGCGGTTTGCCCAGAGGCGGTGGGTTTCATACGTCAACAACAGTTGACCCGCCAGGATCGTCGGCCAGGCCAGTGCGAACAGAACCGCCGCGCGGCGCAGCTTCAGCCGCCGGGCCAGCATTCCCATCGCGCAGCCGGCGATTGCGCCGATAACCAGCGCGTACAGCCCGATCAGTTTCAGGCGTTCATGGGCATGCGCGGCCGCCAGGGCCAGCACCGCCACTCCCAGCCACCCGACCAGAAGCCAGAGCGCCCAGCGCTTGATCGGTGTAGTCATAATGTCAAACAGCCTGGCAAGTGGCGGAAAAACGCGGGGTAAAGCGTGGGGTAAACCGGTTATGGCATCGGGTCCAGATCCCAGGCCGGCCGCAGATCTTGACGCACTCGCGATCGTCCCCCCGCGCAGTTATACAGCCTGCGGCACAGCTTGCAAATCGCGAATTCATCGGCAAACGCCACCGACCGGCAAGACCTGGATCCGCCGCGCCCCGCACTCGCTGCTCGACCGCTTCCCGCCCCGGTGTTCCACGTCCTGATCGTCCAATGCCGGCGAGGCCCGGTGGGGAGTTGCGTTAATCAACGTGCCGGGCACGCATGATGCCTTGGGAGCGCGCGCTGACCGGCGCGTTGGGCTCGTGGGTCGGTAATTGCGGGCGAGACGCCCGCGCTCCCAGCGCGGCAAATACGACGAAGACAGCCAAACGTTGTCGCGAATTCGGCCTGGACGATCATGGCACGCACCAGCGGCGCAACAGAGGGATTGGCTTGATGGTGTGGTGTTCATCGCTCGACGGGGCCTGACGGATTGGCTCATCGGCGAGTGGCGGCCCACTGCGCCAGGCGTTCGCGGTCGATTTTGACATTGTGCCGGATGTCTACCGGCAACGACGACCGGAACAAAAACCGCTGGATGGCTTGCGTGGCGGGGCAGGCCGCCGCGAGCGCTTGCAGTTCGTTCGTCCAGGCGGCGATTTCGCGGCGGCGGGGCAGGCGCCCTGCCTCG
>JAJXXL010000199.1 GCA_021781115.1 Planctomycetota bacterium
CTCGGCCTGGGCGAACTACTGGTCTGTGGTCAGACGACTGCGCTGGTCCAATTTCTTGTTCTTTCGCGGCTGGTTGCCGCGCGCATGCTGCCACGATTCTGCCGTGCGCATCGAGTATGCATCGGCCGTTTTGACGGTCGCCGAGCCGCCCGGCTTCCTTTTCCACTCTTCGATGCGCTGCCGTGGCTCCTGCAACTGCTGCTGCGCTTGTTGCAACGGCTGTTGTGCCCGTTGAGCCTCCCGCCGCGACGACAACACGAGCTCGACGAGGCGAACCGCGTCGAGTCGCCCCGCTCGCACGTCCTGTTTGAGTTGCGTGCCAGCATCCATGCCGAGGGTTTACCCGAAAGCAAAGATTCCCGCAGAGCCAGTTTCGCAGATTGGACGTCGTCGCTGCAGACCGGCCGGCCGAGATAGATCGGGAACCCACAATTTCCTGGTGGGCAATAAGAACGGATGTCTTTGTAATGGAGCTCGGCATTAGCGCCGGGAAAATGGCGGGTTTTCTTGCGCAAAGACTTCGCCCGACTCGGTGACGATCAGCAGTTCATCGAACTTATCGGCGTGCAAATCGGCGGCGGTCATGATTGTGCGGGGCGTTAATTTCCAAGGCAGTGGGGGCGACTGTCGGGTATTGGGCCGCGGGGCCACGCTTCCGTCACCATCAGGGTTGAAAAAGAACGTACCGAAGCCGCGGTTCATCAAGGCCCCGCCGCCAGATTCGTGGCGGTAAATGAAATCCAGTAAGCCGTTGCCGTCGATGTCAAGTGCGGTCGCGAACAGGCCTGGCACGGCCTTGTCGGGGCGCCGTGTGCGTAATGGACCCGATTCGCCCGTAAGGCGTTCGAGATCGTCGTCGGTTGCGTCGCGGGGATCTATCGAATACCGGTGGACGCTCTGCCCGTACACAACGAGCGCGCAGGGCTTGCCTTCGTCGCCCCAATCAGAACCGATGTGTGCGGCAAGTGGTTTTTCGTCGCGCAGCGGCCAGAGTTGGCGAACGTGTGACTCTGGCCAGACTTTCTCAATGCCGGTATTTTCGAAAACGTGGAGTTCGCCTGATTTGAACAGCACGATCATATCCGGCCGCTCGTCGCCGACACTTTGGAACAAGCCGGCGGCGAGAACCTGCTCAGGGTCGGGAACTTCCATTGGCAGATTGCGCACCTTGAAGCCTGCACCAGCCTGTTCCCACAACGTCGCACCGATGAACAACTCGGGCTTCGAATCGCCATTCAGATCGCCGTGCAGCCAAGGCACGCCAATGGCAGTGGTGAGCCCCCAGGCGGCGGTTTCATCGCGGTATTCCTGGGGACCGGCAATGAACAGGCGAACGCCCCGTTCGACGCCGACGAGAAAATCGGGCCGCTTGTCGCCGTTGACGTCGGTAACCCGGAATGAAGTCGGGCGAACCTGTAAGTTCGCAACGAGTTTCGGGCCGCCGCGAAATACGTTCGGTTCAATGGCATTGAGGTATTTTGATGTTCCGGCCTTCAAATCGGCCACTAGTCGCACCAAGGCGCGTGTGCGTCCCGAAAAGCTCGTGCGAATCGCATATTTCTGAAACACGCGCCATGTCGGCGTTTTCGACTCAGGAACCTGACGCGCCATGAGCCAGTCGTCAGCCAGGTGCAGAATCGCCACGGGCCCGTCGGGTGATGCGCCCACAAAGGCCACGACGGGCTGCCCGGGTTTGACAAGAGCGATGAACTCCTGGGGAGTGGCAATCTGAATATTGAAGCGATCGGCGCCGGGCTTTCCCTTGATGGTTTCGGCGGTTTGCACCGCAACCAGCCGTTTATCAGGGGCGACGCGTACGGTCGTGCCGACAAGCACCTGAACCGCCTGACTGTACAGCCGCGAAACGGGCAGATCGACCTGCACGACAGCCCGCGCGACGCGCGACACGCCCCCCATGACGAGCAGCATTGCCAAGATCGACGCCATGCGCTGCGGTTTCACGAGCATCCTCACTGTGTCTGAAGGTCAAGGTCCGGCGGATCTCCGGGGACAGGCACGACGGCGCTGGCCGCCCGTGAGTGTACAATCCAACCGAATTGCAGGGAACCTCTTGACGAATGGCTTGATATTGAGCTAAACTTAAAAGCGGACTGACTGGTCAGTCCGCATACCCGGAGTTTCACAAACATGCCGCCGACTGTTAGACGAAAATCGCAATCGCGGGCTGATCAACACCTGGCAAACCGCCGGGAGGAAATTCTCGACGCCGCGACCGCCGTGTTCGCCCAGTATGGGTACGCAGGCGCCGACACGCAGCTTCTCGCCGACCGGCTGGGCGTTGGGAAGGGAACCTTGTATCGATATTTTCCGAGCAAAGAGGCGCTGTTTCTAGCGGCGGCCGATCGCGGGATTCGCAAATTGTGCCAATTCATCGACGACAGCCTCGTGGGCGTTGTTGACCCTGCCGAGCGAATCACGCAGGTGGTGCGCTCATACCTGGGCTTTTTTGCCAAGCACCGTGAACTGGTCGAGTTGCTGATCCAGGAGCGTGCGCAGTTCAAGGATCGGAAAAAACCCACCTATTTCGAGCACCGCGAAGCCAACCGCGGCCGGTTGCGGGCCGAGTACCAGGTATACATCGACGCCGGGCGGTTGAGGCCCATGCCGGTCGATCGCATTCTTGACGTTTTGGGCGATTTGTTATACGGGACGATGTTTACGAATTATTTTGCCGGTCAAAAGAAATCAGTCGAATCGCAAACACGCGACATTATCGACGTGTTTCTGCACGGTGTGCTGACGGATCCTGCCGGCCAAACAAAATAGCCGGGCGTGGCAAACAGCGCCCCAGAGAGGTGCGCAGCGGTGCTCGCGGCTGCACTTTGTCGGTGTTTCGCCAAATGAAAAGGAAAACCTCCGTGGATCGTGTTGTTTACATGCTGGCGGCATGCTTGTGCGGTCTGGCGGCGGTGGGCTGCCAGCAGGCCAAGTCACAAATGCCGCCTCCGCCGCCGGCCGAGGTGCTGGTCGAAATGCCGGTCGAGAAGGAAATCACCGACCATGAAGATTTCACGGGGCAAACGGAAGCGTTCAAGTCGGTGGAAGTTCGCGCGCGGGTCACGGGGTATCTCGAGCAGGTGAACTTTCAGGACGGCACCGAAGTGGCCGAAGGGGCGGTCCTGTTCAATATCGACGCCCGGCCGTACCAGGCCCAGGTCGACAAGACCGAAGCGACGGTCGCGCAGAACGAAGCCCGCCTGAACCGGTTGAACCTCGATCTCCAGCGGACCACGGTGCTGCGTTCCAAGGGCGTGCTGACGCAGGAGGATTTCGACAAAGTCACGGGTGACCGGGCCGAAGCCGAAGCCACGCTGCGGGCAGCGCGGGCCGACCTCGAACGTGCGCGGCTCGATCTGGAATTTACCCGCGTTCGCGCCCCGATTAGCGGGCGGATCAGCCGGAAACTGCTGGACATCGGAAACCTGATCAAGGGCGACGAAACCGTGCTCACGACAATCAACACGCCGGACCCGATGTACGTGTATTTCGACGTGAACGAACGCACGCTGTTGCGGCTGCGCCGCATGGTGCAATCAGGAAAAATGCGTTCGTCCAAGGAGGTCGAACTGCCGGTACTGATGGGCTTGGCCGATGAGGGCGATGATTTCTCGCACGCAGGCATCATCAATTTTGAAGAGAATAAGCTCGATTCGAGCACCGGCACCCTGCGCATTCGCGGAATCTTTCCCAACCCGAGCCGACTGCTGTCGCCCGGTTTGTTTGTGCGGATCCGCGTGCCGATCGGTGCCGCGTATCGAGCCGTGCTGGTCTCTGAGCAATCGCTGGGAACGGACCAGGGCCAGAAATTCCTGTTCGTGATCAACGCCCAGGACGAGGCTGAGTATCGCAAAGTTCAGACGGGGGGGCTGCATGACGGCCTGCGCGTCATTACCGACGGCCTGAAAATGGGTGAAAAAGTTGTGGTCAACGGGTTGCAGCGCATTCGGCCCGGTGCAAAAGTGGCTCCAAAGTTCGCCGCCGAACCGAAATGACTTAGCGCGTGTCGGCGGGGTGCCGCCGCGCCGGACTACGGCCTGGCGCGCGGGCTGGTGTATGGATTCTGTCGGGTGTAGACCTTGATTTCCCGGTTCTTCATTGATCGACCGATTTTTGCTTCGGTGTTGTCGATTCTCGTCACACTGGCCGGGGCGATCTCATTGTTTTCGCTGCCACTGGCGCAGTTTCCATCGGTCTCGCCGCCCACAGTGCGCGTGCAATGCACCTATCCTGGCGCGAGCGCACGGGCCGTATCGGAAGCGGTCGCCACGCCGATCGAGCAGCAGGTCAACGGCGTCGAAGGCATGATGTACATGTCGTCGTCGTGCACAAATGACGGTTCGTACTCGCTGAGCGTTACCTTTCGGCACGAGGTCGATCTCGATATGGCGCAGGTGCTGGTGCAAAACCGGGTCAGCCTGGCGACGCCGATGCTGCCCGACGTCATCAAGCAAACCGGCGTCACGACGAAAAAGCAGTCGCCCGACATTCTGTTCGGGCTGGTGCTGTATTCGCCCGACAAGCGTTACGATCAGTTGTACCTCAGCAATTATGCCCTGATGCAGGTGCGCGACGAATTGTCGCGGCTTGAAGGAATCAGCGATGTGATGCTGTTCGGCCAGCGCGATTACAGCATGCGCGTCTGGGTCGACCCCGAAAAGCTGGCTTCACGAAAGCTGTCGGCCTCAGACGTCGCGGCGGCGATTCGCGAACAGAATATACAGGTGGCTGCGGGCGCGATCGGCCAGCAACCGGCGCCCGCCGGGCAACGGCAACAGATTCCGCTGGCAACACTGGGGCGGCTGTCGACCCCTGAGCAATTTGGCGACATCATTCTCAAGTCTTCCGACGGCGGCGCGATCACACGCATTCGCGACATTGGCCGCGTCGAGTTGGGCGCCAAAAATGAAGACGTCAGCGTCAGCATGGACGCCATCGAATCGGTCTTTCTGGCGATCTTTCAAATGCCCGATGCCAACGCGCTCGACACGCGCGATCGCGTGCTGGCAAAAATGAATGAATTGAAAACCAGCTTTCCCGAAGGCCTGGATTATGACATTGCGTTTGACACTACGCCGTATACGCGTGAGTCGATCAACGAGGTGTTCAAGACCCTGCGCGACGCAATCCTGCTCGTGGCTGCCGTCGTGCTGCTGTTCCTGCAAAACTGGCGGTCAGCCCTGATTCCACTGGTGGCCGTGCCGGTGGCCGTGATCGGCACGTTTTCGGCGATGGCCCTGTTCGGTTTCAGCCTCAACAATCTGAGCCTGTTCGGCCTGGTGCTGGCGATCGGCATCGTCGTCGACGACGCCATCGTGGTTGTCGAAGCGGTCGAGCACCACATTGAACTGGGGCTGGCGCCGCGCGAGGCCACGATCAGGGCGATGAACCAGGTTTCGGGCCCGGTCATTGCCGTGGGGCTCGTGCTCAGCGTCGTGTTCGTGCCCTGCGCGTTTATCAGTGGCATCACCGGCCAGTTCTTTCGCCAGTTCGCCCTGACGATCGCGGTTTCAACGGCGATTTCAACATTCAACTCGCTCACACTCAGCCCGGCCCTATCGGCCGTTTTGCTTCGCCCGAGGGGCACAACGACCGCCTCGCCGCTGCCTTGGCTGGCGTTTCCCCTATGCGGTGGTTTCGCCGGGTGGGTCTGGCTCGCCGAATGGTTCGTGCCATGGGCCCGCGCGGCGTGGGCAGCGCTGCCACCCCAAGTCGCCGCCGAATTTGGCAGCGTGCAAAGTGGGTTTGCGCCGACATTCGGGGCGTTGGCCGGGTTCGCAGCCGGTGCGGCCTCGGGAGCTGCGCTCAACCGGCTGATTGGCTTTGGGTTCCGGCTGTTTAACCGCGGGTTTCAGACGGCCACGAGTGCTTATGCCCGGCTAATTGGCGGGCTGTTGCGGGTGAGCGTCTTGGTGCTGCTGGTTTATGGCGGGCTGCTCGGCCTGACCTGGCTGGGCTTTACCCGCACGCCGCAAGGATTCATTCCGTCGCAGGACATGGGCTACCTGCTGGTGAGCGTGCAATTGCCCGATTCGGCCTCGAAAGAGCGCACCACCGAAATCATGCGCGAGGCAACCGAAATCTCGCGAGCGGTGCCCGGCGTAAAGCATTGTTCGGCGATTGTCGGGCAGTCATTCATTCTCAATGCGTTCGGTTCGAATTTCGGCACGATGTTCGTCAATCTGAAAAACTACGATCAGCGCCGCGACCCGGCACAATCAAGCGACGCCATCGCCAATCGTCTGCGTGGCGAGTTTGCCCGCCGGCTGCATGGCGCAACGTTGGCGGTGTTCCCGCCGCCGCCGGTGCGGGGCGTGGGGCGTGCCGGCGGGTTCACATTCATTGTCGAAGACCGCGGCGACGCCGGGCCGATCGCCCTGCAACAGCAAACCGACAACCTGGTCCGTGAAGGGATGAAAACGCCGGGTATTCAAGGCCTGTTTTCAGTATTTCGGGCGAACGTACCGCAATACCGCGTGACGCCCGACCCGCGACAGTGCATGGTTAAAGGGGTGTCGCTGAAGGAATTCGCCGACACGTTGCAGATTTACCAGGGGTCGCTGTACGTCAATGATTTCAATCGGTTCGGCCGTACCTGGCAGGTGATCGTGCAGGCCGACGCCAAATTTCGCGACCGCCCCGAGTACGTCGGGCGACTGCACGCCCGCAATGATCGCGGCGGGATGACGCCGCTGGGGTCGTTGGCGGAAATTGAAGAGGTGAACGGCCCGCTGGTGTTAACGCGGTACAACATGTACCCGGCAGCCACGGTTAACGGCACGTCGTCGCCGGGCGTGAGTTCGGGACAGGCGATCGAAATCATGCAGAACCTGGCAGCCGCGCACCTGCCCGCAAACATGGCCTACGAATGGTCAGAAATGTCGTACCTCGAGTTGCTGGCGGGCAACACGGCCACCGTGATTTTCGGATTTGCCGTCGTAATGGTGTTTCTGGTGCTGGCGGCCCAGTACGAAAGCTGGTCGCTGCCGCTGGCGGTAATTCTGGTCGTGCCCATGTGCCTGCTAAGTGCCATCGTGGGCGTAAACATCGCCCACTTGGACATTAATATTTTCACGCGCGTCGGGTTTGTGGTGCTGGTCGGCTTGGCCAGCAAGAATGCGATTTTGATTGTTGAATTCGCCAAGGCCCGGCGCGAAAGCGGAGCGTCTCGGCGTGACGCCACGGTCGAAGCCTGCCGCCTGCGGTTGCGCCCGATCATTATGACCTCGCTGGCATTCATCTTCGGCGTGCTGCCACTGATGGTTTCGCACGGGGCGGGCGCCGAAATGCGGCATTGCCTGGGCACAGCCGTGTTCAGCGGCATGCTGGGCGTGACCCTGTTCGGCGTCGTGCTGACGCCGGTGTTCTTTTACAGCATCGACGCCTTGGGCGAAACCCGTGTGTTTGCCCGCGGCCTCGCGCCGAAAATCGGTCGCGTCTCCATGAACCTGCTCACGTTGCAGCCGCTGCGCCGCGTGGCCAGCCATGTCGCGCGGCAACTGGTCGCCGCGCTGAAAAACGCCAACCCCTGATTCCACCCGTGCCCCCCGTCGCTGCGGCGCGGGGCGAAGTTTGCGACGGCCGCAAAAACTGCTGCGGGCGGCGGCCCGGAACCACTGAGATCGGTGACCCTGTGTTTTCGAAATTCTTCATCAATCGGCCGATCTTTGCGTCGGTGCTGTCGATCATCGTCACGCTGGCGGGCGGAATCGCGGTTTCGACGCTACCGATCGCCCAGTACCCCGAGATCACCCCACCCACGGTCGAAGTTTCGGCAATTTACCCGGGCGCCAATGCGCAAGTCGTGGCCGACACGGTTGCTGCGCCGATCGAACAGCAGATCAACGGCGTCGAGCGGATGCTGTACATGTCGTCGCAATGCACGAACGACGGCAACTACATCTGTACGGTGACGTTCAAGAACGGGGTTGATTTGAACATGGCCCAGGTGCTGGTGCAAAATCGCGTGGCACTGGCGCAGCCGATTCTGCCCGACCTGGTCAAGCGGCGCGGTGTCATGGTCAAGAAAAAATCGCCCAATGTGCTGATGATCGTCAACCTGTTTTCGCCAGACGAAACGCGCGACAACCTGTACCTCAGCAATTACGCCACGATTCAACTCAAGGATGAACTGTCGCGACTGGAGGGCGTGGGCGACATCACCTACATCGGCCAGCGCGACTATAGCATGCGGGTGTGGCTGAACCCCGAGAAAATGGCGTATCGCAACCTGACCACTTCCGATGTTGTTCGCGCCGTCGAACAGCAGAACACGCAGGTCGCCGCCGGGTCGATCGGTCAACCGCCTGTTGCCAGCGGCCAGATGTTTCAGTTCACGATGAGCACCATGGGCCGACTGATCGAAGTCGATCAATTTGCCGACATGATTGTCAAAACCGATTCGAACGGTCGAGTCGTGCATTTGCGGGACGTGGCCAATATCGAACTGGGCGCCCTGGCATACGATCAGACGTGCACACTTGACCGCAAAGCTTCGGTGGCGCTGTCGATCTATCAGTTGCCGGGGTCAAACGCGCTCGACACGGCGAACAAGGTGCGCGCGAAGATGGAGGAACTCAAGGGCCGCTTTCCTGAAGGACTTGACTACGCGATTGTGTACGATACGACGCCATTCATTACCGAGTCGATCAGCGAGGTCTTCAAAACGCTCCGCGATGCAGTCATTCTGGTTGCCGTTGTGGTGTTGCTGTTTTTGCAGAACTGGCGGTCGGCCATCATTCCGCTGGTGGCGGTGCCCGTGGCGGTCGTCGGCACGTTTGCGGTCATGGCGCTCATGGGCTTCAGCCTGAACAATCTGACGTTGTTCGGGCTGGTGTTGGCGATCGGCATCGTGGTCGATGACGCCATCGTGGTGGTCGAGGCGGTCGAACATCATATTGAGCGCGGGCTGCCGCCGCGTGAGGCGACGCTGAAGGCGATGAGCCAGGTTTCAGGGCCGGTCATTGCCGTGGGCCTCGTACTCAGCGCGGTCTTTGTGCCCTGCGCGTTCATTACCGGAATTACGGGCCAGTTCTTCAGGCAGTTTGCCCTGACGATTGCCGTCTCGACGGTGATTTCGGCGTTCAATTCGCTTACGCTCAGCCCCGCGCTGACCGCTCTGTTGCTTCGCCCACGTGACAAATCCGCGGCCCCGCCACTGCCGTGGCTGGTGTTTCCGCTCATGGGTGGCTGGCTCGGCTGGGCCGGGTTGGCCCCCGTGCTCGAGCCGCTAGCGGCCGGGCTTTGGAGCCGTTTCCCCCCCGAAGCCCTGGCCGACCTGGGCTCGGCAGCCTGGCTGGCGCCGACGGGCGGTGCGATTTTTGGCTGCCTTGCCGGCATCGCCGTCGGAGGGTGGCTGAACCGCTTTCTCGGGTGGTGTTTTCGCGCCTTCAACAGGGGGTTTGATTATGGAGCGACGATTTACGCCCGTATTGTGGGCGGCTTGCTGCGCGTCAGCCTGATCGTATTGCTCCTATATGGCGGACTGTTGGTGCTCACCTGGTGGAGCTTCGTACAAACGCCCAAGGGGTTCATTCCTGTGCAGGACAAGGGATACCTGCTCGTCAACGTGCAATTGCCCGATTCGGCCTCGGTGCAGCGAACGCAGGCCGCCATGCTGAAGGTCGAAGCTGTCGCGGCAAAAGCCGACGGTGTGAGCCATACCGTGGCGATCGCCGGGCAGTCGATCCTGCTCAATGCGAACGCCCCGAATTTCGGAGCAATGTACGTGATGCTCGATGAGTTCCACCGCCGCGCAGCCCGGGGCCTGTCGGGCGAGGTCATTGCTGCGCGCCTGCAAGAGACACTGCAAGCCGAAGTCCATGAGGGCATGATCAACGTGTTTGGCGCTCCGCCGATCGAAGGCCTAGGCACGGCCGGGGGGTTCAAGATCGTCATCGAAGATCGCAGCGATCTGGGTGCCGACATCCTGCAGGCGACTGCCGAAAACACGGTTGCCGCCGGCAATTCGCAGTCAGGATTGCGGGGCATGTTTACCAGTTACCGCGCCAATACTCCGTGGCTGAATCTGGAAATTGATCGTACGGCCGTCCGCCGCATGGGCCTGTCCATGTCAGAGGTTTTCAACACGTTGCAAGTTTACCTGGGTTCGCTGTATGTCAACGATTTCAATCGCTTCGGCCGAACTTGGCAGGTCAACCTGCAAGCCGCGGCCGACTTTCGCAGCCAGATTGATGACCTGCGACGCCTGAAAATTCGCAACTCAGCCGGCAATATGGTGCCGATGGGGGCGTTCGTCGACGTCCGCAGCACGACCGGTCCGGCGGTGATTACGCGGTACAATCTGTACCCCGCGGCAATGGTCAACGGCAGCCCGCAGGCAGGCGTCAGTTCGGGGCAGGCGATTCAACTGATCGAGCAGGCGGCCAAACAGGATTTGCCGCGATCAATGCGCGCCGAGTGGACCGAACTGGCACTGCTGCAATTGCAAACGGGCAACACGGCAATGCTCGTGTTTCTACTGGCGGTCGTGCTCGTGTTTCTGGTACTGGCGGCCCAATACGAAAGCTGGTCGTTGCCGCTCGCGGTCATTCTCGTCGTGCCGATGTGCCTGCTTTGTTCGGTGGTCGGCGTTGCGGCATCGGGCATGGACATCAACATCTTCACGCAGGTGGGGTTTGTCGTACTCATTGGCTTGGCGTGCAAGAACGCAATTCTGATCGTCGAATTCGCCAAGGCCCGGCGTGAGGCCGGCGCCCCCCGCCGGCAGGCCACTCTTGAAGCCTGTCAATTGCGGCTGCGACCGATCGTCATGACTTCACTGGCATTCATTCTGGGTGTGGTTCCCTTGGTCATTTCGCGGGGCGCCGGCGCCGAAATGCGGCAAACTCTGGGGACGGCTGTGTTTGGGGGCATGTTGGGCGTGACCCTGTTCGGGGTGTTTCTCACGCCCGTCTTTTATTTCGTAATTCAATGGTTCAGCGACCGTCGCGAATCGCGAAGCGACCTGGCGCCCGCCAACGCTGCGGCCGAATCGCAACCTGCCAGCCATTGACGCCCGGTATGAAGCCCCTCGATGGGGTCTCATCTCGGTCACAGGCGCGAGGTGGATTATGCCGGCATTTTTCAGGTTGCCGATGGCGCCGATTTTAACCTGACCATTCTGATAATTATTTAATAATGCTCTCTACCAACCGGCGCAGACTTGCAAAACGTGTGCTATGTTTTCGCATCCTCGAAGCTGCATGTGGATAATTGTGCCCATTGACCGCCCCCGCGGGGGCCGGAGCGTCTTATGCGAAGATTTGCATTAACCGTCGCAATTGTTGCGGCACTCGTCGGTTGGAATGCACAATCGGCAAATGCTTTTTGGCGCGGCAGTTCGGGCGGCAGTTCGGGCGGGAGTTCAGGCGGGTTCGGCTCGTCTGGCGGGTTCTTTGGGAGTTCGGGTGGCTCGTCGGGGGGATCCAGTGGCGGCTCGAGCGGTGGTTCGTCAGGCGGCTCCAGCGGGGGCTGGGGTGGAGGGATTGTGATGTCGCCGGGCTACGGCGGGGGTGGTCCTTGGATGCCCGCGATGCCTCCCGGCCAACAACCCGGTTCGTATTATGCCCCCGGCGGCATGGCGCCGTACGCCATGAATCCCGTCCAGGGCATGACGCCTGGCCAGTATCCGCAATATCCGCCCTATCCGCAGAATCAGCCGTATTCGCAGTACCAACAGAATCCACAATACCCGCAAGGGGCACCCGGACAGGGGCCCGTGCCGTTCCTTCCCCCCGGTGGCCCCGCCAACGTACCCGCTCCAGCGCCTGGGCCTGGCACCGGCACGTTGTCTGACCCTGCCACGCCCACCGCATCGCCCAAGGCAAACGTTGTGCGGCGCGGCGCGATACCGGGATATGTCACCGTGACAGACAGTTCGAACGGCCAAAGCTACAATATGCCCTCGGCGGTGACCGCTGTCCGCGAGCGGCCGCACCCCAAGGCCGAAGATCACCCGCGTTTTGGCGGGCTGTCCGTACGGGCACCGGCATCGGCACACGTGTTTGTCAATGACGTTGAACTGGCTGGTCGGGGCGAAATTCGCAGTCATAATCCGCCCGAGCCGCTGTTGCCAGGTGTGCCCTACAAGCTCAACGTTCGTGTCGAAGTCAGGCAAGGTGCGGTGACGCTCAAAAAGACCGAAACCGTTTGGCTTCGCCCCGGCATGCTTTCGGAATTGACGTTCGAATTCCCTGAATTTCGCAACGAAGCGCCGCGGTCGGTCGCCTCACACCACTGACACGGACGTGCCTGGTGTCAGTCTCTCCAGAGCTACCCCGCACCGGCTGGCGGTTCGCCGTGAATTGCGCTCAATGAATCACCCGTACCAATTGGTGCGGGTTTTTCATTCTATCGTGACTGCGCGGATGAACCGCGCCGGTTGGCCCCCGAGCGCCTCACCAGCCGATAACACCGGCAAATGGATTTCACCCCCAGCAATTCGCCGCGAGCGCAATTCACCGAACCCACCAGCCCGTGGTCGCCGCGCGCCCGCCGGTTCGCCAGCGTACTGCTGCTCGCGCATTGCGGAGCGGTCATGATTGGCCCGTGTTCAGTCGCACCCGCCTCGGCGTTGAGCCACCGCGTGTGGTCGGTTTACCGTCCGTATCTTCAAGCGGCGTACCTGAATCACGGGTATCATTTCTTCGCCCCCGAACCGGGGCCGAGCCACCTTGTGCGGTACGAAGTGGAGCTGGCCGACGGCTCACGCCAGTCGGGATTCTTTCCCGATCGTACCCGGCACCGCCCGCGCTTGTTGTACCACCGGTATTTCATGCTCAGCGAGCATCTCAACGCGCTGATGGACTCGGGCGCGGCGCCCGAGGTTGTCGGTGCGTACGTGGCGTCGTTCGCCCGGCGGATCCTGCACGTGCACCGTGGCCAACGGGCGACCTTGTACCTCATGCGACACCTGTTGCCCGAACCGGCGGCCGTACTGGCGGGCAAGCCGCTTGACGAGCCGTCGCTCTATCGCGAACGGCTGCTCGGGACATTTGACGCCGGCGGCATGGTCGAGCAGACATCGCAGGCTGCCACCGCGGCGGTGCGCAGGGGCGCGAGCCCCGAACGCCCTGTCTCGCAGGGGGTGCAATGAACCTGGTTCACACCTACCTGAGCGAAATGCGGCAGCAAGCGTGTGCCGGTTGGAACCGGTTCTGGTTTACCCCAGCCGACGCGGCCACGCTGGCATTGATTCGTATTTTGACCGGCGCAATGTTGCTATATACGAACGTGGTGTGGATGCTCGAACTCGACTCATTCTTTGGTCAACAGAGTTGGTGCGATCGTGCCTGTGCGGCGATCACCCAGCCCGACCGAAGTGTCTGGAGCGTTCATTGGATACTGCAGTCAAACGGAGCTTTGTGGTGCGCCCACGGGGTTGTGCTAGCCCTATGTGCCATGCTGATGGTGGGGTTTTGCACCCGCACTGCCGCAATCGCCGCCTGGCTTGCAACGGTGAGCATGGCCAATCGCGTTCCGCTGGCCCTGTTCGGCCTCGATCAGCTCAATGCCATGCTGGCGATGTATTTGATGATCGGGCCGGCAGGTGCCGTCTGGTCGATCGACCGCCGGTTGCTTGATCGGCAAAGTCGGTGCGGGCAGGGCCGTGTCTGTTCCAGCGTGTCGGCCAATCTGGCAATCCGGCTGATACAGGTACATCTGTGCGTACTGTACCTGGCCGCCGGACTTTCCAAACTGCAAGGGCCTTCGTGGTGGAATGGAACCGCACTGTGGCAAGCGGCCGCCAACCTCGAATATCAGTCGATCGATATGACCTGGCTCGTGCACTGGCCGTTGCTTGTTAACTTGGCTACGCATGTCACCGTCGCTTGGGAGGTTAGCTATTGCGTATTGATCTGGCCGCGTCTGACCCGCCCGCTGGTGCTCGTTTTGGCGATTCCCCTGCACCTGGGAATTGCGTTTTGCCTGGGCATGACCACATTCGGGCTGATTATGCTGGTTGCGAATCTCGCGTTCATCCCGCCCAGCCTGGTCCGAAACGGCCTGGCTGCAATTGCACCGCGATTTGGAGCAGGCGGTACCAGCGGCGCGGCGCCAATCGACCGCCAATTTGCGGAGCCCGCTCGATTAAACGCCGGACCGGTCGTCCCACGCCGCAAGCGAGCGTCGTAGGTCGGCAATGTCGTGGGCACGCCAAACCGCAGGTTATGGATAAACCACTCGGGCAATTGTCGCCCCGGGGTAATAGTAAGCCAGTATTTGGAACCGGTTTCTGCCCGCGCGCGCCAGGCCCCGTGCGCCCCATTGGCACAGGCCCACGCCGTGCCCGTGCCCCTGTCCTGAAATCATAAACGTCGGCCCTTGGTCGCTCAGATGAAATCGTGGGCTGTGCACGCCGCGATCGGTCATGGCCCGCCGGAGTTCAGCCCCCGAGGCGTGTGCCGTCCCGCGATTGCCACGAATGTCAAATTGGGGTAGTCTCCCCGCAACGATCGGCGTCTCTTCATGCACCGTTTGGAGTTTGCCCAACGTGGCGCCGCGCCCCTTGAAAAACCGCGCCAAGTCGGCTTGCAAGTCAGCCCGCGCGATTTGCAGCGACCATCGATACAAAGGCGCAGCTTCGCACCATGTGCAGGGTACGCTTTGCAGAGGAGCCGCCGCATCGGCAAACATTTCCGTCCCCTGCAACGTCGTTCCGCCGCACGTCGCCGAATAGTACGTGCAAAACAGATCGCCCCGGCTCAGGCACACCAACCCGGCGGTTTCGGCCGTCAAGCGACGGCTGTCTTCGGTTTCGCCGGCCAAACGTCGCCCGTCGGCCGTTTTGTACTGGAAGCCCAGGTACTTCTGGCTCCGCGTTGATGCGTGAAGATCGACCAAGCCGGTTCCCGCCACGGCACGCATCTGGTACAGGGCGTAAGTGCGGGCGACGATCGCTTGGGCGGCACGTGCTTCGGCCGAAAACTCAGCCGGCATTTCACTGTCGACCACGCTGGCCACATACTCTTCGAGCGGCAGCACGTTGACGGCGATGACCGTGCCACCCGGTTGCCGATACACGCGAATGGCACCGCGATATTGATGGTTTTCAACCCACGCCCCTGGTGAGTTGCGGGGCATAATTTCGAGCCGCGTGATCGGAAACTCCTGTCGGCCCACGCGCAGGCCGATGGGCGTGGCCGATATCTCGCAGAACTCCAGACGCTCAGCCCGATGCAACACCCGCTCATCGCCGACAGGTCGAACCACGAACGGGCCGGAGATCGAAATACTCAGCGAGCGCACCGCATCGGCAAGGAGCCCCACGCGCACACGGGGAGATTGGCCGGCGGGCGAGTCAACCGCGAGAATTTGCAACACCGCCCCTCGGTCGGGCGGCGAGCGCCGCGGTGCCGTAAGCCAGATCCCTGCGAACACCACCGCAAGCAGGGCGAAAACGAAGAACCGCGATTGGCTCAACGCGGGCTCCCATGATCGCGGTGAAATGCAACCGGCGTATCAAAGGCCAGTGGTCAGTCGTTGCGCAGCTTGAGCCCAAGTTCGGCGAGCTTGGCGCGAACTTCATTGAGCGACGTCACGCCAAAGTTCTTGGTTTCAAGCAGTTCGTCCTGCGTGCGCATGGCCAGTTCGCCCAGGGTCGTAATGCCCAGCCGTGACATGCACTTTCGTGCACGAACGGTCAGGTTGAGATCAGCCACGGGGCGGCTGAGCAGCGCCTGCTGTTGCGGGTTGAGGCCTTCCTGGGCGAAACCGTAATCGCGGGGGCGTTCTTTTGCCGCGCCCATACCGAGCCGCAGCCCGCGAGATTCCATCATTTCCTTGATTTCCAGGAGCGAGGTCTCACCAAAGTTTTTGCCGTTCAGCAAATCCTGCTCGCTCGTTCGGGTCAGGTCACCCAGATTGCGAATGCCCATCTTTTGCAGGCAATTCCGGCTACGTACTGAAAGTTCGAAGTCGGTTACCGGAATCTCGAGAATCTGATTGAGCCGTGCCTGATTCCGCAAAGAGTCTTCGTCGTAGTACATGTCATGTGCGGCGTCGATGTCCTTCAGGTACAGGTGGGCGCGCTCATGACTGGGGGCGATTTCAAGCACCCGGTGGAAGCAATAGGCGGCAGCCGAATAATTTTCGGCATCTTCATAGAGGAGCCCCAGATTCATGAGGGCGCCGAGGTACAGAGGCGGGCGGGCGAGCGCCCGTTCGTACAGGCGAATCGCCTCGTCATCATTGCCGCGAAGCGTGTTTTCGCCAGCCAGCCAGAACAGCGCCTTCGAGTGCCCGGGGTTCATATCGACCGCGCGCTCAAAATATTCGACGGCACCATACGTGTCGCCCCGGTCTGAAAGCACGCAGCCCATCTGGAAGCAGTATTCGGCCCGCGTGCCACCACCCTGCGACGATGCCAATTTGAGCAATTCTTCAGCGGCATCGAGATCGCCCGTTGCTCTGAGCGCCCCGGCGCGGCACAACATGCACTGCACTGGCTCGTACCCATGTTTCGACGCTTGGTCGAACGCCTTGATCGCGTCGCGATTGCGGCCCAGCGCCAACAACACATGCCCATGATAATACTGGGC
The DNA here is from genome assembly GCA_021781115.1 of Planctomycetota bacterium. Taxonomy (GTDB): domain Bacteria; phylum Planctomycetota; class Planctomycetia; order Planctomycetales; family Planctomycetaceae; genus JAJXXL01. The sequence continues at coordinate 16,560 of JAJXXL010000199.1, forward strand.
AACACCGTCGCCCGGCAGTTTCGACAACAGTTGATCAGCAAGTTCGTGCTTCGCCAGCAGGTAATGGGCAATACCCGCCTGCAGCAGTTTCACTTTCGATTTTTCACCCGCCTCGATCTGGTCGCGCAGCTCCGCTGCAAGCCGACGAACGTCAGAGTATTCGTCGGCAATTGCCTGTTCGAGCTGATGGATTTCTTCGACGCCGAATTTGTCCGCAGCGAATAGCTCTTCGACGTTCATGCGTTCTTTCGTTGTCGTCACTGAAAATACTCCGCCAACAAACCTGCCAGTCAAAAACGCAACCTGTCCAGAGACCAATACGCGTCGCCTGGCCCGGTATACGTCACAATTCTTCTACAAACAGGGCACTTCCTGATGGCGACACCCAGCTCGCTGTTCAGCAGGACCGCACCGCGACATGCTGAATCGAGTAAGTATATCGTTCATGAGCAATCATGCAAGTGTCGCTCAAATTGCGGCATGGGCCAATCTGGACGATAATCGCCCGCCGGGACGCAGTGCCATCGAAGAATGGGCAATTTGCCGGCGCAAACATCGGCCGATCTGCCGCTTTGCCGACTTACAAAACCTGTCGTCCGAGTCCTTGCTGGATCAGCGGAATATAGCTTTCGAGCGCGGCACACGTCGAACGATCGGTCAGATCGACTGTGGCCCTCCGCTCGGCCGAGAGGTACGCGGCCATTGTCAGCCGCACAATTTCGACTCCATAGCGCCAGTCGAGCAGAGGGGGGCGGTCATCGCGGAAAGCCGCAACTGCGTCGGCGTTTTCATCGGTATACCCATACAAATCGGGCTCGTTGGCCTGCACGGCGAGCAAGCCGCAACTCGCCTGCGATTTCTCAAGCGCCAATTCCGAATCGGTCAGGCTGGCCGCCGCCGCGTCACCAATAAACAGTTCCAGCGGCGAGCGCAAGGTGTTCATGTCAATCGCATAGCCTGGGCCAAGCGCATCAAGCGCCAGCCGCAGGCCTTGCTTGTCGTACATCCATGAAACCGAAAACTGCCCTTTGACCTTCTGCCCCGTTTCCGGATTGCAATACGTGACCATGCCCGTCGCGAAGTCTTCGGCGGGCGTACGTTCGTAATCGACGCCATACCTTTCGGCAAGTTCCTGCCGCCACCGCGGTTGCCCCCACTTCAACAAGGCCAGATCGGCCGACACCTGCTGCGGCACAAGAAACGTAGGCGGGCGACCAGGTGGGGTGAGTGTGTACCAGCCGACCGCGAGACAGTGGCAACCCATGTCGCTCATCACACCGCCCCCTTGCCGAACCGGATCCCAAAACCAGGCGTTATGGGGGCCGGCATGTTCTTCCCACGACCGTGTCAGCGTCGGGACGCCCATGGCCGCAATAACCGGTGCAAGCTGCGTGCGCGCAGCCTGTATAGTTTTCATGTGCACCTGGTTTTCAAAATAGGCGTTGGGCAGCCGTACTGATTCAACAAGCTCGACCATTTTACGGGCTTCAGCAAGATTGCGGGCCAACGGCTTTTCACAAATCAGCCCCTTCAGCCGGGTTCCGCCGCGGACCGCGGCGACGATTTCTTCCACAATCGCGAGCCGCGTGAAATTCGGGGCAAAGATCGCCACGACGTCGACGTGGGGCAGCATGTCGCGCACGCGGTCGAAAATACGGCCGCTGCCGAGGTTGTTCTGTTGCACAAATTCGGCAAGTTTAACCGGCGGCGTTCGCGACACGAGGCCCACCACTTCGACGTCGCGCACCTCGCGCAGGGCACGCAGGTGAAACGCTGAAATAAATCCTCCGCCGACGATTCCGAAACGCAATGCAGCCATGCCAAACCCCGTTGATCACCTCGACAGGAACCGCCACTCGTCGCTCCGCCCGCACGCCGCCAGTCCGGCCAACCTTAGCCGATGCGCACGACGTCAGAATGCCATGATACCTGTCGCCAAGTCAAGTTCGCCCACTCCCAGGCAGAGACACGCTCACAATCTGGGGGAAATTCATAATGAAAAAAGGCATCTGTCGGCGGGAGTGGGGCTGCCGGCAAACTCATCGCATCGCCGTGGCGCGTGGCAGATAAAGATGGAGGGCCATGGTATGTCGGTCAGGGTGTTGCCGCGTGGTGAGAATTGGAATCATCGAGGGGCAGTTGACGTGGCGAATTATCATCGCAGGCTGCAGCGGCATTCTTATCGAGAATGCTGTAACTGTTTTGGATATCAGAAGTAATGACGTTCGTTCTGATTTCTGAACAGTTTGGCATTCCGTTTGTTCAAGAGATTGAATACCGCAGCCGTGCATCATGCACTGGTCTCGTCCACGCCACATCACGTTTGATGCCCAAAGGATCGCGATGCCCCTCCCCCTGATCTTCGCTGTGAGTCGCGACCCGAACTTTTCCGCGACTTTGCAAACGCAGCTCGCCGATCATTTCTGTGTGTCAAGCTGCCTTTCGGTCGATGACGCCCGCCGCGAACTCAAACAGCGAGTCCCACAGGGGTTTGTCGCTGATTTTCGCACGGTGACCCAAGGTGGGCACGCCGAAGAGCGGTTCCTGGAAGATTTTCAGACCGCGTTCCCGCAAGCGGAGTTGTGTGTGTTGACCGCACAATGCTTGCCCGAGCCGATTGAACGCCGGTTGGCGTGCGGCGGAATTCTCCGATTCGACGCTGATGCCGCTGTGGCCGACGTTGCCAGCTTCTTTCTGGAGAACATTCCCGGTGCGCCGGCCACCCCTGAACCAGTCGAAGTCGGCCCGGCCGAGGTTGCCGAAGCGAGTCCGGCATTGGCGGCAGAACCGGATTACGTGGTTGCCGGGCTGACGCGGCGGTTCGAAACGAATACGCCGCGGATGCGCATGATGTTGTCAGACCTGGAAGTCGCCGCCGGGCATGACGTGACCGTGTTGCTCATCGGCGAGACGGGTGCCGGCAAGACGTTTTTGTCGAAGCTGATTCACGAGATTTCGCCGCGTCGTAATGAACCGTTTTTGACCGTGGCCTGCGGGGCCCTGCCCGCAGACCTCATCGAAAGTGAACTGTTCGGCCACTCGAAGGGGGCGTTTACCAGCGCACACGCCGACAAAGACGGCAAGTTCGTTGCTGCCCGCCGGGGAACAATTCTGCTGGACGAAATCGACGTCCTCGGCCTCGAACAACAAGTCAAATTGCTACGGGTCATCGAATCGGGCGAGTTTGAGCCAGTTGGTTCAAACCGGACTCTCAAATCCGAAGCCCGGTTGATCGTGGCCAGCAACGTCGACCTGCAACCGCTCGTCGAGCAGGGCAAGTTCCGCCCCGACCTCTATTATCGGTTAAACATGCTGAAGTTTGACGTGTTGCCATTACGGTCCCGCAGGCCCGACGTCATTCCCCTCGCGCAGAAATTCATCCAGGAGCTCTCGGCGAAGCACGGCGTGAAAATCGAGTCGATCGCAGAAGACCTGTACGCGGCGTTGTATCGCTACCCCTGGCCCGGCAATGTGCGCGAGCTCGAACACGTCATCCAGCGGGCCGTCATTTACTGCCGTGACGGTAAACTCGCCGCACACCACCTGCCGTCGCACGTCGTGATGTGTCAGGCAGGGCCGAATAACGAAGGCCGGCCCACGCAGGACACGGGACGTCTTGTTTACGAACCCGCCCGAAATTCTCTAGGCCAGCAGGTCGCGTTCAGCGAACGGGAAATCATCGAGCAGGCCCTGTTCAAGAACAACTACAGCCGCACGGGCACAGCCAAGGCCCTGGGCATCAGCCGCGTCACTCTGTACAACAAGATGAAAAAGTACGGCATGACGAAATGACGCATGGCCACGCCGAGGTGCGCCCCTGCAGCTCTTCCAGGTCCGCGAAGCCTGCTGGCCGGATCGTGCCGCAGGGCTTGTTTGGCGCCACGCCATGCCCACCACGCCGTCATTCGTCTGGACATGGTCCGCGCTGGGTATTCGCGACCTCGCCCAATTGCCTGAGCAAATCGCGAATGACCGCTTCGGCCTCAAGCTTGTCGCTCGTCCAGCGTTCTTCAGCCGCGCGCCATGCCTGCTCGCGGGCGTCGAGCGCGGCGCGTTCTTGCACAAGTTCGGCGTCGCGCTGTCGCAGCCTGAGTTCCTGCTGTGCCAGCCAGTCGGCCAAGCCGCGTCGCTCGGCGTGCAATTCCTGGCGCTGTTCCTGTTGGCGGGCGTGCAGCGATTCCAGTTCATGCCGCTGTTGCAACAAGGCGTCTCGCGTGTGCCGGTAATGCTCGGTCAGGATATTGCGGGCTTCTTCAACGCGCTGTCTCGCAGTTTCGGCACCGTTGGCATGCGAAATCTGCGCGAAAGCCTCTTCCACCGCCAGCCGCATTTCGAGCGTCTTGCGGTTCGTTTCCTCCAACTCCCCGCGCAGCCGGTCCAAACGGATTCGACGGGTTTCGAGGTTGTCGGCGTGCAGACCGAGCATGTCCTGCTGTCGGCGGATGTCGGCGCGTTGCGACTCACGCTCTTGTTCCCACGCGGTCTGCTCTCGGCGCAGATTTTCACGTTCAGCCCGCAGGCTTTCCTCCTGCGCCCGCCGCGATTTGAACAGCGTCTCGCGTTCGCGATCGACCGATTGTTCGCGCTGTTCGAGCAGGTGCACGGCGCGGGCCAGTTGCCGATTGCGCAGCAACTGTTGGGTGGCCAGATCCTCAAGCCGGCATTTCTCGACTTGTTGCTCGCGCCGAAATGCCGCTTGATCTGCTTCGAGGTCGTTGCGCAGTCGCTGCAAATGATCCTGCTGGAATCGCACGCGGTTTTCAAACAGCGCGCGCTCCTGGCGAAATTCACCTTCTTGCCGCGTGTGTTCTTCCTGCTGCTCGAACTGCTGTTGTTCAAGCCGGCGTTCCTTTGCTGCCATTTCGGCCGCGAACTCGATGCGCAGGCATTCGGCCTCTTCACGCATCGCCTGACGCAGTTGTTCGATTTCGGCCGCTTGGCGGTTCCGTTCGGCGTCGAGTTGGGCCAGGCTGACGTCGCGCTCGGCCCGCCATGCGGCGCGCTCTTGCTCCAGTTCCAGTTGCTGCCGCGCATGCTCGAGCGCCACATCCTGCCGTTGGCGTTCGACGTCGCGTCCGGCCTCGCTGCGCTCGGCCTCGAGGGCATGGCGTTCGCGCATCAGGGTCTGGTGCAAGTCTTGAAGTTCCTGGGCGCGCTGGCGGGCGGCCCCCGTACGTTCGGCGAGTTCGGCCTCGCCGCGGGCCAGCCCCGCTTCACGTTCGTGCAGCTCGGTTTCGAGTTCTGCGGCCCACATCCGAACTGCGCGCCGTTCTTGGTCAAGTTGCGCCAGTTGCGAACTGAGGCGAAACTCGCGGCGGTCGAGTTCGACGTATTGTCGCCGCAAATGCTCGGCGAGTTGCCCTGCCTGGACCAGCAACTGATCGTACGCGAAATCGCCCGACGGCCCCGCTTCAGGCGCCTTCCGGATTTCGTCGGGCGCAGTCTGGCCAGGCAGTACCGGCGGGGCGCGGCCAATGCCTTCGAGCGGGACGCCGCCGCGCGCAGGGTCGTCGACCTCGTGCGGCTGGTCGATTCGCAACCCTGACGGCACCGGCACACCCCGCACGTTTTCAGGAGGTGCGGGCAGCGGCGAATCGCGCTCGGATTGAACGGTGTGGCTCACCCCGGGAGTCCTTTCCCCGACGAACGATAACCGGGCAGCTCAGCAGCGGCAGAAACGGCTCGAAAACAAAGACTTGCTGGTTCCACGAGACAGCCGCCCTGGTCTGGCCGACCAACGGCAACGCTCGATCAGCCGACATGTGCGTCGAGCGATGTTGCCAGCTTGGCTTTGTTGACAACCCCGACGAATTTGTCGACCACTTCGCCACCTTTAAACAACATGACCGTGGGAATCGCGCTGACGTTAAACGTCGAAGCCATGTTCGGATTGTCATCGGTGTTCAATTTGCCAATGCGGACCTTTCCCGCATATTCTTCGGCGAGAGCTTCGATCGTTGGCGCGATCAACTTGCACGGGCCGCACCACGGCGCCCAAAAATCGACCAGCACCGGCGACTCACTGGCCAGGACCTCATTCTGGAAGTTGGCGTCGGTGAAACTCAATACGTTGGCAGACATGGTAGTGCTTTCCTGAAGTTGACCTGCGAAATGAACGGCGAAAGCCGTGCGAAAACCCGCCGTCCCGGCGGGGTGACTTTCGGCGCGCGGCTGTGTCGGCCGTTGAGAGTTCTTTTTGGCGGAATCGACGGATCCACAGAACTTTCTTTGACAAAAATCACGCACAATTGGCCTCGACGGGCTTCCCTCAAAGGCAGTTGTCGAATTATAAGGAACGGGCTGATTCTGTCAACGGACGTTGCGCGGTGGGTCGTCGCAACCCTATACCGTTTGAGAAAATACGCAATCGGCGAGCAGCCAGGCCCGAACAGGCGACGCAGCGACCGCACCAGGTTCCATGAATTCCGCCGACATCACCTCCCCGCAACACCGAGCTGTTCGTCCCTATCTGGCGGCGGTCAATCGCCCGCTGAGGCTGGCTGTGTTCATTTCCGGCGGTGGAACAACGCTTTCAAATTTCCTGACGCAGATCGCGAACGGCACGCTGCCGGCTGAGCCCGTCCTGGTGATCGCCAGCCGCTCTGACTGCCGCGGCGTGGCCCGCGCACGCGATGCCGGGCTGCGTTGCGAGGTCGTGGCCCGCCGCGATTTTTCGAGCGTCGAGTCTTATTCGGCGGCAGTTTTTGATCTGTGTCGCGCGGCCCGGGTCGACCTCGTCGCGCTGTCGGGGTTTCTGACGCTGATTCAGATTCCCGACGATTTTCAATTTCGCGTCATGAACATCCACCCCGCCCTGATTCCCGCATTTTGCGGGCAGGGCTATTACGGTCACCACGTCCATGAGGCCGTGCTCCAGCGCGGGGCCAAAATCAGCGGGTGCACGGTCCATTTCGCCGACAACCATTACGACGCCGGTCCGATCATCCTGCAACGCTGTGTTCCCGTGCAGGACGACGACACCGCCGACGCGCTGGCGGCACGCGTGTTTGCCGCAGAGTGCGAAACCTATCCCGAAGCGATCAGACTGTTTGCCGCCGGTCGGCTGGAAATCGTCGGTTCGAAGGTCCGTGTCTTGCCCGCCAGCCCGGCCCGTCAATGAATGCCGTTTTTCAACCTGTCGGCCAGCCAATGGCGCGATGCAGGCGAAACTGGGCCGTGGTGTAATCGACCAGCGTTCGCAGGTATTCGCGCCGCGATTGATCAAGCGCCTGAAGCGATTGCAAGACCTCCAGCGGCAACCCCTGCCCTTCGCGAATTCGCTCGAAGTTTCGGGCGTAAGATCGCGTCGCCGCGGCCACGCCCTGTTCGGCGGTGGCAATCTGCCGCTTGCGGGCGCGGGCTTGGGCGTATGCCTCGGTGACTTCCCGCGAAACGCGGTCCATCAATTGAATCTGCTGGTATTGCGCCTGCTGCAACCGGGCTTGTGCCTGATCGCGCGCCGCCTTTTCGCCCAATCCGAAATTGCGCACCTGCCAATAGGCAATCGCGTCGGCGTCGACGCGATTGCCATAGTTCGCCGTCGCTGCACCGCCCGTTCCCCCGCCGAACCCCAGGTCGCTCGCGCCCAGCAAAACGCTGGGCAGCAAGGGTGCGTTTTTTTCACGCTTCAAACGCTGAACTGCCTCGCCCACCAACGCCTGGTTCTCGGCCAATTCGGGGCGTCGCGTCAACCCGGTCGCAACCAGCCCCTCGACGGGTGTTGTCAGGTCGACCAGTTCGACGGGGACAACCGTCGGCTCTTGGGGCGTAATTGGAATTGTCGGGTCGAAATGCAGCAATTCGGCCAATCGGGCCGATGCCACCTGAGCCGCCTCATCGGCCCGCTCGACGTCATTCGTGCGCAGATTCAATTCGGTTTGCATGCGGTCAGCGTCGGCCTGGTTTCCCTCTCCAGTTCTGGCAAATTCAGCCGTCAGCTCCGACAGGCCGCGCGTGTGTTCCTCGGTCTCGCGGGCAATCGCCTTCTGTTCTGTCGCATCCAGCAAGTTCATATACGCCACGGCCGTCGCAAGCAACAGGTCGTTCGTCGCTGCCGTCAGCCCTGCCTGCCGCGCTGCGGCGGTTCGTGCCGCAATTTGCGGCTGGAAGATCGCATCGGCGAGTTGAAAATTCGCCCAGACGCCAGGAAGCATCGGCGTGCCCGCACCCACCGCAAACGAACCCAAACCGGCTTCAAACGACGAGCGGTTGAAACTCGCAGTGTTGCCGGTGGTATCCTGAATTGGTCCGCTGTGCGTGTTATAGCCCATTCCCGGGCGAATCGTCGGCAACCAGAGCACCTTTGCCGCCGCCAGCGTCGCGAACGCCTCATGAATTCGCTCATTGGCAAACGCCACTTGCGGGTTGCGCCCGGTTGTCAGTGATAGCGCCGTCCCCAGGTTCATGTCCTGCAACGGGCGGTCACTTTCCAGCGCGGCGACACCCGCTGGCAGCATCGCGGGCGCAGGTCCGCCGGTCGAACTGGGCGCTTCAGCCGTTTGCACAGCGGCGGCAGGCTTGGCGCCATGGTCCGCAGGTTCTGAATGCGATACCGTTTGAACGGCCTCCTCTGAGCCTGCCGATTTGCCCCGCGTTGGCGTGACCGCGACCGGCCCGACCTTGACCGGCGCCGTTACGGATGTTGCAGGCAAATCCGCCGCGCGCGAACCGGTTGCAGCGCATCCGACACCCGCGGTCAGTACCAAGCCCCAGAGAATCGGCCAGTACCCACATGGCTGAGTTGTTCGCCCGATCGGCTTAACACGTGGAACGCGAAACCTGCGCCCCGTATTACCAGGCATCGCCCGGCGCTCGCCCGAACATCCGGCGCGACACTTTGACGGCGAATGCCTGAAAATCGACGGCATGGTGGGCGTGTCGAATGACTGCTAAGGAGTGGTATTGCAACGACTGCTAAGGAGTGGTATTGGCTTATCATCGGCAGGCCGCATGGCTAGGATTTAACGAGTTTGCACAATTTGCCGGTCGCAACGGCCAGGTCGCCGATAAAGACCAAACGTACATCGTTCTCCCGTATTCATTGCAGCGGGAGCATCGGTTTTTCTGGAATTGATGGCGGCATAGATCGGGAATTTCTTCATGAATCCTGTCCGCTTGGCGTTGCGGAGACCGTTCACCGTGCTGGTGGCATTGATCGCGATTGCCGCGGGGAGTTGCCTGGCCGTGGGGCGTTCGGTCTGCGAACAGATCGGCCTGCCTTGGCCGGCTGGCCTCCCCAAGGGGATGGAAGTCGACGTTTTTCCATCGTTGAACCTGCCCGTGATCTACGTGTGCCAACCCTATTCGGGCATGGACCCGGCACAAATGGAAGGCTACCTGACGAACTATTATGAGTACCACTTCCTGTACATCAGCGGCATCCACCACGTCGAATCGAAAAACATTCAGGGCACCGCCCTGATGAAGCTGTTTTTTCATCCGGGCACGAACATGCCGCAAGCCATGGCCGAGACGATCAACTACGTCAACCGGTCGCAGGCGTTCATGCCTCCGGGAACAGTCTCGCCGTTCGTTATGCGGTTCGACACCGGCAGCGTCCCGGTGGGGTATCTGGTCCTTTCGAGCGAAACGCGAACCATTGCCGAAATTCAGGATCTGGCCCTGTTCCGTGTGCGGCCGATATTTGCCAGTCTGTCGGGCGTTTCTGCGCCGCCGCCATTTGGCGGGGCGCAACGCACGGTCGTGGTGACGGTCGATCCGAACCGGATTCAGGCGCAAGGAATTTCTCCCGAAGAAATCGTCGCCGCACTGTCGACGGGAAACACGATCAGCCCGTCGGGCAACCTGCCCCTGGGCGACACGTTTGCCATTGTTCCCGTGAATTCGGTCGTACGCGACGTGCGCGAGCTCGAAACGATTCCAATTCGCGCGGGCGACAAACCAGTGTATCTGCGCGACGTGGCGCACGTCCGCGACTTCATGGACGCCCCCACGGGCTACGCGCTCGTCAATGGTCGGCGGGCCGTCTATATCCTCGCCACGAAACGCTCAGACGCTTCCACGTTGAGCGTGATTCAGGGTATTCGGCAGGCGGTGCCCGACATGCAGGCCGTCTTGCCGCCCGATATCAAAGTCAGCTTCGAGTTCGATCAGTCGCCCTTCGTCACCCGGTCGGTCGCGGGTGTGCTGACCGAAAGCCTGCTTGGCTCGGCCCTGGTGGGAATCATGGTCCTGCTGTTCCTGCGAAACTGGCGCAGCG